>JAYORG010000009.1:54301-66686 GCA_038123275.1 Rickettsiales bacterium | reverse complement strand
TTAGTAAAATATGGGAAATAAGAATTGCGTAGAGATATAAGGAACAAGGGAAAGAAAGGTGGTGTGCAGAAATGGGACAATATTGTTAAATTGGGTAATTATTTAAGAGAGCTCTTTAAATTGATCTGAATTTTTATCAAAAAATTCAATTTTTCCAGTTCTAATATCAAAATACCAACCATGAATTAAAAGCTTTTTATTGTTAGCTCTTTCTTTGATCCAAGGAAAAGTCATTAAATTGTCTAAAGATTTTGTTATAGCCAATTTAGAACATTGATCGGCTTTAATTTCTAAGGGTGTATCTTGATTTATTGAATTATGATTGTGGATATCTCCAGCAATATTCATCCATTTATTAACGAAGTTTCTATTTTCTATTTGTTTATCTTTTTCAAATAAACTTGTAATACCTCCACATAGGCTATGTCCCAGTACAATAATATTTTGAACATTAAGGCCACAAACACCAAATTCTAATGCAGCACTAGTGCCGTGATAATGGTCGTTATCTTTATAAGGTGGTACTAAGTTGGCAACATTTCTTACTACAAATAAATCTCCAGGAGCACAATCCATGATAATAGTAGGGTCAACTCTAGAATCTGAGCAGGCAATAACCAGAGTTTTAGGTTTTTGACCAGTTTTTAGTTTCTTAAAAGTTGGATTGTCCTTTTGAAAATATTTTTGACGAAAGCGATGATATCCAGATTGTAAATATTCCAATTTATTATCCATATGTATTTTTTTTAATCTTCCAACTCCTCTTGATATTCTTTAGATTCTTCATCTAAGAGATCTTGAGTGTCTAATAAATCTTTAGCATTTCTCATTAAAGCTTTTTCCCTTTTTTTTCTGATGTTTAGTTCATCAATTATTTTTTTGGCAGCTTTTTGAGCGGTAATGCCAAAATGTTCGAATAAATCTTTAGCCTTACCTGAAGCGCCAAAACTTTCCATGCCAATAAAGATGCCGTCACTTCCAAGGTAACGATGCCATCCCTGATAAATTCCAGCTTCAATACCAACTTTTAAAATTTCTTTTGAACCTAAAATTTTATTTTTATAAGTTTGACTTTGTTCAGTAAATATTTCGATACAAGGCATTGATACAACCCTTACAGCAAAACCACTTTTGTGAATAATATCTTTAGCTTCAATAGCAATTTGAACTTCAGAGCCAGTAGCAAGTATTACTACATCAGGATCAATCCCAAGAGCAGTATCAGAAATAACATAGGAACCATATTTTCCAAAACCTTCAGCATTATACTCACTTCTAAAATATCCAACATCTTGTCTGGATAATATTATTGCTGATGGTGTATTTTTATGAGCTAAGGCTTGCTCAAAAGAGCCAGCTACTTCAGCAGCATCAGCTGGTCTAAAGACATTTAAGTTTGGAATTGATCTAAGTGATGCTAGATGTTCTACAGGTTGATGAGTTGGACCATCTTCGCCAAGGCCAATTGAGTCATGAGTTAATATATAAATAACTTGCAATTTCATCAGGGCAGCTAAGCGAATGGCTGGTTTCATGTAGTCAGAAAATACTAAGAAAGTACCGCTATATGGAATAAACCCTTTATGAAGAGCTAAACCATTCATAATGGCTCCCATAGCATGTTCTCTAACTCCATAATGAATATATCTTCCAGAAAAATCATCTTTAGTAATTCCCTTCATAAGGCTGGTTTTGGTGCAAACTGATCCAGTTAAATCAGCTGATCCACCAATTAATTCCGGAATTTCTTTTGTTAGCATTTCTAAAGAGTCTCCCGAAGATTTTCTGGTAGCTTGATTTGGCTTGCTTAGGAAAGTAGCCTGTTTAAATTTTTCTAATTTCTTTTTAAAATTAGGTAATTCTGAATTTTGTAAGCGAGTAAATTCAGTTTTATCCTTTGATTTTTCTAATTCAGCACACCATTTATTATATTTGTTTTGGCTTCTTTTCCCAGCTTTTCGCCATTCTTTTAATAATTCTTCTGGAATTTCAAATGGGTCATACTCCCATTTTAAAGCCTTTCTTGTTGCTTTAATTTCTTTTTCTCCTAGCGGAGAACCATGAGATGAGGCACTATTAGCTTTATTGGGAGAGCCATAAGCAATAGTAGTTTTACAAGAAATCATTATTGGCTTGTCAGATTTACCAGCATTAGTCAGGGCTTGTCTGATCTCATCATGATTGTGACCATCAATTTCAATTACATTCCAGTTGCAAGCTTCAAAACGTGCTTTCATATTTTCTGATGAAGCAATATCAATTTCACCATCAATTGAGATATTATTATTGTCCCATAAAACCACTAAGTTAGATAGGTTTAAGTGCCCAGCAATTGAAATTGCTTCTTGGCTAATGCCTTCCATTAAACAGCCATCTCCAACTATACAATAGGTTTTGTGATTAACTAATTTGGCTCCAAATTGTTGTGCTTGTATTTGTTCACCAATTGCCATGCCAACAGCATTTGCTAAACCTTGTCCTAGTGGACCAGTTGTGGTTTCAATGCCGTCTAACTCACCATATTCAGGGTGTCCAGCAGTTTTTGACCCTAATTGCCTGAAATGCTTAATATCTTCTAAGGTAATATCTTGATATCCAGTTAAATAAAGTAGGGAGTAAAGTAGCATGGAGCCATGACCAGCAGATAAAATAAAGCGATCACGATCGGCCCATTTAGGGTCGGATGGGTTAAATTTTAAAAATTCACTAAATAATATAGTGGCTACATCAGCCATGCCCATTGGCATACCCGGATGGCCAGAATTTGCTTTTTGTACAGCATCAATTGATAAAAATCTGATGGCATTTGCCATTTCATTAGTAAGATTTTTATTATTTGTCATGAATTAATTTTTATTGATTTTTATTAGATCCTAGAAGAAACTTATTTAAGGGTAAAATAAAATTCATTTTACTTTTAAATACAACTAAAAAATTAATAATGAGCAAAGAAAAAGAAAAATCATTTACTTTACTTAAAGTATTACCAAGTTTAGTTACATTGTTTGGTCTTTGTATAGGTTTATCAGCAATTCGTTTTGCTGTTGATGGTTCGTTCATTAAAGCTACTACTTTTTTATTAATTGCTGGGTTTTTAGACGGCGTAGATGGTCGTTTGGCTAGATTCTTAAATTCTACTAGTGAGTTTGGTGCTCAGTTAGATTCACTTGTTGATTTTGTTAATTTTGGTATTGTTCCTGGTTTTATAATTTTTATGTGGGTTAATCAATTTGGCAATATTATTGGTTTTGATTGGGCCTTGGTTTTATTCTTTGCTATCTGTATGGCAATTAGATTAGCTCGTTTTAATGTTGCCTTAGACAAAGAGGTAGAAAACCCAATATTAGAAAAATATTTCTTTGCTGGGGTTCCAGCTCCTTGTGGTGCAGCTTTAGCAATGCTTCCTATGATTTTTTCTTATGAATTTGGAGATGATTATTTTTTTACAAAACCAGAAATAGTAATTTTATATATGACATGTTTGGCTTTGCTTGTAGCAAGCACTATTCCAACAATATCTATTAAAAAAATTCCAATTCGTAATGAATATTTTTATCCAACTTTAATAACTCTGGCTTTAATTGCTATTGGCCTAGTTATCACACCTTGGATGACATTGGTCTTTATTGGGATAATATATATATTATCAATTTTTATTACAGTTTCTATTTATTTTAAAATTAAATATCAAAGTAAGTAATGACTAATATTTTAATTATTAATGGCCCTAATCTAAACATGCTTGATAAGAGGGATAAGTCGGTTTATGGAGATTCTTCCTTAAAAAAGATTGAAGAAAATTGCCAAAAATTAGCAAGTGATATTGGCTTAAATATTGAGTTTAAACAAAGTAATATTGAGGGTGACATTATTGATTTGATCCAAAATGCTTTGAATAAATTTGATGGTATTATTATAAATGCTGCTGCTTATACTCATACATCAGTAGCTATTCGTGATGCTTTAGAAATTTTCACTAAGCCAAAAATTGAAATTCATATTTCTAATATTTTCAATCGTGAAGAATTTAGGAAGAATTCTTTAATTTCAGATGTTGTTGATGGAATAATTTCTGGCTTTGGAGTATATGGCTATGAAATAGCCATTAGAGGTATTAATAATATTATCAATAAGTAAGTAAATGTCACATCCAATTAAAGTAACCAACATACATAAATCATTTGGTACAAAGAAGGTTTTGGACAATATTAATATTGAGGTTAAGAAAAATGAAATTGTTGGTTTTGTTGGCCTGAATGGCGCGGGTAAAACTACTACTATTAAAATTATTTTAGATTTACTAAAACAAGATCAAGGAAAAGTAAAGCTGTATGGCAAAGATTCTATTTTACCTGATTGCAGAAAAGAAGTTGCATATTTGCCAGAGAAATTTTCTCCATCAATGCAGTTAAGAGGTGTGGAGTTTCTGAAATTTGTGACAGGATTACATAAAAAAGATTTAAATTTAGTGGAAGCTATAGAAATTGCCAAGATTCTTGATTTAGAAGAGAGCGCTCTTTACTTAAAAGTTGGAAAATATTCCAAAGGCATGACTCAAAAACTAGGATTACTTGGCACATTTTTAAGTAAGGCTAATTTAATTATTTTAGATGAGCCAATGAGTGGTCTTGATCCAATTGCTAGAATTAATTTAAAAGCACAATTAGTTAAGTATAAAAAAGAGGGTCGTAGCATATTTTTTAGCTCTCATGTTTTGTCTGATGTGGATGAAATTTGTGATAGAATTGCTATTTTAGATAAAGCTAAATTAATTTTTGTTGGTAAATCAAAAGATTTTAAAAAATTATATAAGGAAGATAATCTAGAAAAAGCATTTGTAAAAGCTATTCAAAGTTAATAGTCATCTAATTATCAGTTGCTTTTAAAATAAGACCGATTTATGATCCCTTTCCTTAAAAAAATTAACTTTAATTTTAACTAAAGATGAAAAGAACATTTCAACCAAGTAAAATAGTTCGTAAAAGAAGACATGGCTTTAGATCTCGCATGGAAACTGTAGGCGGTAGAGCTGTTATTAATAGGAGAAGAGCAAAAGGTAGAAAAGTCCTTTCTGCTTAAATATTTCAAAAATAACTATACAATAATATCCTTTGTAACAAGGTAGGGTCAATGACTAAATATTAACTAACCAAAGGTTAGTGGATTTTTGCTTTGACCCCTTTGCTTATGTGGCGAAGCCGGGACACACAAAATACAATGTTAATATGATGGATATTTGCAATTATGTAGAGGTTATGTAGTATTAAATATCTCAATTATTGATAACTGGCTTTGCCTCTATAATAAGGGGTTAATTTATTTGAATTTTATATTTAATATGAAAATTCTAATTGCAACTGGAAATAAAGGTAAATTAGTAGAGATTTCTGCATTGCTTAAAAATGTTGGAATTGAGGCAGTTGGTGCTTTTGAGTATAATTTAGAAGAGCCAGTTGAAGATGGTAAAGATTTTCAAGAAAATTCTCTAATTAAGGCAAGATATTATGCCAAAAAGACAGGTTTAGTGGCTTTGGCTGATGATTCTGGTTTATGCGTTGAGTTATTGGATGGAAATCCAGGAATTTATTCAGCGCGTTGGGCAGTGGATAAAAAAACAGGCAAAAAAGATTTTAATCTTGCTTTTGACAGAATTGTCCAAGAATTAAAAGAAAAAAATATTGATATTATAAGAGATTCAGTAAAGGCACATTTTATTTGTAATTTAACTATTTTTAATCCAAAAAATAATCAGCATCATTCTTTTGAGGGTAGGGTTGATGGCAATTTAACTTTTCCACCGAAGGGTAAAAATGGTTTTGGTTATGATCCAATTTTTATTTCTAATATTTTTAACAAAACTTTTGGTGAGGTTGAATATAGTCAGAAAGAAAAGATAAGTCACAGAGCGCAAGCTTTTGCTAAATTAGATAGGTTTTTCAAATCTTTAGAATTTAGAACGTTTTTAATTTAGTGGTATTTGCCACTTTTTAGATAAATACTCCTCTATTGCCTCTTTTTCTTTGGTTTTTAAGGATCTATCAAACATAATAATTTCTCCGATAAATCCATCAAGTGTAGCGTTTCCTGCAGTTTTACCATCTCCAATACGAATGTCACCATCTGCTGATTCTGCTGTTACAGTGGTTGAGTTTCCTAAAGTACCATTTGTGTAAATTGATAAAGTGCCATTTTCCAATGTTACAGTATATATTTCGGGTTTTATTTTAAATACATCTCCATCTAAAGCTGCAGCACCTATATTTGTACGAATTTTATTATTAGTAGATTCGCAATAAAGTATTGCCCTTCCAGTTCCTGTTCCATCTAATTGTTGTATAATTATGTAATCAGAGGCTTCGATAATATTACATTGAGCAACAACAAAAATAGTCATATCATCATTTGCTGGATTAAAACTATGTGAAATGTTAAAGTGACCACTTGATTCATTAAATTCAATTGCTGGTAAGCTATTGATGCCATGTCTAGTATATATTATATTTCCAGTTGATAAGGCATTATTAGCATTTTCAACTCTGTTATTTAGATTATACCAATTATTAACTATTCTGCCATCAATAGCTTCATTTGTATCAATACTATCGCTATGAGTTGTTTCTAGCCAAAATTCAAGATTATCTGTAAGTAAAATAGGAGATTTAAGGGTTTTTGATTGTGCTGCTAATAATTTAGAGTTGTCAATCATGTGAGTTGCTGCTATAAATAATCCGATCATGGATGCTGCAATTATAAGCACTACAGACATTTCAATTATGGTAAAAGCAGATTGTTTTTTATTTTCATATTTTAACTATCCTAAATCGATTCCCCATTTTTTAGACAAATATTTTTCTATTTCTTCTATCTCTTTAGTTTTTAAATTTCTATCAAAGATAATCATTTCATACAGAGTTCCATTAAAGAAAGAACTTATTGCACCATTAGTTCCAATATGTGCATAAGTAATACCTGTATTTATTGTTTTAGCGCTTCCTGCTAAATCTGACAGAGATATTTCTGATCCATTTATTTTAATAGTCCATGCATCACTTAAGGATTCTTTAGGAACCGATGCTACGTATAAAATGCCAGATGATAAATTGTTAACGGAGGAATTACCATATCTATGACCAGATACTGCTATTGATATTGATGGTGTATCAATAGTAGGTGCTATTCTTTTACCAGGTGAATCAGTTCCATGCTGTATTGGAGATGCTCCAGAGGCATTATTAGTTACTATAAAATATGTTCTTCCAGTGTTACCAATAGGTAATAAATTTGGAGTGAGAGTCATGTAATTATCGCTTCCATTAAAGGTAATGCCTGGTAACCCATTAAGAGATGATCTATTATAATTTGGTGCATTAACGGAAGTTGCATTGTTTGGATTTTGAGTTTTTGGATTAATATCATACCATGTATTAATGCTTCTACCATCAATAGCTTCATCTTCGTCAATGCTATTTTTATGTGTTGTTTCTAGCCATAATATTAGGTTGTTTGTAAATAAGACAGGAGAATTATCAGTTTTTGTTTGTGCTGCTGATAATTTTGCTTCATCTACAATATAGTAAGCTGCTGAGAATAGGCCAATTACTGTGCCTATTATTAAAACAACCATTGCCATTTCAACAAGGGTGAAAGCCGACTTTTTCTTAGAATGGATATTTCTTTTTGCAGAATTCATCGTAAATGTTTTAATTAATATTCCACTTTTGTGATAAATAATTATAAATTTCTAATCTTCTTTTTTCAGAAATAGCTTTATTAATTATTATTATTTCACCTATTTTGCCAGCCATCTCTTCACCTCCATTGCCACCTATTGAGAAAGGTTGTGTATCATTTGCTGTTGTTGCTCCTAATGGTGCATTTGAGAATGCTGGTACAGTTATTTGGACATTATTTAGGTATAATTTATATTTATCTGCATCTGTTGCACCTCCACCATGAAAAATAGTAGATAATATGTAGGAATCATCAGTTGTTAGAAGATCAGGTACTGTTGATATGTGGGAGTTTGTTCCATCTTCAAGTAAGAGTAGAATATCGTCATTACTTACTCCAGTGGATCCAACGGTTAAACTTATTCTTGAATTATTACCTGCTTCCCCCCATCTCCAAACTCTACCAAAATTTTCAGATTGTTCAAGATCTGGAGAAAAAACTACAAAAGTACTAAATTCTGTTTTACTACTTAGATGATAGTTATTGGAACTTATCATATAATCATCAGAACCATCAAATTGAATAGCTGGTAAGTCATTAATACCATCTGTTATGTAAATTGGTGCATTTCCTCCTGATGAGGTTACATCTGTGTCTAAATTTTCTGGGTAGATGTTTTTCCAAAGAGTTACAGAGCTACCATCAGTGTTTTCATTATTTTCAAAGCCATCTTCTAATGTTGTTTCAAGCCACATTACAACTCCATCAGTAAAGTTAACAGGTGATTTTTTTGTTAAAACTGTAGCAGAAGATAATCTTGAAGCAGTAAATAAGTTAGATGACATTGTCATAGTAACAATAAGGCCGATTATTATTAATATTACTGATAATTCAATTAAGCTGAAGGCTGATTTATTATTATTTTGTTTCATAGCTTATTGTTAATGTATTTAGACTGGTCAGTTATAATTTTATCATAAAAAATGCTAAAATAAAAGAAAATAATCTTATAATCCTGAGACTTATACAAAATTAACCTAGTTTATGTGAGTTAAACTAAATAATTGCTTTTTAATGAACATTGTCTAGCCTGTAGAGCGACAAAGATAAAGCAATTGATATATGGATTACAGTAAATTTTTTCAAAGTTCAGTAGATAAGTTAAAAGATCAAGATAATTACCGTGAATTTCTAGATATTTCTAGAATTTGCAATAAATTTCCTTATGCAAAAAATAATAAGAATAATCAAGAAATTATAGTTTGGTGTTCTAATGATTATTTAGGTCTTGGTCAAAATGAAGATGCTATTAAGGCAGCTCAAAAGGCAGCACTTGAGTTTGGTATTGGTAGTGGTGGCACTAGAAATATTTCTGGCACTAACCATCCATTAGTTGAGCTTGAAGAAGAGATGGCTAAGTTGCATAAGAAGGAGATGGCTATAGTATTTTCTTCTGGGTATGTTGCTAATGAGTCATCAATTAAAGCTCTTGGTAAAATTATCCCGGATTTGGTTATTTTTTCTGATCAAAAAAATCACGCCTCAATTATTCATGGTATTAAAAATAGTGGCTTAAAAAAGCATATTTTTAAACATAATAACATGGAGGATTTGGAAAAGTTGCTTGCTTATTATGACGTTAGTCAGCCCAAACTCATTATTTTTGAATCTGTTTATTCGATGGATGGTGATTTTGGTAAAATGGCAGAAATTATTAATTTAGCCAAAAAATATAATGCTTTAACTTATGTTGATGAAGTTCATGGAGTTGGTCTTTATGGGTTGGATGGTTCTGGTATTAGTGGAAAGCTGGATTTGGGTGATAAGATAGACTTAATTCAAGGTACTTTTGGTAAAGCATATGGTGGAGTAGGTGGTTATATTGCTGGGTCTAAGTTGGTTGTGGATGCTATTCGTTCTTATGCTCCTGGTTTTATTTTTACAACTTCAATGCCACCAATGACAGCAAGTGCTATTTTAAGTAATGTTAAATATTTAACACGTGATAATTCGTTGAGGAATCAGCATCAAGATAGGGTAAAAAAACTAAAGTTAGAACTTGAAAAAGCTGGAATCAAAATTATTACAAATGATTCTCATATTATTTCAGTTACTATTGGCAATGCTGCTTTATGTAAGAAGGTTTCAAAAATTTTATTAGAGGAATATAATATTTATATTCAAAATATAAATTTTCCAACGGTAGATATTGGTTCTGAGAGGTTAAGAATTGTTCCGACACCTTTACATAATGACGAGATGATCAAAAATTTAGTTTTGGCCTTAAAAGATATATTTAAGCAATTAAACATAATATAAGATGGCAATTAATAATGTTGAAAATTTTTTTAAAGGCAAATGCCAGTTTGTTATGGGGGCTGCTAAATTTGATCAAATTAAAGATTCAAGATTAACGGAGGTTGCATTTATTGGTCGCTCTAATGTTGGTAAGTCTAGTTTAATTAATGCTCTAACTAATAGTAAGATTGCTCTAACCTCTAAAACTCCAGGAAGAACCAGACAGTTAAATTTTTTTGAATTGGCAGAAAAGTTAAATTTAGTTGATATGCCAGGATATGGTTTTGCTAAGGTTGGTAAAAGGGAGGTAGAGTCTTGGGAGAAGTTAAGTTATAAGTATTTTTCTCAAAGAGTTAATTTAAAAAGAGTGTTTATTTTAATTGATTCACGTCGTGGATTGGGAGAAAAAGATTTAGAATTAATGAATATTTTAGATACTCTAGCTTTAAATTATCAGATAGTTTTAACAAAGATTGATCAATTAAAGGATTTTGAAGTTAACAAGGTAAGGGGGCAATTGGAAAAGGATTCAAAGAATTTTCCAGCTTTGCACCCACATATTATTGTTACAAGTAGTAATAAAAATATAGGTTTAAATGACCTTAAAAAAGAAATAGTAAATTTAATTAAGCAATGAGTTTTTCATTAGGAATTTTAATAATTTTAGCAACTAGTTTAGTGGTAATTCTTGTGATTGCAATTTTAAATCTTTTTAGTCGTGATGATTAAAATTTAGTATTAGTTAGTAAAGTATTTTTCACTTATAAATTTTATATTTGACATAACCCATATCATATGGTATGGTCTTTATTGTAAAAAACTCTTTAATTTTGAGTTTTTGGTAAAAAATCAAATTGTATAATGAATGGGTAAGAAAAAGTCCAAACTTAAAAGGTTATCGCAAGCTCAATATCTAAAAAGAGAGAATCCTGCTAAATATATTAAAACATACAAGCCTGACTGGTTGGATCCAAATAAAAATAATAAGAGAGAGTTTTTGGAGCTTGTGAATGAAGTAAGAACTTTTAGTACAGATAAGGGTTTTGATAAATGGTGTAAAAAGTTAGTTTCTGGTTTGGCTTCAAAAAAAGAACTTAAAAGACTAGCGGATGCTAGTAATCAAAAATATAAGGGTTTTTTTGGTAGAATTAGAAGAGGCATGGCTAATGCATGGTATGGTCAATCAGAATTAACTGTTGATGATGTAGCGTTGAATATAGCTGATAATATAAAGAAGGAGGCAGAAAATTTAGTTTTAGATTTTATCAATTCTCAAGATAAATATCATGAAAAAGTATTTACTCCAATTCCTCAAGGTCCTTCAGGGACAAGAAATAAAATATTATATGGCGCGTTTAGCTTGTTACAAATAGCTGGTAAAGTATTAGAATTTAGAAATGCAATGTCAGCACCAACACCACAGTCAGAAGTTAGAAATACAATGTTAGCACCAACACCACAGATGGTTAATCAACCATCTGTTACTAGAGTTTCCGATGCGTTGGTTAGTCAAAGAGATATGGATTTAAGGTTTAGTCCCCCATTTATTAGTCTTGTTAATCAGATCGATATAGCTAGAGAAACCAAAGAATATAAAGCAAAAAAAGTAACTCAGAATAAAGTAGTTAAGTCTAAAAAATCTAAAGCTAAGAAGGTTAGCAGGAAAGCAAGTAAAGTTAAGTCACATGAAAGGTCTATATTAGAGGTAGGTGAAGTGCTTAATATTGTTGATGGTGCAGATATGATTAGTGCTTATGAAGATATTATGTTGTCCAGTGATGCGGTAGAAGTTAAAACTGGTATTGCAGTTATTAATGGCGTTCCTCAAGTTGCAATTACAGTTAATGATGGAAGTAACATTGTTATGTATCAGGTTAGTGGAGATATTTCTCAAACACAAGATGGTTATAATACATATCCAAATTATTCTAACGAAGATAATAAAGGTTTTGCCAAGATAAGGGAAAATTCAGATGGTTCAATAGATTTTGCTGTATCTTGGACTAATACAGGAAATGCTGATGGGGCTTCAGAGGATGTATATTTAAGAATTGTAAGGCTTAATACTAATAATCAAATAGAATCAATAACGGATGAATTAGTAGTAAATGGTGAAAGCAATGAAGATAGAGCTGGTTCTCAGAAAGATCCTGTTGTTGTATATAATGAGGGAGAATATTATTTTAGGGTTGTATATGATGACCGTGCTGATAATGATGCTACTTATGATTCAGGTACTAATACTAATGCAGGACAATATTTTACATTTGATGGTGATAGAGTTGCAGATGATGCATTATTTCAAGTTGAAAATCCTTTTGATGAAATGGAAGTCCCAAGTTCTACAGGTGTTAGTTCAATAGGAGGAAGTTCTACAGGAGGAACAGGTGGTAGTTCCACAGGTATGAGTTCAACA
>JAYORG010000009.1:0-54201 GCA_038123275.1 Rickettsiales bacterium | reverse complement strand
TCCACAGGTATGAGTTCAACAGGAGGAAGTTCTACAGGAGGAACAGGTGGTAGTTACACAGGTATGAGTTCAACAGGAGGAAGTTCTACAGGAGGAACAGGTGGTAGTTCCACAGGTATGAGTTCAACAGGGGGAAGTTCTACAGGAGGAACAGGTGGTAGTTCCACAGGTATGAGTTCAACAGGAGGAAGTTCTACAGGAGGAACAGGTGGTAGTTCCACAGGAGGAAGTTCTACAGGAACAGGAACTGGAATAGGGATAGGTAATTCTACAAAAACAGGTACAGGAACAGAAGATAATGGAGCAATAACTATTAGTTTTTTGACTGAAGATTGTGAGGCAATGATTCGTAACTCTTCATCATCAGAGGTTCAAGAATCTTTGCTTGAAATAACAGATGATTTAGTGGATAGATTAGATGTGAGTGATTTAGAATATTTAGATGGGGTGTTAGAAGGAGCTAATGGAAGAGATTTAACAGCAGGAGAAATATCAGAAATAAATTCATATTTAACTTCAATAACTGAGTTAAATGAAGATGTGGCCGGGGATTTTATAGATGCTTTGGATTATTTTTCGGCTGGTGGAACAGTGGATAGTTATTTAGAAGAATGTTTTGCTACTGATGCATCATTACAAGGAGGTGACGATAATGGCGAATCAGTTGATTGGAGAAATGCAACTATCATAGGGGGGTCTGTATTTGCTTTTATAGCAGTTGTGGCAATGGCGGTATGTGGTTATAAATATCGTAAAAATAAAAAAGAAGAGGAATTTGATGCTTGGATGACTGATAACAGATTAGCAAGAGAAAGGAAGGAGGCTAAAAAAGTAAAAGATAAACTTTATGCTTTACAAGCAAAGGAGAATGATCCAAATATTGATTTGGATAAAGTTAGAAGTATTAATTTTGATGAAGATCTAAGATCATTTTTGGAAGGTAATCCATTATTGAAGTTTTTAGATAATACAAGATTTCAAATCGAAGTTAAGGATGGTTATAGAGATCGCAGTAGAAAAACAGATATTATGGAAGAGGCAGCAATAAAAAATATAGAAGAAGGAATAATAGGTTATGTTGATAAAATGTTGCATAGAATTAGGGGTGAAATTAGGAAAGGGGGAGCTGTAAAATTGAGAGTGGCAGGAGAGAATATTTTTTTATTAAAGAAAGAATTAGAAAATAAGAACCTTTTAGATACTCAAATACATCTTGAGGATTTAGATCAAGTTTCATCAGAATTAAGTAAAAATATAAAGTTTTTTATGTTGCTAAGTTTCAAAATAGATTTACAGATATTTTTATTCCCCTTGATGGAATGGAGGAGTTAATAAGGGAAATGCTAAAAATAAAGATATCAAAATTTCGTGGAGTTAAGGCTATGAAATTAGATAGGGAAGTAGAAATGGATTCAAAATATAATTCTTTTTCTTTGCAAATTGATGATTCATATGGTAGTAATAAAGGTTTGTCAGACAATGAAGAAGTTTGTTTACCAAGAAGAATAGGTAGAGGAGGAGAAGTACGATTAAAGCCAGTTAGGTCAATTATGGAAAGGCGACAACGTCAAGAGGATAAAGAATTAGAATTGTCAAATTTAAGAAAACATAAAAGATCTTCTGGAAAAGTAAAAGATGATGAAATGACAACAAGACGGTCTCGTGACTTGAATAGACAAAGACGTCATGAATCTGATAGCAGAGTAAGTGAAAACTCTATATGTTTAGAGGGTTTAGAAAATAGGTATCAAAGATCAGGTTCAGATATATCTGAACCTAGAGGAAGACATAAGAATACTGAAAGTAAGTATGACAGGGAAAAACCTAAAAAACGTCTAAAATCATCTGTTAGAAAGCCAGATGTTAGGGTTAGAAAAGGTCGTTCTAAGCAGGCTTTTCATGATATTAGGAGAGGATCATCAGGTCGTGGAAATGGGGATGATAATGGGTAGATAATTAGAATAATATTTTGAAGTAAAAATAGTAATTTATGATTAATAAGGTTTTTAATAAGATAGTTTTATGTTTGCTGCTATTATTTTGCAGTAATGCCTTTGCTACTGTTTATGAAATTAACACAGGTGAGAGTCCAACTTCTGCCTCTTTGAGTTTAACTGTTAATGACTCAATTAATTTTATTGGAACTGATGGTACTTTAACTATTAGTGCTGCTAGTGAAAATGTAGGGTTGGTATCAACTAATAATAATGGAGTTGGTATATTAAGTTTTAGCAATGCTATTAGTGGTTTAGATGTTAGTGGTGATATTGGTAGTTTGGAGAATAAAATTGATAAGATAACAGCTTCAGCTGATTTTACTACATTAAATTTTTCAAATAATATTTATACTGTTAATGGCATTGTTAATGATACAAATAACCATTTTAAGATAGTTGCTGATGGGTCTCAAAATCAGCTTATTGATAGTTCTATTGGCACTGCCACAGAGGCATTAAAGGAAATTCAAATTTCCAATACATCTGGTGATGTTACATTTTCTGGTAGTGATCTTTTTACTAATGTACTTACTATTGATAGTAATGCGGTTGCTATTGTTAGTAGTACGGGGAGTGTTAATTTAGGAGATTTAGCTAATAATGGTAGTTTGACTATAAATAATGATGTGACGATTGGAGATATTACTGGATCTGGATATTTCAAAATTGCTGATGGTAAGGTTGCTACAATAGTTGATATAGGGGATGTTACTTTTAGTACGGGGGATAGTTTGAATATTGAGGTTGATGATAGAGCATCAGATGCACAATTTAAATTTACTGGTGGTAATACTATTAATGTTAATGATGGTACGTCAATTAGCTTTGATTATGTTAATGGTTCTAGTGTATCTGTTGGATCAACGTATGATTTTTTAACTACTACTGGCACTTTAGCTACGGATAATGCTTTATCTGGTGTTAGTGTGACGGATAATTCATTTTTGTTGGATCCAGCAATTTCTATTGTAGGAAGTGCTCTTAGAGTTACAAATAATCTTGATACTTCTAGTACGGCCTTACTTAAAAGTGATGATCTTGAATTGTTGAATAATATTATTTCTCTAGAAAGTGTAGGGGGTAATATGTCTTTATTAAATAGTGGTTTATTAAGTTCTACTAGTCAGGCATCTTTTGAAGAAGCTCTAGACACTGTTGATGGTGCTGATAATAATATGACAGCAATTTCTTCAATTAATATATCTAATAGAATAGATGATATTATAAATTCTAGAATAGCATCAATTAAAATTAATAAAAAAAGAGGATTTTCATCCGGAAATAAAAATAAAAGTATTATTATTAGAAATAATATTTGGGGACAAGTTTTTGCTGGTTCAGCAGATCAAGAGACTATTTCAAATGAAGATGGTTATAAAACTAATACATCAGGATTAGTGTTTGGCGCGGATGTTGCCTTGCAAAGACCAAGGGGAGCAGAATCTATCTTAGGTGTTGCTTTATCATATGGTATGGCTGATGTTGAAGATAAATCTGTTAGCGAACAAGAAACAGATATTAGTTCGTATCATGTTAGTTTTTATAATAGTAATTTTCTTAATCGCAGTAAGCTGGGGCTATATAATGATAATATTATAAATATAGCTTATAATCAGTATGATTCTAGTAGGAAAATAGTTACTCAAATGACAACTTTAGAAGCTGATGCTAGCTATAGCGCAATGCAGTATGGTTTAAAAACTGGCCTTGGATATAATATTAAAATTTTGGATACATTTTTATTTGCGCCAAATGCTTCTATAAAATATTCAATATTAGATCAAGGAAAATATCAGGAAACAGGAGCTGGAAATGCAGGGTTAATAGTGGATAGTGAGAGTTTTGATATGTTGGTATCAGATGTTGGTTTTAAGGTAATGGGCAGAACATTTGATATATTTAGAAAAGCAATATTGCCTGAATTAAGCCTTTCTTGGTCGAGAAATTTGATAACAGATGGTCAAAAAGCAACTGCACAATTTATTTCAGGGGGTGATACTTTTAAGAGTACAGGGGTTGATTTAGAGGATAATTTTTTTAATGCTGGACTTAGTGTTAATACTAAGATATCTGCTGATACATCTATAATAGTTGATTATGATTTTCAATCTAGCTCAACATTTAAAAGCCATACGGGGTATTTAAAATATCGTATTTCTTTTTAACTAACCTTACCACATCCACCCTTTTTGGCGCTTTTTAACGAATTTCTAAAATTTACTCCTCATGTATATCTAGATACACTGCGGGGAAAATTTTGTAAATTCGTTAAAAGTCACTCAAAAATTGCGGCGTGCGTAAGGTGAGTTTTTAAATGATAGTGTTTTGATATATTTATTTTTTTAGAATATATCCATAGCCTCTAACTGTTTGTAGGAAGCTGGGCTGTTTAGGGTTGTCTTCTATTTTTCTTCTTAGACGGGTTATTTGAACGTCGATACTTCTATGGTCAATATCTCCACAAGATTTTGATAATTCATCGCGTGAGATTTTATTACCTAGATTTTTGCACATAATGTTTAAAATATTAGCCTCACTGCCAGTTATATGAATATAATCTTGGTCTTTTTTTAGCCTTAAATCATTAAAGTCAAAAGTAAAATTACCAAATTTACATAGTGAATTTGGATTTGTTTTATTGGGTCTTCTTTTTAAAATATTGTTGATTCTTAGGAGTAGTTCTTTTGGCTCAAAAGGTTTGGATAGGTAGTCATCAGCGCCAGCTTCTAAGCCTTCAATTCTGTCCTCAACGTCAGCCATTGCAGTTAGCATTAAAATTGGAGTGGTATTGTTATTTTTTCTTATATTTTTAGTAAATTGTGTGCCGCTTAAATTGGGCATCATTACGTCAACTACTAATATGTCAAATTTTTCTTTATTCATTAGCTTCTCTGCATCCCCAGCATCTTTGGCTAGCTGAACTTTAAAATTATGATCGTTTAAGAACTTTCCCAATAGGTTTCTAAGCCTGGTATCATCGTCAACTACTAAAATTTTATTCATTATTTTACAAAAAATTGTTTTAAATTAAGAATATTACACTATAAAGTGCCTTTATAAAATGTCTTTGAGATTTACGCAAGGGCAACTAAATAATACTACATTTAGTATGATTATTACCTAAGACCTACTAAATGAAGCTTTTAGTTTACCTTTTGCGTAAGTACTAATGTTCTTTAAAGATAACTTTAGAACTATTCAAAATAAATGTAAATGATCTATGGCAGCACAAATAATTGATGGCAAAAAAATTGCTCAAGATTTAAGGTTAGATCTTGCTCATCAAGTTAAAGAAATTAAAGAAAAACATTCTACTATAGCCTCTTTAGCTGTTATTTTAGTTGGAAATGACCCTGCTAGTGAGGTTTATGTTGGCAATAAAGAGAAGGCAGCCAAGGCAATTGGCATGAATTCTATCACTTACAAGTTGCCTAGCGATGTTAAAGAAAGTGAGTTAATAGCCAAAATTGAAGCATTAAATAATGATAAAAAAGTTCATGGTATTTTAGTGCAATTACCACTGCCAGAACATATTAATGCCAATAATATAATTTATTCTATTGATCCTAAAAAAGATGTAGATGGTTTTAATGTGGTTAATGTAGGAAAACTATCAGTTGGTGAAGTAAGTGGTAAGAATAAGGCTTTAATTCCATGTACGCCACAAGGTTGTGTTCATTTAATTAAATCAGTTTTAGGAGATGATTTAAAAGGCTTAGATGCCTTGGTAGTTGGTACTTCTAACATTGTTGGTAGGCCGTTAGCTCGTTTATTAATGTTAGAGAAAGCTACTGTTACTATTGCTAATTCTAAAACTAAAAATTTAAAAGAAAAATGCTTGAACTCAGATATTATTATTAGTGCAACTGGAGTTGCAAATTTAATTAAGGCTGATATGGTGACTAAAAATGCTTGCATCATTGATGTTGGAATTAATAGAATTCAATTAGAAGGTGGTAAATCAAAATTAGTTGGTGATATTGATTTTAATAATGTTGTAAATGTAGCAAAATTTGTTACTCCAGTTCCAGGAGGAGTTGGCCCTATGACTATTGCTTATTTATTAAAAAATACTGTGGATGCCTGTTTAGGTTCTATTAAACAATAAAATAAAAATGAGTAAAAAAAGTAAAAAACAAGAAATTCAACAAGATAGCAGCGAAGAGGATGCTAGTCATAAAATATTATTGCGTCAGATGCGCGAAGAGGCTAGAAGGGAAAAAATACAAACATTATTTGCTAAATATAAGAAGCAAATAACTTACTTAGTTTCGATAGTTTTAATTATTATTATTGCTACTAGTGTTTATAGTGTAAATCAACAATTTAACAATGAAAAATATTCTAAATTAATTCACCAATTTGTGGTTTATGAAAGCTCTAATCAAAATGAAAAAGGAGAAAAAATTTTAGATGAAATCAAGAATAGTAAATCTGCTCCAGTGCATATTCAGTCAATATCTTTACTTAGATATGGCTCTAATTTGGTTGCTCAAAATAAAGTAAAAGAAGCAGTAGAGCTTTATTTAAAAGTTTATGAGTTAAAGAGTGCGGATCCTTACATTAGAGAATTATCTGCTTTACTAGCTATTAAATCAATGATTGATAGCAATAATGAAGAATTTAATGAAAAGATTAGTAGTTTATTGCCTAAATTAGAGAAGAATAGTTCAATTTTAAGGCCATTAATATTAGAACAAAAGGCTATTTTTGAGTGGTATTTAGGTAACTTAGAGAAGGCTCAAGAAATATTTGAGAATTTAAGTTTAGATTTAGAGGCTCCACAATATTTAAAAAATAGAACAAAAGAGTTTAGTAATATTATTATTAATAAAATCTAAGATATAGATATGCATGCAAAGATGGGATTTGGTATAATACAAATTTTATTTTTAATATTATTATCTTCTTGTTCATCAGATGAGAAGGAGTCTAAAAATGCTATTTCTGTTTTTAAATATTCTAAAACATTGCAAATAGATAAATCTCTGCAAGGCAAAACGGCCAAATTTCCGTCTCAGAAAAATAGCAAATCGTGGCTTGGTAGCAATAAAGCTGGTAATAATTTTAATATTGAAAATTTTACTTTTGCTAATGAAATTACTAAAACTAAGTCGGTTTGGTCGGGCTATAGAACAGGAAATAATGATAAAAAAGTTTTTAGACCATTAATTGTTGGTAATATTGTTTATTTTTTGGACGCAAAAGGTAATTTAATAGCTCGTAATTTAGAGAATTTTAATAAAATTTGGCAAAAAAGAATTTTTGATAAGAGAGATAAAAGTAATTTTATCAATGGCAAGATTTATTTTAATGATGGCAAGATTTTTGCTACTTCTGGATTTAACTATTTAGTAGCACTTAATGCTAGTGATGGGGAAATTATTTGGTCAAAGAAAATTGGTTCAATTCCAATTTCAACTCCAATAGCTAGTAAGGGTCAGGTGTTTATAACAACAAGTGATAATAAAACTTATGCTTTAAGTGTAGCTGATGGTTCTATTAATTGGATTCATAGTGGTATTAATAGAAGTACAGCTATTTTGGGGGCTGCTGATTTAGTTTTTTATAAAAATTATATAGTTAGTTCATATTCTTCTGGTGAAATTTATATTTTAAGTCAAAGAAATGGTGAAGTTGGTTGGACTCATGATTTAAATGTTAATAGAGCTATTAATTCGGACTTTGTTTTAAATGATATTGACGCAACGCCAATGGTAAAAGATGGTGTAATTTATGCTGTTGGAAATGGTGGTTTGATGATGGCAATTAATATTGAAGATGGTGATATTATATGGCAAAAAGAATTATCTTCAATTACTGATTTTTGGGTTGCAGGTGATTTTATCTATCTTGTAAATAATGATAATCAGCTAATTTCGTTAAGTAGAAAAAATGGTGGAATTAAATGGTACAAAAGTTTAGAAGATGAGAATGATCCAAAGAAAAAAACTATCTATAATGGTATAATAATGGCTGGTGATAATTTAATTTTGTCTAATCAAAAAAGAGAAATTTTATTAGTGTCACCAACTAATGGAGAAATATTGCAAAGAAAGAAAATTGATAAAGGAATTTATCATGCCCCAGTAATAGTTGATCAAAAACTATATCTTAATACTCTTGGAAGGTTTACCGTTGACCTAATAGTGATGGAGTAGTGTTTAATACCAAAGTTCATTATCAGAAATTTACCAATAGATATCTTTTCTAAATAAAAAACTACCTAATTCCTCCTCAAAACTAGAAAAAAATTGAATGATATTAGTTGTGCAAAGGTATTTGTTAGTAAATCCGATCTTTTACAAAAAATACAAATTTCTTAGGATCTGTTAAGATTTTGGCATAATTATCACTTGTTTTAACTTATTTTTGGTGTAAGATGAAGGATATAATACCAAAGTTCATCTTTAATACTACATTTATGCTTCATCTTTTAAACCAAAAATCATCAAGAAAATCTATGCGTATATCCCGATACGCAGTTGATTTTCTTAATAATTTTTAATTTAAAATATTTTGCCTAAATGTAGCATTAAAGATGAACTTTGGTATAAGATTCTTTTAGAATTAGTAACTCACCTTACGCGCGCCAAAGTTTTTGAGTGATTTTTAACGAGTTTCTAAAATTGTAAGTAATAGCTTCCATGGACTGTACTTTGTTAGTATTTAACTAACTTTCTACATTAATCAATCATTATAAAATAATTATATATGTCTAAAGAAAGAAGAACTGCAAAAAGACGCCTGAAAAGGCAAAAACAGAAAGAGTTAAAAAATAAAATGAGAGAAATTAAAGAACAGGCAGTTACAACAGATCGGAAATTAGAAGATAAAAATAGGAAATGGAAATCAATAATTCCTTACGAATCTATTGGCGATGAATTGTATGAAAAAATAATGAAAAAAATTAAAGAGGAATATAGCAAAACTAATCATAAAATGGCAGAAGAGTGGTATGGTAAATTTTTTTTATTCGTTTCAAATAATAAGAATGTAAATCTAGATTTATTGTTTGACATATTAGACCATAATTTAATAAGTCAATCTATAGAAATAAAGTGCAGGATTAGTGATAACCTGTCCTCAGAAGAATTTAATGATTACTTAAATAATTTTTTTCAAGTAACTCAATATGATGAAGAATTAAGAAAACTAAGAAAGTATTCTCAAGAAAATATTCCTATTTTAAAAGAATTAGCTTACAGCAAACATTACAACGATAATTCATTGGAAGAAGTAGAGGTAAAAGTAACCCTAGATAAGGGTATCTCTATCCTGCAGAAACGTTTCAGTGACACTGCAATGGCAACTTTTAAAGCAAAAATGTTTCTTGCGGCAATAATTTCATATAGCGCGCGTAAATCTAATCTGAGTGAAGATGAAATTAAATATACAAATGAAGCAATATTGCGTTTTTCTACTGATGTAATAGAAAAGCAATTTGCATTACTCAAAGTAACAACTTTATCAATGGGAAGAAGCTTAGTAAAAACAGGGGGCATCTCTGATAGTAGAATAAATGTTGTTAGCGGAAAGCATGCAATAAAAAGAATGACAAAGAAAGCATTGCAGATCAGCAAGGATATTGAAGAACTTTTCCAAAAAGAGCAACTTCTAGATGAAAAGAGTAGGACTTCTGATCATGATGAATATTTAAATAAGCTTGAGGAGGAATATCAAAAAAAGAAAGGGGAAAGAAAGTCAGCCAAACTGCTACAAAATACAAATAATACTCAAAACAATATCACTGAGCCAGAGCTGGAATTAAAAAAAGAATATAACCCTAGCTTATCTCTAAAGCCTCGTAATATAAGGCAAGTTGCAACAGGTTCATCTTTAAAAATAGATAATTCCGCAGAATTCTCTATTGCACAAAAAAGGATATTTGAAGCAAAAGATAAAATAGATAATATAGAAAGATACTTAGAAATATATCATGATTTTGCTAGATCTAACTTTCCTGATAGTGACCTCAAAGATAATATTACAAACGTCACATATAATCGAGTTTTAAGGCTTTTCTTTAAAGGCGCCTCTCTTTATAAAGATAAAAATAGAGAAGTGCATATTAACTCTCAGGCCAATACAATCTCTAATTTGTTGCTACATCACTCTTGTAAAATTCCTTTTAATAAGAAAAAGGAAATAATAAATATTATAAAAAATTGCAAAATGGAAGATTTGAAGAACAATGGAGTGGTTAATAATTTGACTGAATCTATCAGAAAAATTATTGGGTGGCTTGATGAGGATAGTATAAGTAATAGTTTATCAAAGAAAATTGATACTTTACTTATGATTGCCCCCATCTTTTCTAAATCTTTAAGTTTGGATGAGATAAATGTTCATAGTGGAATGTTAGGCAGTTTTGTAGCAACAGAACTTGGCCTGATCAGGCAGGACATGATTAAATTAAACATAGAAATTCCAAAAAAAAACACAGGATTTATTCAAACATGCTAGCCAATTTCGTGATTTTACTAGCCATGGACATCAAGATAATTTTTTTTTGCAAAGGCAAAGATGCGGATTTCTTTAAAAATTTATTACCAGAAAATAAAGCAAATGATATAGTATCAATTGACAATGCTAGAAGAAAATATCTATTTAAAAATTTTTTTAGCGCATCTCGTAAGGTAATTAAAATAGATCCAGAGGATCAAAGTCGAGACAAAATAGAACTAACAGAAATTTTGAAAGGCATTAAGGAAAAGATCCCTTTACAAGAATCAAAAACCAGATAAATTGAGATCTTGAACAACTGCTCTAGTGCTTACTCTAGCTCTCTATCACTTAATTTTCCCTCAAAATTAGAAGAAAATTGAATGATTTTAGTTGTACAAAGGTCTTTTTTATAGACTTAAAATTTCCATAAACTTCTTTAATTCTTAGTTGCTTTTTAGTGATTTTTGTTTAAGTTAAGTCTTGCTTAAACTTAAGAATTGCATACTTACAAGATGATTAATTTATCAAAAAAATACAAACATCAAGAATCTGAGCCAAAATGGCAGAAATTTTGGGGTGAAGAAAAGGTTTATAAATGGGAAAAAGATTTATCTCGCAATCAAACTTTTGTTATTGATACTCCTCCTCCAACTGTGTCTGGGGTGTTGCATATGGGGCATATATTTTCTTATGTGCAGGCGGATTTTGTAGCGCGTTATCAAAGAATGAAAGGTAAGACAGTTTTTTATCCGATGGGGTTTGATGATAATGGTTTACCGACGGAAAGATTGGTAGAAAAGGTAAAAAAGATTCGTGGTGTTAATATGGATCGCGCTGACTTTGTTAAAGAATGTGAAAGTGTGGTTGAGGAAGCAGAAGAGCAATTTGAAGAATTATTCAATTCCATTGCACTTTCAGTTGACTGGGATGAAAAATATCAGACTATTTCACCAATATCACAAAAAATTTCGCAGCTCTCATTTGTCGATTTATTTAATAAAGGTTTAGTTGAAAGGAAATTAGAACCAGTTTTGTGGGATATTGCTGATAGAACAGCGCTTTCACAGGCGGATCTTGTTGATAAAGAGAAGCCTTCTTCAATGAATGATATTGAGTTTGGCATTGAAGGTGGTGGAAAAATTACTATTGCTACAACTCGTCCAGAATTATTGCCAGCATGTGGAGCTGTTATGGTGCATCCAGAAGATGAAAGATATAAAAATTTAATTGATAAAGAGGCAATTACAGCTTTATTTGGTGTAAAAGTACCAATAATTGCTGATGAAATGGTGCAGATGGAAAAAGGTACTGGTGCTGTAATGTGTTGTACCTTTGGTGATGAAACAGATATTTTATGGTGGAGAAAGCATGATTTACCGCTTAGGGTGATTTTAAGTGATTCAGGTAGAATTAGATTAGGAGAGTCTAGTGTTAATAATACACTAGATGCTTTAGTATTTAATTCATCTGAGAGATTAGATAAATCAAATACAGTTAGCTTTCAAAAAGCGGTTGAAAATTATCGTGAAATAGAAAATTTAACGCACAAAGAAGCTAGAAAAAAAGTAACTGAATTATTAAAAGAAAATAACCTTTTGAAGAAATCAGAAGATATTACTCACGTTACAAAATGTGCTGAAAGATCGGGAATGCCAATTGAAATTTTGGTGATGCCGCAATGGTTTATTAAAATTCTTGATATTAAGGAAGAATTAAAAAAGAAGGCGGCACAGTGTAATTGGTATCCGCAATTTATGAAGGTTAGAATTGATCAATGGATTGATGGAGTTTCTTGGGATTGGTGTATTAGTCGTCAGAGATTTTTTGGTGTGCCATTTCCAATTTGGTATTCTAAAAGGAAAGGTGAGGAAGGAAAAATTCTTATTGCAGATGTGAGTCAATTACCTTGTGATCCGTTAAAAACTTTGCCAAAAGGTTATAAAAAAGATGAGGTTGAACCAGAAAATGATGTTATGGATACTTGGGCGACTTCTTCAGTTTCTCCGCAATTATCAAGTCATGGTATTACAAGTGAATTAACGGCAAATGGTGATAAAGATAGGCATAATAAATTATTTCCAGCTGATTTGAGGCCGCAAGCTCATGAAATTATTAGGACTTGGGCCTTTTATACTATTGTTAAAGCATATTTGCATGAAGAAAAAATTCCTTGGGAAAATTTAATGATTTCTGGTTGGTGTTTAGCATCGGACAAAACTAAAATGAGTAAATCGAAAGGAAATGTTGTAACGCCAAATGCTTTAATTCAAGAAAAAGGTAGTGATGTTGTGCGTTATTGGGCTTCTACTTCTCATTTGGGAACTGACACTGCTTATAGTGAAGATGTATTAAAAATTGGTGGTAAGTTGTTAAATAAATTATTTAATGCTTCTAAATTTGTGTGCACTAATTTTGATTCTTTAAAAGCAAAACCAACAACTATTAAGCAAGATGTAAAGAGTGGAATAATTTTTAAGAAATCGGATTTATGGATTGTAAGTAGGATTTATAAAACCATTGATAAGGCGGATAAATCATTTGAAAAATTTGAATATGCTAAAGCCAGAGAGCATATGGAAGACTTCTTTTGGAATGACTTTTGTGATAATTATTTAGAAATTGCTAAGGTTAGGGCTTATGGAATAAAGGCTCAAAAATATGAAGATGTTAATTTAAGCGAAGAGCAAAAGGTGCAAATTTTAAAAGAACAACAAAGTGCAATTGTAACTTTGTATCATTGTTTAGAGACTTTATTAAAATTATTTGCGCCTTTTATTCCTCATGTAACAGAAGAGTTATTTCAGGAAATTTTTAATTGTGATAAGAAGCAAGTTTCAATTAACAGTAGAGGTACTTGGCCAAAGTTAGAAGATTATTATTTGGATGAAAAACTTTTTGATAAGGGAGATGCTATGCTTAAAATTATTAGTGAAGTTAGAAAGTTTAAGTCTGATAATAATATTTCTTTGAGAACACAGTTAAAGTCTTTTAATGTTAGTGGTAAGATTGATCTTAGTGAATTTATGGATGATTTAAGGGATGTTACTAATGCTGGGGAGATTTTATTTCAAGAATCTGGAGATGAGGAAGTTGATGTTTCTGGTATAGTGTTAATATCTTAAATGTTTTATTTGGCTTTGACCTATTTAATAATTAACTCCTCTATTTGTGTCGTGAGATCCTTCATGTAAGATCTTCTAAGAAATCAAAGATTTCTAAGAATCTCTAAATTCAGGATGACAGTTATTATTAAATCCTCCATTTGTGTCGTGAGATCCTTCATGTGAGATCTTCTAAGAAATCAAAGATTTCTAAGAATCTATAAATTCAGGATAACAGTTA
Organism: Rickettsiales bacterium; assembly: GCA_038123275.1. Lineage (GTDB taxonomy): Bacteria > Pseudomonadota > Alphaproteobacteria > Rickettsiales > UBA1997 > CAJQHT01. Next base: position 40,414 of record JAYORG010000009.1, on the reverse strand, counting down.
AGCAGTTAATGAAGGATGATAGTTAACTGTTAAGGGGGTAGTAGTTAGTCTTTGTGATAAGGGTGGTTGTTGATTATTAAAAAAGCGCGGTATAGTTGTTCAGCTATCATTGATCTAATCATCATGTGAGGGAAAGTCATTTGGCCAAAAGAGATTTTTAAGTTTGCTAGTTCTTTAATTTTTTCACTTACTCCATTAGCTCCACCAATAATAAAAGACAAATTTTGCGTGGATTGATTTTGGAAATTTTGTATTATTTTTGCAAATTCTTTGCTAGTTAAATTAGTTCCAGTTTCGTCTAGTAGAATTATTTTACTATTTTTAGGGATGTTTTTAATTATTAATTCTGCTTCTTTCTTTTTTACCTCACTTACAGATCCAGAATTTTTGCTTTCGACTTCTATTAATTTAATTTTGCATTTAATTTTTTTGATGTAATCACAAAATAGCTGTTTGTTTGGGGAGCTATTCTTGAATTTACCAATTGCAATAATATTTATTTGCATTTATCAATAGGGTTAGTTGATTAATAAATTATTCATTTAACATGGCTGACAATAAAATTGCAATTTATCCAGGAACTTTTGATCCAATTACGCATGGTCATATGGATATTATTAAAAGAGCTTTGAAAATTGTTGATCATTTAATTATTGGAGTAGCACAAGATAACAATAAAAAGCCACTTTTTTCTTTGGAAGAAAGATCTAGAATGGCAAAAAATGAGGTTTTTTTATTAAATAAAGGTGGTAAAACAGTTGAAGTAGTTGCCTTTGAAGGTTTGTTGGTTGATTTTGCTCGTAAGAATAAATCAAATATTATTATTAGGGGCTTAAGAGCTGTTTCAGATTTTGAATATGAATTTCAAATGTCAGGGATGAATTCTAGATTAGATAGTGATATTCAAACAATCTTTTTACCAGCCTCAGAGTCAACTCATTTTATTGCTTCAAAGTTGGTTAAAGAAGTAGCTAGGCTTGGTGGAAATATTGATGAATTTGTGTCTGATAATGTTAAAAAAGAATTAGAAAATACTTTTAAGTAGAAAATATCTAATGCTAGTTTGGGTTTTAAAAGATAATCGTCCAGGAAATTATTCTCAAAGCATTAATTTAGCTGATTGCTTGAAGGCTAATTATGAAATTAAAGAAATTTCCTACAATAAATTAGCATCTTTGCCCAACTCTATCAAATTAGGGCGACTTTCTACTATTGATAAAGACTCTAAGAATAATCTGATAAATCAAAAAAAGAAGCCAAATGTAATTATTTCTGCTGGAAGGAGATCGGCTTTGATTGCATTGGATTTACGTAAAATGTATCCTAATTTATTTTTGATTAATATTATGAATCCAGGATCAAGTATTATTAAAAAGTTTGATTTAGTAATAGCTCCAAAGCATGATAAAATAAGGGCCAAGAATGTAATTGATATTATTGGTTCGGTTGTTTATATTAAAGAAAAATCATTAAAAGAAGATTATCAAAAATTTGCTCATATTTTTGATAAGATTAAGTCACCAAAAATTGCATTATTGGTTGGAGGATCTTCAAAAAATGCTCAATTTAAAATGGATGATGCTTTAAAAATAAGGAAAATTACTGATAAATTATGCCAGAATATGAATGCTGGTTTAATGGTTACTACGAGTCGCAGGACAGATCAATTTATTATTGATAGCTTAAAAAAGAAAAATGAGAATATTAAATATTTTTTTCAGTGGGAGGAAAATAAAGAAAATCCTTATAAAGCTATTTTGCAAGCAGCAGATTATATAATAGTTACTGGTGATTCAATTGCCATGTGCTGTGAGGCCTGTTATGTAGGGAAGCCTGTGTATGTTTATTCTAATGATAATATTTGTTCTAGAAAACATCTTAAATTTCAAAAAACTTTATTTGATAATGGTTTTGCCTCAAAATTAACATATGATTTAGAGGAATTTGACAGAAAAAAAGTTAATAAATTAGATGAAATTAGTAAGATCTTGCCTGAAATAAAGAAAATCTTAAAAAATGGCACTCAATATAAGGGTGGTTAACGTTGTTCTAGTCTAGCCCAGACTGCCATAATATAGCTTTGAGTTTATGAGTTAATTAATAAGTCAAAAAATATTTAATCTTAATTGACTTATAGGGCAATTTATTGTATAATTGACAGAGGTACTTTAGAATTTTATGACCAATATAAAAGATGGTATAGAGCTTGTTTTCTAAGCTTTAAGAAGGCCTTTTATTTGTAGAGGTCTTAATTAATAATTTCTTAAAAATATTTAAAATTTTGCAAAAAATTAACCAAAGTCACAAATTAATAACAAGATTCTGGCGAAGCATTAAGTTTATGCTGTTATTTGTTGTTGTATCTTCTTGTGATTCTTTTTGTGGGGTTGCGTTTGATTGTAGCTGTATTGAGGCTGATGATTTTGGAGAATTTCAACAACAGGTTCTAACTATTAAAGCAAATGGAGGCGATGATAGATGTGAGTATGATAGTAGTCTTCCTCTTACGGATGATAATCAAGGTTCTGGTCTAACAGATTGTTTAACTCTTCTTCCAACGGCAGTTGATGGTGGTGATGGTGAGGTATATGACAGTACTGAGGGTTGTTTAGGTTTTACTGACGATAATGGTGGTATAGTAATTGAACAAAAATGTATAAGTCAGTGTATTATTGATTGTGATGTAGGAAGACTTTCACAAAGTAGTGAGGCTGAACCATTTTGGGATTCAACTACTTCTACTTTTTTGATAGGTGCTGGTCATGAAGTTGAGATTTCTGCTACTGGGTCAGTTACGTTGGCTGAAGATATTAGCATTGGACCTTTTTATGCGAAACCAGATAATTTTTATTTTCATTCTATAGATGAAAGTAGTAATGAACAAATTATAGATGTTAAAGCTGGTGGTGACATGATATTAAGTTTTAATGGCCAGTGGGAAGATGGTCCGGATAGTGGCAATTTTCCTAATGCGGATGATGTTTATTTAGGGCCAGGTGAGTTAAATTATTTGAGTCTTGTTGATTCGAATAGTTATTCTAAGATTGATCAGCAGGGTGATATTTATAATGGTGTTAGAAGATTAGTAGCTTATGTAGACCCGCATCCTGCAGGATATTATTATGATTCATCCTATAATAATGAAAAATTGGCAACGCAAGGTGTGCCATTTTCTCCTGATGAAGAATTATGGAGATGTGATTATGATTCAACTGATGTTACGTTGTTAGAGTCGGATTGTTATTCGTTAAATTATAGAACTAGTGGTTATGATAACATAGATGAAAATACGGATTTATCTGTGTATGATATTTCTTCTGCTATAGGTAAGAGTAGTTTAGGAGAGATTGGTGGCATGATAAGGTGGACTGATGACGGACTAGCAAGTTTTGATGAAGATAGTGATAATCCATTTGATTCGGGTGGAGAGATGATTGTTTGTAATAAATCTGGTAATTGTGCTAATTCTGATGGTGCAGATTATGTATCTGGAATGATTGGTCAGTCGCTTGATGGCACAACAGAGGATAATGCTTATACCTACACTAATAATGAAGAATATCCAGTTAGTGTTAGTTTTATTAATCTTGGTGATGATGATTCTTGTAATCTTAATGATGCAATGTCAGTTAAACATTTTGATGAAGATAATAATGAAATTTATCCTGATCGAGATGATAGGATCGATATTGATGATGAATGGAGTAAGGGAGATAGCTTTTTTTATTTGGAATCTGGTGATAAATTAAAGATGTGGGATGTAAATGTGAATATGTTTCCAGGTCTAGTAATACATAACGGTAATGGTGATGTGGTTACAGATGTTGAGAGTTATATCCAAAATATTGATCCTGCAATTGCTACATATGGAAATCGTATTATTGATTTGCCAAGTTCTTCGGGTCCATATACGATAGAATCTGGTAATGATAGTGGCTATTTTAGAGTTGCAAGTAGTAGTGGTAGTTACAATAGAATAAAGTTAGAAAATGAAGGTGTAACATTTTTTAATAATAATCCAGATATTACTTTTGAAGATGCTATTCTTGGAACTAATAATAGTGGATATAATAAAAATTGTGCTGAGTTTTATGCTTATAGGGTAGATAAGGTGCATGAGATTGAAATAAAGAAATCAGGTATGCTTACTTTTACTATGCTTGGTAATGGTGCGTCTGGTGATAGTTGTAATTTAAAAACAAGAATAGTTAACCCTAATGGTGATAGAATTGAGTTTAGCGATGGTGATGGTGGTACTTTGGAGGCAGATTTTTATGAATATGGTGATGCTGATGAGGGTATAGACCATCCAACTGAGAGTATAGTTGTTGATGTTTCAAATACATCAAGTAACTCATTTAATTGGACAGAGTCTCAGCAAATTTTTGTTAGAAAGGGACAAATGTTAAGGTTTAGCCCTAGAAGTTGGGATGGTGTTTGGCAGGATGGATCTTCTGGAAATAGAAAATGTGGTATTGGTATGGCAATGAAAATAGAGCCAAGGTTGGCTTTGTTATGTCGTGGACAAAAATCGGAGTCTGTTACTGATATAACATGCAAGTTAAATGAAGCAGGGGATGCTTGTTTAGATTGGGATCCAAGGTGTGATGATTCTACTGATTCTAACTATTATTGTCCATTAAATGAAACTTTCCCATATGCTACAGATGTTGATGGGGATGGAAATCTTGATAAAAATTGTCAAGATCCAGATAATTTTATATTTGGATCAGCTTTTGACACTTATTATAGTATTAGGGATAGTGAAGGAAATAATTTATGTGACATGTATGCAGGTAAGGATCTTGCAGCTGGAGAATCTGCATATGCTCAATGTCGTAATTGTGCAGATGTTGCTTCTCTTGTAAATGCAGATCCTAGTAACCCTACAGTGACTCCTGAAGTTTCTTTAACATTGGATCAATGTTATGACTTAGAAGCTTATGAGGGGAAAGTGTCTAATATTAATCAAGATACCGGCTTTACTGATAATCAATTAGAAGATTCAACTGTTGCTAAGGGTGCTAGGGTATTAGGGACATTTAATGGGTATTATGGTAATATGGAAAGTTTTCTTACTGATGGAACAGATAGTAATGGCAATATGTCTTATAGGTTGTATTCAACTGTTGCAATGTCATATGCAGGTAGGTTGAAGTTTGTAGTTTTAGATGGTGCTGATTTTAATATATCCGTCAATAATCCTAGTAGTGATAGTGAAATAACTGGTTATGATAGTTATGATGGTAATCATGCGGTTGGTGGCAGCCCACCATTTAGCAGTAATTTTGATGGTGATGATGGTTACTCAATTACATTAAGAGGAAGCGAAGAGTATTTTAATGGTGAAATGATGGAGGTTAAGTTATGTAAAGATACAGTTAATGATGATGGTGATTATGGGCAAGATTGTATTGGTAGCACTGTAGAACAAATGACTGATCAACCTAGGGTTGTTGACATAGATGATAGTACCATTGGTGGTGAAATTGGTTATTTGAGTTATTATCAGTTTAATGAATTTGGAAAATTGGTTAGAATAGCCAATGATAATGCTGGAGGTGCTGTTCCAACTGCAGTTGAGGATGACCCTAATACAGAAGAAAATGAAAGCTTGTCTGGAAATTTCACTAGTGTTGGAACAGAGTTTTATCTACATAATCATTCTGAAAATGAGGATCGTATTAGGCTATCTTTTAAAATTCTTGATACAGATGTGTATGATTGTGATATGGATAATGCAAGTCTTAATCAAGATTGTTCAGGAGGTAATTGTGATGGTATTGTTAGGAAGAATAATTTTTATATTTTAGATAGTGCTAATACTGGTGAGATTTGTAGTGTAGGTGAAGGTGCTATTGGCAGCGATCCAGATACAGAGTGTCAGGATGAGTATTATTGTGCTGATAAATATTCTAATAATAGCGGTTCTTATAAAGTTGTAGTTAGAACTAAAAACCCTGATGGTTCTGCTATTTCTACTGTTGTTGACAATGTAATTGCTCCGGTTGTTGAAGTAATGGATGGAACAGAAGAAGGAGTTGAGCCAGCTAAAATTGGTCAGGCTGAAAGAGTTTATACATTAATTATAAATGATCCAACTTTTAAAACGATAGTTAAGATGGTCTTTATTTTGGCTGTTACATTTTATGGTATTGGCTATTTGATGGGTGTTAGTCAATTTTCTCAAACGGAGGTTATTTCAAGGGTTGTTAGAATTAGTATTATTTTCTTATTTATTAGCCCTGATGGTTGGTATTGGTTTGATAAAATATTTGTGCAGTTTTTCAAAGAGGGAACGGATTATCTGGCATTTTTAATGGCTACCTCTTTTGATACCTCTCCTGAGTTGGAGCAGGCATTGGCTAATAATGATTTTTATGATAAGTCGATATTATTTGCTAGTATTGATGATGTTTTTGGTATTTTCTTTTCTGATGCTGCTCAAAAGAAAATAGCATCATTATTATTTGCTAGTATTTTTGGCTGGGCTTATCTTTACATAATTTACATGGCGTTTTTGCTTTATGTTTATGCGGTTGCTAATGCGGTATTACTTTATCTAACATCGCAAGTATTTATTTCTATCTTATTTATTATTGGCCCAATCTTCTTTGTGTTCCTATTCTTTAATCAGACAAAAGAGATGTTTGATAAATGGTTGAGTCAATTAATAGGGTTTTCTTTGCAGCAAATTTTCTTACTTACTACATTGGCATTTTTTAATATGATGATGTATGAAATATTAAAATTAGCTTTGGGTTATAGAATATGTTGGGATGATATTTTGGTTATTAATACTCCAATTAGAATATCTCTACTTTCTTTTTATACCATAGCAACATTGCCGCCAAGGTTAAGTACGCAAAATCCAGTTGGAAATATTGGTGTTAATTCAGGAATTCCTTCCATATTTTCAATATTGTTTATTTGGGTTATTGCTTCATTGATGAAACAATTTATCTCTTTTATGACTGATTTGGCCGCAACTATTGGTGGCGGTATTAAGGCTAGTAGTTTGGGTAGTGGCGTTGCATCAGCAGCAGGAAAACTTGGTCAGGGAGTTAAAGGGTTAGCTGGTAAAGCATGGAAAGAAAGTGGTATGGCTGAGCGTGTTCAAAGAATGGATCAAAGTTTATTTGATTCAGGAAAATTGGCTGATGCTGCTAGAGATAAAAGAAAAGCACAAAATAAGAAAGATAGAACTAATAAAAATGCTATGGGTAAAAGTGCTAAGAAAGCAGTTAGTGAGTATAAACGCAATAACATGGAAAAATTGGCCGCAATGTCTAAGGCCGAACAAAAAAGAACCTTGGATAAAGTGGCTCAAGATGCTGGAGTTAGAAAAGGAAAGGCTTTGGGTTTAAGTGAAGAAGAGTCTAAGAGAGTAATGGATGATAAAAGCTTTAAAACAGAAAGTGATTCTCTGACAGGGGCTGCTTTTGATTTTGCAAAACATAAATATCGTGGCGGAGGCAAGTCTGTGAAAGATGGTGTTAAATCTAAAGTAACACGCAAAGACATTAAAAAAGCCATGCAAAATACTGATGCTAAAGGTAGAAATAAAATATTGTCTGGTGTGAAAAAAGGTAATATTGATGTACAAGCTAAAAAAACCACGAGACTTAAAAATAATATTGGAAGAATTACAGCTGCTGCTTTGACAGGTGGTTTGAGTGAAGTTGGTGTTAGGAGTTTTAAAGCTGGTAAAGCTGCAAATGAGAATAGGAAAGCTTGGAATAAAGCTGAGGCACAATTAGTAAAATCAGGTGCAATAAATAAAATGAGAAAGGGTTTTGGAGCATTTAGAAGTAAAGGAGATAATGATCAAATTAAAGCACAAATGGCAAAAAATAAAGAGGAGTCCAGTGTTGGAGTATCAGCTAATAGAAATGCCGAAATTGCACATGCTATGCAGCAACACGTTATTGCAACTGAGTTACAAGAAGGTCAGGGCGGAGAATTTACTCGCAAAGAAGGTTCTTTTAGCGCTGCAGTTTTAGGGCGTAGAAAAGGATATAAAACTGCATATAAACAAAACAGGGCCGAAGCCAAAAATGCAGCAGCTTTAAAGGTTAAAGGTGCTAGAAATGAAGCCATAGAAGGTTTAGAGGCTAGAAAAGCAGCAGCTCATAATAAGTTTGAAGCAGCAATTAATAAGCGTGATGATGTTATGAAACAAATTGAAGGTGATGGAGAGGATAATGTTGGTTTGAAAAATGCGCCTAAGTTAGCAGAAATGAGAAGTTTAGAAAATGACTTTAGCAAAGAAGATACTCCTAAGTTAGAAAGAATGCAAAGATTACAAAGTAGTTTAAAAGGGCAGCAAGCTAAGAAAAATAAAACAAAATTAGAAAAAGATAGTATTAAGTCTACTAAAAAAGCCATTAGCAATTTGAAAAATGATAAAGGATACAAAAAAGAAAGAGCTGATCGTGATGAACAAATTAGCAATTTAAGACAAGATAAAGGCTATCAACAACAAAAATCAGCTCTTGATGAAGCTAATAGAACTGCACATGGTCATCAAAATACGGCTGATAATTATGAACAAAGAGAGAAATCTCTAGATACTATGATTGATCAAGTCAAAGGTGGGGGCAATACAGCTGCTAAGCTTGATGAGGCTCGAGAAAATTTTGAATCAGCACAAAGCGCACCTAAAGTAGCGCAGATGAAAGATCTACAAACTAAATTTCCAAAAGGGTCTAAATTGGCAGAAATGAGAAAATTAGAAAAACAATATAAGAAAGCTCCACTTAATCTTAAAGCTGGTGCTGCTGAAAAGATTTCAAGTTTAAAAAATGATGAAGGATATAAACAAGAAAGGGCAGCTCGTGATAAACAAATTAGCAATTTAAGGCAAGATAAAGGATATCAAAAACAAGCAGAAAATCTTGATGTTGCTCAAACTACAGTTAAAAAATTAGAAAAACAAATGAAAGGTTTTGATAAATTAGAAGATGGCGATGGTGCAGCGCAAGTGGCAGCATTAACTCCAGACTACAAACAGCCAGAACCAGAATTGTCTGAGGCACCTCCTCATACCCAAGGAGCTTCGGCACCTTTGGCACCTTCAGCGCCAGAAAATGATCCAGTAGTAGATTCAAAAGAGCCAGATGCAGTGAAAGAGCCAGATGAGAAGGAGCCTGATGAGGATATCGATATTACAAATGATGAAGCAGCTAGAATAGAACAAGAGCAAGAATATCTAGATGATTTTGATGGAGATGATAGAGATTAGAATATGAAAAACAACCTAACCTTAACCAATCATTTAATTGAAGTGAGGCAAAGATTAATTTATGTTATTGTCTTTTTCTTTATTACCTTTATTGCTTCTTATTGTTTTAAAGAGCAAATCTACAATTTTTTACTAGAGCCTTTAATTAAGGTTTATGGAGAAGATCATGATAAAAGAATAATCTACACTGGCCTTACTGAAGCTTTTATTACTTATGTTAGGTTAGCCTTTTTAAGTGCTTTATTTTTTAGTACGCCATTTATTATTACTCAATTTTATTTATTCATATCTCCGGGGCTTTACAAAAATGAGAAAAAGTTAATTTTGTCTTTATTAGTAATTTCACCTTTGCTTTTTCTTCTTGGGAGTATGTTGCTTTATTATTTTATTTTTCCGGTGGCTTTTAAGTTTTTTGTTGGTTTTGAATTATCTAGTAATTTAGCTAATATTCCAATTGAACTTGAGGCTAGAATTAGTGAATATTTAGGTTTGGTAGTAAAGTTAATATTTGGTTTTGGCATTGCTTTTCAGCTACCAATATTAATGATTATCTTGGTTAAGATTGGCTTTTTGTCGGTTGATTCTTTAAGATCAAAGCGTAAATATTTCATATTGTTAATTTTTATCTTAGCTGCTATTCTTACACCACCAGATATTTTTAGCCAAGTTTTTTTGGCAATTCCGATGATTTTACTTTATGAGATTGCTCTATTAATTTCTTTAAAAATAACAAATGACAGAACAAAAGAAAAATAAAAAAACTTTAGGGCCAAGTAAATATGCTGGTAGTAAGAAGAAGAAACAAGTTAAGGTTAGAAAGGACGTTAAGGATATTAAAGTAACCAAGCAAAATCGTGATTTAAAAGTAAAGATTAAGAATTTACAAAAGGAGATAAAAAGAATAGATAACTCAGATAACTCAGATAACTCTGATAAAAAAGAAAAGAAGGCTTTGGAAGAAAAGTTAGCAAAGTTGGTTAAGCTTAATAAGAGTCATTTTAAAGTTAAATAATACTACCTGTCATCCTGAATTTAGAGACTCTAGAGCTTCTGTTAGAAGCTCTAGAGTCTCTAAATTCAGGATGACAGGTAAGTGCTAAATAGAAACTTATATTATTCTTCTAGAAATACTTAATCAACCCACCACGCCAAGTAACAATGTCACCATTAATTGGTTGTAGTTTGGTGATGTATCTTTGGGCTGATAGTCTAAAAGAAATGGTTGAGTTGTAAGGAGAAAATTCAATACCAGCTCCGTAAAGGAAGGAGGTTTCATGGTCTTTAAAAATATGTTGAGTGGAAGTATCATCAACAAATTTAAAGTCGTAATTAATGTCACTAGCACCAACTTCAACAAAACCATCAAGAGTTTCACCAATAATTGGAAAATAAAATAAAGAGCTAAAATTGACATTTTTAATGGTTAAATCAGACTTATTTTCTAAAAGATAACCATTTTGTGAATCGTTCTCTAAAGCAAATTGTGACCAATTAAGATTAAGGCCAAAATATTTATGGATTCTAAAATTAAGACCAAGAGCAATATTATCAAATTTTTTTAATTGTTTTTCAAATGGCTCGGTTTCAAAGTGATCATTTAAGGCTTTAGCATTTATTTCTGGGGCTTGATATTCGATGCTAAAAGCTGGTTTAAATAAAAACCCATCTAAAATATTAGACTTAGCAATGTTAGCATTTAGAGTCAAAAATATTAAATTAATAAAAAAGAAGATTTTTTTAGACATTTGTTTTATTTTTTAGTTTTTACTCTAACTTAGACATTGGTTAACAGTTTAATTAAAGTTATTACATTAAAATGATTTTAGCAATAATATCTAGAGATTACAAATTAGCGTTTAGCAATGTTAGTCAATTTTTTAATCCGATAATTTTTTTCTTTATTGCTATTAGCATTTTTGCTATTTCTTTAGTTAATGTTTCTGACCAAGATCAATTAATTTATCAAATATGTGTAATTTGGTTTTGTTTAATTTTTTCTATCATTATTAGTGTTAGCAGCTTTTTAAAAGAAGATTTTGCTGATGGCAGCTTAGAGCAAATTTTGATTAGTGGATCTTATTTTGAAATAGCAATTTTTGCTAAAATTATTTCTAATTGGTTAATTTACTCTTTGCCGCTAATTATTTTTATCCCCTTGGCTGCAATAATATTAAAAATTGAAAATGTATCTAGTCAAAATTTGGTAACATTGGCTATTATTGTTACCATGATTATTAATTTAATTGGTTGCTTTGGTGCTTCTTTAACTATTGGTGCCAATAAAAATGAATCTTTATTAACGGTTTTAATTTTGCCTTTAATAATTCCGGTAGTTATTTTTGCTAATAGTGCTTTTATTAATTTAAACCCAGAAAACTTTTCTAATTCTTTAATGTTTTTAGGGTTAATTCTTGTTTTTTTAGCCCCCATTCTAATTTTCTTCACCAGTTTTGCCGTTAAAATTTCCATCAAGCAATAGCTCTTAATTTTGTTTTTTTTACAAAAAAATTAAATTAATTAATAGACAAATAAAACTAGATGTAGTAGTTTTTTTGAGTAATTATTACTAGATATTGTGATTAAGGGGTTTTCCTGGTTTCGAATCTACACTTATTAATCTTTTAATTAAACTTTAAAATGGCTCAAGCAAAAAAGGCTCTTAAGACTTCACAAAAATCAAATAAAAGAAAAGCTGTTAAAATTAAAACAGACAATAAAAGAGATGCAAAATTAAGTCCTTTTGGTAAAGCGGTTTTAGAAGATAGATATTTATTGCCAGGTGAGTCTTTTCAAGACTTATTTGCTCGTAGTGCTGGCTATTATGCTGACGATGAAGCGCATGGTGCTAGGCTTTATGACTACATTTCCAATTTATGGTTTATGCCAGCAACTCCAGTTTTAAGTAATGGTGGAACTGATCGTGGTTTACCAATATCATGTTTTTTGAATGAATCTTGCGACTCATTAAATGGAATTGTTGATTTATGGAATGAAAATGTTTGGTTGGCATCAAGAGGTGGTGGTATTGGCAGTTATTGGGGTAATTTAAGAGCAATTGGCGAAACTGTTAGGGGTAATGGTAAAACTTCAGGAATTATTCCTTTTATTAAGGTGATGGATTCACAAACTTTGGCTATTTCTCAGGGCTCTTTAAGAAGAGGTAGTGCGGCAGTTTATTTGCCAATATCACACCCTGAAATTGAAGAATTTATTGATGTAAGAAGGCCAACAGGAGGGGATCCAAACCGTCGTTCACTTAATTTACACCATGGTGTTGTTATTAGTGACGACTTTATGAAAGCCGTTGAAAAGGGTGGTGACTGGGATTTAAAAAGTTCTCACGATGGTGTAGTGGTTGAAACTGTTAAGGCTAGAGATTTATGGGTTAAACTTATTACTACTCGTATTGAAACTGGTGAACCTTACTTGTTATTTTCTGATACTGTTAATAAAGCAAGGCCCGAGCATCAAAAGAAGCTAGGATTAGAGATTAAAACTTCTAATTTATGTAGTGAAATTACTCTTCCAACTGGTATTGATCACTTAGGCAAGGATAGAACGGCAGTTTGTTGTCTTTCTTCTCTTAATTTAGAATATTACGATGAATGGAAAGATAATGAGCAAATAGTTGAAGACATTATGCGCTTTTTGGATAATGTTTTGGAAGATTTCATTAATAATGCTCCAGACAGCATGTCTAAGGCTAAATATTCGGCCCAAAGGGAAAGAAGTGTTGGTCTTGGTGTTATGGGTTTTCATTCTTTCTTGCAATCTAAGAATGTACCATTTGAGTCAGCAATGTCTAAAGTTTGGAATAAGAAAATTTTTCAAAATATTAGAAGCAAAGCCGATAAGGCTTCGATTCTGCTAGCTAAGGAAAGAGGTGCTTGTCCTGATGCTAAGGAAGCAGGAGTTGATGAAAGATTTTCTAATAAAATGGCTATTGCACCAACAGCTTCAATTTCTATTATTGCTGGCAATTCTTCACCAGGCATTGAACCATTTGCTGCTAATAGCTTTACGCAAAAAACTTTAACTGGGTCGTTTAATGTTAGAAATAAAAATTTGGTTAAATTATTAGAAGAAAAAGGTAAAAATACTGAAGATATTTGGTCTTCAATCACTATCCATGAGGGTTCAGTTCAGCATTTAGATTTTTTAGATGAGCATGAAAAACTAGTTTTCAAAACTGCTCAAGAGCTAGATCAAAGATGGATCGTTGATTTATCTTCTGAAAGGGCCGAATATGTCTGCCAAGCCCAAAGTGTTAATTTATTCTTCCCTGGAGACGTTTCTAAAAAAGAGCTTCACGACATCCATTTCAGAGCTTGGCAAAAAGGCTCCAAAAGCCTCTATTATTGTCGCTCAACTTCTGTGCAAAGAGCTGACAAAGTATCTAAAAGATCAGATGCTGGGTTATTGATGGTTGAAAATGAAGCTGATTCTTCGGCTAATGATAATGACTATGAAGAGTGTTTGTCTTGTCAGTAGGGTTTGTTTAAAATATACAAAAAAATAATTGTGCTCACTGAGCACAATTATTTTTTTTGGAATTTTAATTTTAAAAAATTAATATTACTTCTTCAAAATATCCATAATTGTTTGATTAGATTGGGATAAAAATTCTAAGGATAAAAAGACATTTAAGTGTTTTTCTTCTTTTATTTTAGACAGGCAATAGAGGATGTTTTTCATAATTGGGCTTAGGTTGGAGAATAGGTCTATTGATTTGATAATTTCTTCCCTATCTTTTTTGAAAAGTCTAGCTAGGTCGGTAGCTAATTCTTGATTTTCTTTGCTTAAGTTTTGATTGTGGATTTTAGTCATGGTTTTTTGCTCCTTTATTAGGATTTATGCAAAAAGTGAACTAAAAGTTACATTTAGTAGGTCTTGGAGAAATAATTACACTAAAATAGTATTATTAGTTGCCCTTGCATAAGCCCATATTATTAAAAATAAGGTCGCAAGTAATTGTGATTAAACTACTGGCGACTGGGAGCGACTAAGACCGCATAAGAACGGTGCAATGCTTTTAGGCAAGCCTTGAACATAACATTACCCCCCAGTCAAGAACTGAGAGATAAGCTTTTTGTTTTCGATCTTTGCTTATCAAAATAAAGACCGTCTTATGATGGGTTAGTCGACCCAAAAACATCATTTTTGATGTTTGTGTTTAAAAGATAAATTCTATTTTGCAACTTTGCAATCTTTTTGAAATTAGTTGGGATTATTCCTTCAATTTAACCTAAATAAGAGAAAATTTAAGTGATATGATATTTGGAGAAGTTATTTAGCCCCAATAAGAAAATGTAATCGTCAATAATTAAAGATAATTCCTTATCTATGTAGGTGAGTTAATAATGTTTAGGTAAAAGTTTCTAAAGTTTTTAGTAGATATTTCTTGCTTGAAGTATGGATATTGGTTACAATAGTTTTAGTTTTGCGATAAATTAAATTAAATTAATTTAAATTGTAAGATATGCCTAATGTTAAAAAAAGAAGTGGTGGTGGAAGAAAAAGGGGTGATACAAAGGCACCCAGTAGTGTGGTGTCTCATAGAAAAGCTGTTGGAGAGTTTCATAGAAAAATTCAAGAAAGGGTAAATGAGCCTGATATTGAACTGGCATTAAAGCATATGGGGTCTAGGGGTTTAAGATTTTCTAGTGCGTCGGGTAAGCTTATTGGTGCTTTATTATTTTTAAGTGTTGGTGTGCAATTAATTGAGAGTGTGGGTGCGTTGAAGTTTGATGATGAGGGTGTTTTTGATAAGGATAAATTTAAAGATCACTTAAAGGATTCTTTTGATCCTGCTATTTCTAAGAGAGATAGGTCTTTAATTATGAAATCTGCAAATTCAAACTCTTTATCATTAAGAGATAAAAAATTGCTTAGTGTTTGTTTAGAGAGTGTGAAAAATGGCACTAGAAATGGTATTGTAGTTCAAGATAGTGGCATAGAAGATGTTACTGCTCGTTTTCATACTGCTTTTGGTCGTAATGGTGAAATAGATGGATATCTTGCAGTTGATAGTGACAGGACGAAGCAATTTGGTAGAGATATGGATGTTGATCCAAGAGCAACCTTAGCTAGAGGGCTAAAACATGAGTCTACTCATTGTGTTCATGGTATGGGTATTGGGCGTAATAATTTAAAAGATGGCATACATAGCCCATCTGAAATTGATGGTAAAATTTTGGCTTCATATCTTTTTTCCTTAAAAAACCCGGAACAAACTCAAAAATGCGTTGATCAATATCAAGGTTTTAAGGATAGGTTAGGAAATGTGGTGGCTAGTGCTAATTTGGCTGATAGCAATCCAAAATGGTCAAAATATTTTGTTAGTTTGGGAAAGGCAACCAATAAACATTGGAAAGATGTAAAGTTTTTTGTTGGTAGTAAAAATGTTCAAGCAATTCAAAGTTATTTGGATAGGGATCTTTCTATTTATTCTAGAGCAGATCAAGAAGGTGTATTTAAGTTTATTGGCAAAACTATGGCTGCTGGTGTGTTGCGTAAATTTAAACTTTTTGATAAATCAATTGGTGAACAATTAATATGCCCAGAATCGATAGCTCATTTAGGAGAGCTTCCAAGGGCTTTTACCAGGGCTTTGGATTCAAGAATGGGTAAGTTTATCTCTAAAACAAAAGCCATGATTTTTAATGGCGCTTATGAGAATTTGGATGCAGATGGTAAAGCTGTTTTAGATGATATTTATCCAAAAACTTCTCCAAAAATAAAGAAAAATGCTAAGTCTTATAAAAAAGTTAAGCCCAATACAAGAACGGGAAGGGATGAATTGTAATTACAAAAATTCTTCTAGAACTTCTAAAAATAACTCTTCTTTAACATCATTTTGAATGAAAGCTTCACCAATATTTTTTAGTAAAATGAAGGTTAGTTGGTTGTTTTTTACTTTTTTATCTTTGTAAAGATGGTTTAAAAGCTCTTTTTTGTTCCATGTTTTTCTAACTTGTGTGGGAGAAGAAAATAAGCCAGATTTTTCAATATGATTTTGAATTTCATTGACATTTGCTTCGTTAATTAGGCCTAGTTTAGATGACATTTTGGCGGCCATGACCATGCCAATGCCAACTGCTTCGCCGTGAAATAATTCGTTGGTGTATCCAGTCTGTGTTTCAAAAACGTGACCAAAAGTATGGCCAAAATTAAGTAAGGCGCGTTTTCCTTGTTCAGTTTCGTCTTGAGAAACTATTTTGGCTTTAATTTGACAGGATTTAATGATTAATTCTTTGAGGATTTCTGGATTTTTCTTCTTAATTTCTTCAATGTTTTTTATCAAATAATTAAAGAAGTTTTTATTGTCAATAAGGCCATATTTAATAACTTCGCCGTAGCCAGAAATAAAATCACGACTTGGTAATGTTTGTAGAAAATCTAAATCACAAAAAACTAATTTTGGTTGATAGAAGCTACCAATTAGGTTTTTACCATATTTACTATTGATGGCTGTTTTGCCGCCAACGGAGCTGTCTACTGCGGCTAAAAGAGTGGTTGGAACTTGAATAAAGTTGATGCCTCTAAGCAAAATGCTGGCAACAAATCCGGTTAAATCACCAATGACGCCGCCGCCAAAGGCAATTAGTAGAGTGCCACGATCAATTCTTTCACTTAATATTTTATCGCATAAATTTTGTAAATTAGCGAAATCCTTGGTTTGTTCACCGGCTTTTAGAGTGATATTTTGATGGGTGATATTTGACTGATTTAAAATATTTGAGAATTCATCTAAATGTAATTTGGCAATATTTTCGTCTGTAATAATAATAACTTTGCTAAAAGTGCCAATTTTTGTTAAATAATTGGCAAAGTTATTTCTAATATTGTTACCAATTATGATATCGTAGCTTCTTTGGTTTAGATTGACGTTTAGAGTTGTTTCTTTCATATTATTTGTTGTAATTTTGCAATAATATCATTAACGGTTTCTTCATGGCTGTTGGAGCCGCTATTAATTTTAATGTCACATTGTTTGTAAAAAGGAGTTCTTTCTTTTATTAACTTAGATAGAACTTCTCTTTTATCAACATTATTTAGTAAAGGGCGATGTGTTTTATTGCCAACTCTTTCTAAAATAACTTCTAAATCACTACTAAGCCAAATTGAAACACATTCTTTTTTGATTAAGTTTCTGATGTTTTCGTTAGTAAAAGCGCCGCCGCCTAACGATAAAATG
The DNA here is from genome assembly GCA_038123275.1 of Rickettsiales bacterium. Classification (GTDB taxonomy): domain Bacteria; phylum Pseudomonadota; class Alphaproteobacteria; order Rickettsiales; family UBA1997; genus CAJQHT01. Next base: position 22,973 of record JAYORG010000009.1, on the reverse strand, counting down.
AGGGGTTTTTTTTGTTTAGTGATGTCGTTAATAATTTGTGATTCAATTTGACGAAAATATTCTTCGCCATCTTCTTCAAAGATTTGATTGGTAGTTTTTGCAAGTTGTTTCTCTATCTCTTTGTCTGAGTCTTTAAAAGGCATTTTTAGTCTTTGGGCTAGGCGCATTCCTATTGTAGTTTTGCCAGACCCCATCATGCCAGTTAGGGCAATGATAGTTTTATCTTTTGCTTGTATTGTCTTGTTATCTTTGTTTGACACAATAATTATTGTTAAATTTTCTTGAAAAAACTTCAATATGTTATTATCTTAGATTAGTAGACTAAATTTATCAATTAATTAAAAGGAAAAATATGTTAGATTTTACTCATCAAACTAGCGCTAGAGCGCAGTCTCAAGCTAAAAGCCATACTTACGATGAAGGTTTGAGAGACTACATGCAAAAAGTTTTTAATAATATGGGAATTGCTCTTGGAATTACTGGTTTAGTTTCATTTATTACTGCTAGTTCTCCTGCTCTATTAAATGCTATTTTTGGCTCTCCTTTAAAATGGTTGGTAATGCTTGCACCTCTTGGTTTTATATTTTTTATGAGTGCTAAAATTAATAAAGTTTCTGCTGCTCAAGCTAGGACTTATCTTTGGGTTTTTTCTGGTTTGATGGGCCTTTCATTAGCTCCAATATTCTTAATGTATACAGGTGCTAGTATTGCTCGTGCTTTCTTCATTACAGCTTCTTTATTTGGTGCGATGAGTCTTTATGGCTACACCACCAAGAAAGATCTTACTGCTATGGGGTCTTTTATGATGATGGGCTTGATTGGTTTAATTATTGCTTCAATAGTTAATTTATTTTTACAAAGTTCTGCTATGCAATTTGCTTTATCAATTTTAACAGTAATAATCTTTACTGGTTTAACTGCTTATGATGTACAGAGAATTAAATCAATTTACTATCAATTTGCTGGACATGCTGAGGCAATTTCAAAAGCTGCAACAATGGGTGCTTTGAGTCTTTACATGGATTTCATCAATATGTTCTTAGCGATTCTTCGTTTATTTGGTGATAGAAGATAAAGTAGTTGCTTTTTAACCTCTCTTTAATTAAAAATATGCGCTCACTTAAAAATATTAAGTGAGCTTCCTCATTCCTCGGTAGCTCAGTGGTAGAGCAGTTGGCTGTTAACCAATTGGTCGGGGGTTCGAATCCCTCCCGAGGAGCCATATAAAGAGTTAGTAAGATGAGTTATGTTGGCAATGGAATCACACTGGCATTTGCACTGTCACTTTATTAAAATCTTTTATATTGAATTATTAAGCCTTTATATTTATCTATTGCTTCCGTCGTTTTTATATCTCTGCTTTGAGAATGTGTGTAGTTGAGTTTTAACATTTCTTTTGTGAATTTATTGTGATGTTTACGTCCGGGATCGACAATTATTACTTCGCAACTTTCGTTTGCATGTTGCTCGATAAATTGAGATAGAAGAAGAATATGTTCTTGTTCATATAGCAAATCACTGCCTATGATAATATCAAATTTCCCCATGATGCTTTTATTATTGCTCCAGCGAAGTCTGTGGTAGGGTATTAATTTTCCTTCATTAAGTATCGTGTTCTTTTTTAAAAAGGTACCCACCTCGGGGTGATAATCTGTGGCTGTAATATTTCCACCTCTTTTATTAATTACCATGCTTGATAAAGCTATACCGCAGCCTACTTCAAGAATTCGTTTTCCTGTTATGTCAAAATCATCCATGAAATCCGCAAGAACAATGGAAGAATCCCAGATAACTCCAAATAGGGGCCATTGCGCTGATGAAATACCTAGACTGGCTGCTAAACCTAAGTCGTCATTATATTGTTGATTGTCCCTTAGGGTACAAAGATGAATATCTTTATTACCAATAACTTTGGTTTGGTATTTTATACGAATCTTGCTATCAGAGATGTTATTTTTAAATAAGAAATTTATAAAGAAGTGTATTTGGGATATAGTATAGTGATATTGTGTAAGTGCAAGGCAATAGAAGAAAACACTTCTTTTAATTAATTATTTTATATTTATAAGGTGAGTTTGATTTTTATTGGTCTATTGGGATTTTTATTGCTAATTGAGATATATAAAGTACAATGGTAGCGGTGGTTAATTAAGGTCATAATTCATAGGTTTCAAGTACATCAAATTATCATTTAGTTTTTTATATTCTAAATTGATTCACTTCAGATTTTTTTATTACTTTCCTAATTTAATTCATTAAACACGTTTTGTGGTTTCTTGTCTAGAATTAGATAGGAAATAATTATAAATTTAAAATAAAATTAAAAATGGCAACAGGTATAGTAAAATGGTTTAACGTGACTAAAGGATATGGTTTTGTTCAACCAGATGATGGCAGTAAAGATGTCTTCATTCACATTAGCAAACTTGAAGAAAAAGGAATTTCTGATCTACAAGAAGATCAGAAAATATCTTATGATACAGAAAATAATAAAGGCAAAACATCTGCCACTAATATTGAACTTATCAATTAAGATAAGATTTTGCGTCTTTTTTAAAAGACTCTATACTTTAAGTTCTTATAAAAAAACTCTATAAGGCATTATTGAACGATCAATTTAAGGTGAATTCTATCAAGCCAAAGCTTTCTCAAAGAAAGGTTTGGCTTGCCAATTTTTTTAAACCTTAAATGAAGCAAATAGTGCCCAATATAGAAGTTATAATAGTTAAAAATGAGAATCTAAAGAACACATCTTTTGGATCACTACAAACATGCAAAAATATTCACAAATCTCTATCAAAGAGGTACAAGAATATTAAAATGACTATCTGCAATGACGAAATAGATTTGCAACAAGTTGTTAGTAGAAAACCCGACCTAGTCATTCTGACAAATAAAATTCTAATTGATAATCTTGATCAGAAAATATGGCTCTCAAATTACTTTGAAACCCACCACATTAATTACGCTGGATCAGCCCATGAAGTTTTGCTTTATGATGTAAATAAGATAGCTTCCAAAAAACAAGTGATGTCTTACGGCATTCAAACAGCTCGCTTTTTTACAGCTTCCCCAAATCAATATAAATCCGCAGAAGAATTATCCATTCCTTTTCCCTTGTTCATAAAACCAATTAATTCAGCTAATAGCGACGGAATAGATAGTAATTCATTTGTAACTGATTTTTTAGGATTTGAGCAAAAAGTAGAAGAATTATATGAAATATATCAAGAGCCAGTTTTGGTGGAAGAGTACCTTCCTGGAAGAGAGTTCACGGTATCAATAATTCAAACCGATACAATGCTTATTGCTCCAATAGAAATAATTGCACCCCTACAAAATGACATAAGGATTCTCAGTAAAGAAATTAAAAGTAAGGATTGTGAAAAACTAGTTACAATTACTGATGTTGATATTTATCAAAAAGTTTGTGCTATTGCAAAAGCTTCCTTTGAAGCTCTTGGGGCAAGAGATTTTGGTAGAATTGATATCAAAATGGACGTTCATGAAAGATGTTATTTTATAGAAGCAAATCTTACTCCTGGAATGACAAAGGGTAGTAGCTACTTTCCCTCTTCTTTTGAACTAGGTTCAATGTTAAAATATGATGAGGTGGTACATCTTATTGCCATCTCAGCAATTAATAGGCTTTTACCTGCAAAATCTAAACATTCATTAAAAATTGATAAGTCAATTGAAATAGTCATGATACCTGGGGATATCAGGCAAAAGAATATTGCTATTAATATAGATGAAAAGCTAATGCTAGACATCTTGAGTAGCACTTATAGAAAAGTTTGTATTACCATAATTAAAAATGAGATAGATTTAAACAATCTAGCAGATAGAGGGCCGGATTTAGTATTTTCTGGGGTTAAATACTTCTCTTTTAAAAACATAGATGATCAATCAAAGCAAACTATTTGGCTTAATGACTTCTTAGATGAACATAATATCTCCTATATTGGGTCGAATAGAGAGGCTTTAGAGGGAGAATATAACAAGAGTCATGCAAAGGAAATCGTTCAAAAAGCCAGAATCAATACGGCCAGTTTCTTTACAGCAAAACCTGGTGAATATAAAAATATTAGATCAATTCCAATACCATTTCCTTTATTCATTAAGCCAGTTGCTGGAGGTGATAGCAGAGGAATCGATTCAGCATCTATAGTTCATAATTTTAAAGATTACCAAAATAAAGTATCTGACATTTATCAAAATCAACAAGAATTGTCACTGGCAGAAACCTATTTATCTGGAAGTGAATATAGTGTGAGTATTCTTGAAGATATTGAAAATAACAAGCTTATTGCAATGCCAATTGAGATTACTCCTTTAAAAAATAAGGATGGTAATCGCATCCTTGATTTTAATACAAAAGAAAATGATAGCGAAAAAGTTACTATCGTCAAAGATTTAAAAATACACGCTCAATTATCAGCTTTAGCAATAACAGCATTTAGAATTCTTGGTGGCAGAATATTTGGTAGAATAGATATTAAAATGGATGGTAACAATGTCCCTAATTTTATCGAAGCTAATTTTATGCCAGGGCTTTCGAAGGGTTACTTTTATAGAGCATGTTTGCTTAATCAAAATATGGGCTACGAGGCGATGATTTTAAAAATCACCCATATTGCTTTGTTAAGAAAGAATCAGCCACTTAGTGAAGTAGGTATAGATATAATATAATGTTACATATTATATGAAACGAAAAAAAATTGCTATAATTTCTGATATTGGTATAGATCAAAGGCTAATTGCCAAACTGATCAAAATTAATGGTGCTGAACTGTTAGTTATTCCAAAAGAAATCTCAATCCATCAAGACATGATAAGTCTTGGTAAAAATGAGATAATAAAAAGATACAAAAATGATCACCTAAAGATGGTAAGGAAGATTATGAATGATGTTGACGGACTTGTACTTCCTGGAAATAGATATGACATCAATCCAATCTTTTATAATGAGAATAAAATACATCCCAAAACTCACATAAATCCGAATCCCTTTGATATTCGCTATGATGTTGAAAAAACCATGTTTCTTCGTGCTTTAAAAAGAAAAATTCCGATCCTAGCAATATGTGCTGGTATGCAATTAGTTAACGTTATTTTAGGAGGCACTTTAAATCAGCATTTGCCAGATAGTGAAAATGGAGTTATGCATAAACTACATCATAAACTAGAAAACAAAGCAGTGAGAGTGTGGGAGAAGGATTTTGAAAACAATCTTTTAGTTGATGATTCTAAAAATATATATACTGCCCAAGCTCATAATGTCGCTGTTGAGTTGGATTCCAATCTTGGTAGAATGTATAAAGAATCTAATCCAAAAACTGACTTATTTCAAATTAATGAATTAAGTATTCATCATCAAGGATGTTTTAAGGAAAATTTATCTAATCAGTTGAAAATTGTTGCCACTTCAGCAGATGGGTTAGTTGAGGCTGTTGAGCTAATTGATTATCCTAGTGTATTTATAGCCACTCAATATCATTTTGAGTATAATGTGGGTAATATCGCCTCTAAACTTTTTGAAGAGCTAGTTTTTTGTAAATCTTAGTGTAAGTGCAAAACAAGGATTACTAATAGATTATTTTTTATTTAATTGAATTAGTTGCAAATTACTCAGAATTTATTTCATAAATTCCTGCGTCATTTGTCGAACCCAGATCCCTAATGATTGTTATTTCAAGCGGTTTTATTATTGATATAGTAAGAGCCAAAGTTTAAAACTTCTTCATATCTTTTAGTTCGTAACGTGCCTACTAGGAGGAGCCATTTTTAAAAGCTTACATCTATAAGACTTCGGACGGTTTTTCGATTTTTACCTTACACATTTTCATCATATATGAGCTATAAACTTTATAAGTATATGCCTTCAGAATATGCTAGAAACTTTGTTGAACAAGGTGAGATATTGTTTAGGAGCTTCAGTTTTTATAAAAATATCGAGGATGATAACAAGAGAGGGGATAAACATGATGGTAGTAGAAAATTAAAAAGTTCAATAACCATTAATGGAAGAGAAGTTCCCACTAATGGCTTTAAGATTTATCCACTAAAACATCATAAACTATTTTGTGTAAGCAAAACTCTAAGCGAAAGTTTATTCGAAGAGTTTGAATGTGACAGCTGCGTTGAGATTACAGATAAAGAGAAGTTTGAGCAAATCTTAAAAGACTTTTTTTCGGTTAAAACTAGTAGATATGATAAGCTGATTAATCAACGCAGAGATCTTTCCTTGGATATTAACATTAAGATGGAATGTGGTATTAGTCATAAAGATATCGAGTATTATGACTCAAATGAGTTCAACGGAATAATATCAATGAAAAGTGAATCTATTCCTTCTGATTTATTCTGTAAAGATTATCTAACTTATCATCACCAAGATGAACATAGATATATCTTATCCATCAAGAACGTAGAAATAGGTGTTGATGCGAATCATTTAGAACCTGAAGTAGCAAAAGAGATTGCCGTAAGTTTAGAGTCACAAAAAAAAATTTTAGTAAGCGAGGAGATTGATAAGGATTTTAGAGTTAAAATTGGCGACTTAAGAAACATTACCAAGATTCATTCAAGATTAAAATAAGTCCCCTCATAAAATTAAATCTTCGATCCTATCTTCATTTTATTGCAGTAAATTTTGTCTCTGCCAGTTTTATTGCACTTCTAAAATCTATATAAAAAGTTCTAAGTTCATCAATAATGGGGAGCAATTTCTAAATGGCACTATCCAGTACTCAAAACTACTCACATTTACCAACAAATACTATCTTGATTTTCTCTAGATTGCTTGATTCTACTGGGGCTTGCTTACTTTTCCTAAAACTTACTAACTGCTACTAAAACTGAGACAAATTTACTAATCCTTACCTATTTATTATCTTATTTTACTCATTTGTGTACAGGGACAGATAGGTTTTTTGCAAATTTATTTGATGAAAGGCTTGATCTTCCTGACTTAATCAAAGCCAAGTGGTAGTGGAGATTTGGAGAGGAGTGCCTATAAAAATGGAGGATATTCATTCTTTGGCTATATTAATCTATTTTATTATAAGACTTTAATTGCGTTTGTTAATTTACAAATATCCTGCCTTTTTCATTTTCTTTTGAAACAATTTTTTTCGCTTTATTAATTCTTTAGGGTTTTTTGACCAAAATTGCATATCTGATTCATTAACCTGATTCACTATAACTCCACATGTTGAACATTGCCACTGAAGAGTTCCGGGTGGCGATTCAAAATCTAATTGAATCTGTATTTTTTCATCTTTTTTAAATATTGAAGCATGAGGGCAAATATTTTGTAATTTAGACAGCTTCATTTTTTTTCGTTCTTTAAGCCAATCGTTGACGTCAAAAGCAATATTTACTCTAAAAGCTATAATTCCCATTAGTAAGGCAATTATAGTTAAAATTATGTCGCTATAGTTTACACTATCAAACATCTTCACCTCCACTTCTTTTTTCAATTACTCTTTTTTGCTCTTTTTTAAGGTAGAATCTTGTAATAATATTTTCATTTGTCCAATTGCAATTTTATTTAATTTTTGCAATCTTCTTGATTGTTCGAGCCCTTCGTTAATAAAAACCGCATTGAGATTTTCTAAATTTGCTAAACATACGAGTTGATTAACATTGGCATAATCTCTGATATTGCCTTCTTTTTCAGGATTTTGCTCTCGCCATTCTTTTGCTGTTTTGCCAAATAGTGCCATATTTAAAACATCAGCCTCATTTGCATAAATAATTGATATTTGATTTGGCTGTAAAGTTTTAGGAATAAGATTTTCTTTAATTGCATTTGTATGGATTTTGTAATTTATTTTGGTGATTTTTCTTTTTATATCCCAATCTAAATTTTTTTCTTGTTCACTTTTTAAAAATTGAAATTCTTTAATCATGTAGAATTTAAATTCCACTGATATCCAAGAAGCAAATTCAAGAGCAATATCTAAATGAGCGTAAGTACCACCATATCTACCTGATTTTGATTGTAGGCCAATCACATTTGTTGTAAGAATCCATTTTTGTGGCGATAATACAAAATGGTTGTAACCGGCTTCATTTCTAAAATGGTCGAATTCGACTAGTTTAAAACTTGGATTATTTAATCTTTCCCATAAGCCAAGCAATTCTATAGTATTTTTATTTCTAAGCCAATTTTTTATAATATCAGCAGGTGCTTCAGGATTTTTATATTTAGCAATATCGGTAATGCAGATAAAATCTTCCTGCTTATTTTTGATTAAACTAACCTCAATTCCCTTAACTGCTATTTTGTTTGTCCTTCTTATTTCTATTTGTTAATTTTTTAAAAAAATTCAACTAAAATTACTCCTAAATAAACTGTAAATCCAGTTAATTATCGAAAAAAAGAATCACGATTTTAATCATTTTTTTATTGATAGATTTTTTGCAAAAAGTAATTACCGCCTGCTGCAGCTGAAAAGTCTCTAAACAGAAATCCAACTGGTAAAGCCTTATTTGATAAGGGTTCACAAGGGTAAGAGAATTTTATTTTTTAGGTGCATCAGTAGAGCCATTTTTAAAGTTTCTAACTCTCCAAAAATTGGTATTTCTACCAATTCACAAATCACCTAAAACCCCAGTAAATAAAGGCTTTCAGCTACTTTTAATTTTCCAGACCAGTTGCATTTTTGATCTCCATTTTCACAAAAAATCGCTAATTTTTACCCCAAATTCTCTCCAATTCTCCATACCCAGTTAACCTTGGAGATTTTAGGCAACTGCTATAAACACTGGATTCTCTATAAAAATAACGAACTTTGTGTACCGACTAGCAGGCAAAAATATCGTAAGCGTCCAGTAAACCCGCTCTAGAAATTATTTCTAAGCCAGATTAACATTCCAGGGAAGTAGCTGAGCAATATTCTTAACTTTATAATCTTGAATAACTGACAAAACCTTAGATAGTAAGCGTCCGGTGAACCCGCTCTAGCAGTTTAATCCATCTATATTATCCTAAATCTCATCTTTTTAATTTTAAAAATTATTAAAAAATGGGCAATATAACAAAACAACTAAAACCTCAAGCTAAAAGAATAAATCCAGAACTAAAATCCAAAATCTTAAGCAAGATATTATTACCAGATGCCTCTATTCCTAAAATAGCTAAGGAGTATAATTTATCATCAACTACATTATATGGATGGCGCATAGATCATGTAAAAAAGATAACTCAAGATCTAAAAAATAATCAAGAATTATCTAAAGATTCAGGAAGTAATTTCATAGAATTAGTTTCTGAGGATGCTTTAGATCAAGAAGGAGGTCTATTATCTACAAAAATACCACCATCAGTTTCTGTGGCTAAAAATAGCAACTTAAGGTTATTAGAAATATCCCTAATATTTAATAACAATATCTTGTTATCACTTAAAGGTAATATCAATAGTTCATTATTAATAAAAATGATTAATTGCTTAGAGGAGGAGTCATGTTAAATTTAGGTGCTGATACTAAAATATATCTATCCTCTGGCATAACTGATATGCGTAAAGGAATTAATGGATTATCAATATTAGCTAGTGAAGCTATATCGGGGAATAATGATAAAGCCAAGATATCAACGGGAGCAATGTTTGTATTTCGTGGCAAAAGATCAGATAGAATAAAAATATTATGGTGGGATGGTCAAGGATTTTGTTTATTTTATAAATGTCTAAATCGGGGTAAGTTTACTTGGCCTAAAGCCGCTATTGATGGTAATATTAGAGTTACCAAAGCCCAATTATCAATGTTAATAGAGGGCATCGACTGGAGAAATCCGACATGGTCTGATCCTCCTGAATATCTTGGCTAGAAGCCTTTATTCATCTAGCTTTAAGACCGTTTTATTGCTTGCATTTAGGTTATGATTTTACTATAATTCCTTGGTATTTTTACCAGTAATTTTTAGTTAAAATTATGTTTCTTGATCTTAAGAATTTGCCATCTGATCCTAAATTGCTACAGCAAATTATTACTGATTTATTAACTGAAAATTTATCTCTAAAAAATCAGTTAGCCTTACTAAAAGCCAAAAGATTTGGCAAATCAAGTGAAAAGCTAGATAAACAAATAGCCGATCTAGAACTTAAAATAGAAGAAGAGGAGGAGAATAATTGCAATAAAGTAATTGATGATAGTTTAGAAGAGTCTAAATCAGATAAGAATGACAAAGAAAAAAATAAACCCAAGCGCAAGTCCTTACCAGATCACTTACCAAGAGAAGAGAGGGTAATAAAACCTGATCCAATCTGTCCTGATTGTGGCAGCAAGGACTTCCACAAAATAAGTGATGATATATCAGAAACATTAGATTATGTTCCGGCATCATTTAAAGTAATAAAAACTATTAGACCGAGATGTGCTTGCAAAAATTGTGAAAAAATAGTTCAAGGTGAAGTTCCAGAAAAAGCAATAGCTAAAGGAAAAGTTGAATCTGGTCTACTTGCTCATATATTAGTGCAGAAATATTGTAATCATTTACCTTATTATCGTCAAAGTGAAATTTACAGCCGAGATGAAAATGTAGATCTTTGCCGATCCACCATGGCTAGTTGGGGTGGACAATGTGCAAGATTGTTAGATATCATTGTGGATGAAATAAAAAAAGAAATATTCAACTCATCTCACATTCATGGTGATGATACTACCCTTAAAGTATTAGCCCCAGGAAATGGTAAAACAAAAACAGCGAGATTATAGGCTTATGCTAGAAATGGTAAAAACCACAATAGTAATATTCCTCCTGCCATCTGTTATTTTTATTCCCCAGATCGTAAAGGAATCAGGCCGCAATCACATTTAGAAAACTTCAAAGGAATATTCCACGCTGATGCTTACTCTGGGTATAATGGATTATATGGTGAAGATATAATTGAATCAGCATGCTTCGCTCACATGCGAAGAAAATTCTATGAAGTAACGGTAACTAATGACAAAGCTAATATTGCCAATGAGATATTAGTAAGAATAGGAGAAATCTATAAAATAGAAAAAGATATTAGAAATAAGAAACCAGATAAAAGATTAGAAATTCTACAGAAAAAATCACAATCATTAATAAATGATTTATTCAAAAGATTAAAATATCTAAAAAATAAATTACCAACAAAAAGCATCACCGCTAAAGCTATAAACTATGCCCTAAACAATGAAGATGCTCTACAACGATTCCTCATGGACGGCAAAATAGAAATAGACAACAACATCGCCGAAAATGCCATGAGACCAATTGCACTGGGTAGAAAAAATTACCTCTTTGCTGGATCAGATAATGGTGGCCAAACCGCAGCCAATATCTATACCATAACTGAAACCTGTAAAATTAACAACATCAATCCGCAAAAATACTTATCTAAGGTTTTGTCAGTTATTCAAGATTATAAAGTTAAGAATATTGCTCAGCTACTTCCCTGGAATGTTAATTTGGCTTAGAAATAATTTCTAGAGCGGGTTTACTGGACGCTTACTTTTCTGTCATACTATTACCTCTTTAAACAAATCAATTACTTCGTCTTGAAGGCTTGTTATCTTATCTTGTATTTCCTTCAAATCGTTAATCGATTCAAATAAACTAAAAATCTTTCTATGAGGAATTTCATAGCCAACTTTAGTTTTGCTGTAATCAATCCAAGCATCTTTAACATGTGGCTTTACCTCTTTTTCTAAATAATTCTCGCAAGCTTCTTTTACTAAATTCACCAAGTTGCTATTGTCAGCTTTTGTATCATATTCTATTGGAAGTGGTAAGGAAATATCATTTGGCAATGGTACAAGTTCTGTATCTCTTAAATTAGAATCAGGCTCAGGATTTCCTTTTGAATTAAGGCAAATATCTGCAGTTTCATCTTGTGTGGATAAAGCATTTAAAATTGATTTTTTGATTTGAGGAGTAAGGCTTAAGCTTGATTTTTTTATTGCTGAATTTAAATCTTTAGTAAATTCATCTCTATTTTTGTATATTTTTGAAGAATCAAAATTTGCAAACATTTGCAAAATATCGCTTTGCAATTTTTTGCCTTGCTCTATTTCTTCACCAATGACTTTCTCATTTTTACGCTTCTTGCTTTCTGCCAATTTAACAAAGGCATTTTCAAGTTTTAATTTTTCTATCCTTTCTTCACTTGCTTGAAAATTTAACTTAAGAGGTCTTTCAACTGTTATTTTTAGAAAACCAAATTCTTGGTTCTTGAAAATTTTTGAGCATATTTGATCGATGCTTTTACCATCAATAATTACTCTTGATTTTGTGTCATGCTTAAACTCAGCATAAAGGCGAGTAATTTCTTTAATATGATCTTCTGATAATTCATTACGCTTATTGCCCAAGCTTTTACGCATTTTTTGAAAATGCTTGGTGGCATCGATTAATTAAATTTTACCCTTTCTCTCTTCCTTTTTTTTATTAGAAACAAGCCAAATATAGGTAAAAATTCCTGTACTATAAAACATTTGATCTGGTAGGGCCACGACCGTATCAAGTAGATCATTTTCGATAATATATCTTCTGATGTTACTTTCACCAGAACCAGCATCACCTGTAAATAAAGGTGAGCCATTAAAGACAATTGCAATCTTAGAACCATCACCTCCATTTTGTGGGCAGTCATGCATTTTTGACATCATGTGAAGCAAAAATAATAAAGCCCCATCATTAATTCTTGGTGTTCCTGGGCCAAATCTGCCATCAAAACCAAGTTCTTCATGTTCCTTTTTGACAACTCCTTCTTGCGTTTTCCACTCAACTCCAAATGGAGGGTTGGCAAGCATATAATGGAACTTCTTATCTGGGTGACCATCATAAGTTTTACCATCACCTAAAGTATCACCAAGAATTATATTATCGACAGGCTCATCTTTTATAAGAAGATCAGCAGTACAAATATCATAAGATTCGGGATTATATTCTTGCCCAAAAAGGCCAAGATTTACATCGGGGTTGTGGCTTCTAATATAATTTTCAGAGACTGAAAGCATTCCGCCAGTTCCACAAGTTGGATCATAGATAGAGCGATAAATTGAAGGTTTATAAATATCTTCTTCGCCAGTATAAACAAGATGAGCCATAAGGTCTATTACTTCACGAGGAGTAAAGTGATCTCCGGCTTCTTCATTAGCTTGCTCATTAAATTTGCGAACTAGCTCCTCAAAAACATAACCCATTTGCAAATTATCAACCTTATCTGGATGTAGGTCAATATTAGCAAATTCTTTAATTATCAAATAAAGCCTGTTGGCATTATCTAATTTTTCTATCTCTTGCTCAAAATTGAACTTCTCAAAAATTTCACGAGCTTTTGGAGATAATCCATTGATATAAGATACTAAATTACGAGCAATATTATCCGAATCACCAAGCAATTTATTAAAATCATATTTACTGGTATTGTACAAAGGCTGCTCTCTATCTTTTGATGCAGTACGACCTAGGATTTTATGGATAGCATCTTCGCTATGGCCTTGAGCTTGTAATTTTTCATATTGTTTTAATACCTCATCTTTTGTAGATAACAAAACGCAATCCATTCTACGAAGAATTGTCATTGGCAACATTACTCTTCTATACTGCGGAGGACGATATGGGCCACGCAATTTATTAGCTATATTCCAAATAAAACCTATTAAATTTTCGTGATTATTAGCCATTATTTTCCTGTTTTACTTTGTTTTTCAATCCATTTATCAATTTCAGCTTTACGAAACCGCCAAGCGCTACCAACCTTAAAACCAGGTATTTTACCCTCTGATGCAAAGCGATAGGCTGTTTTTTCTGCAATTTTTAAATACAGAGCTAAATCTTTAACTGTCATTATATCACTTTCGCTTGCCATAGGTATTATCTTTAGAAAATTAACAAAATTTTAGTGAAAACTTATTGCTTCTATATTATAAATGAAAATAATTGAACACAAGGCAAAATAAAGAATAATTTTATAATTTATAGAAATTTATTATTATGAAAATAGCTATAATTGGGTTAGGAATATCGGGGCTGTCTTGTGCTTGGCTGCTTAATAAAAAGCATGATATTACCTTATTTGAGAAGAATGATTATTTGGGAGGTCATTCCAATACTGCATCCATTTCTTATAATGGTAAGAAAATAGATGTGGATACTGGTTTTATTGTTTTCAACTTTAGCACTTACCCAAATTTAAAAGCTTTCTTTGAACTGCTCAGGGTTAAAATTTCCAAAAGCAATATGTCATTTGGCATTAAAGATCTAGATAGCGGTTTTGAATATAGCGGTAATAATTTAGCTGGTCTTTTTGCTCAAAAAAAGAATTTCTTTAATCTTAAGTTTTTAAAAATGCTTAAGGATATTGTGAAATTTAACAAAAATGCAATTAAGCTTATTGAAAATGGTAAAGATTTAGAAAACACAACTTTAAATGATTTCATCAATGATTTAAGCCTAAGTGATTATTTCAAAAACTATTACTTATTTCCAATGGCTGGTGCTATTTGGAGTTGCCCTTTAGAGTTAATCAAAAATTATCCTGCTAAAACTTTTCTACAATTCTTCTATAATCATGGTCTTTTGACTGTCACAAATCAGCCTCAATGGTACACGGTTGATGGTGGATCAAAAGAATATGTTAAAAAGATAAGTGAAAGCTTTCATGATAAAATTAAGCTAGGCTGCAATATTACCAAATCAGAAAAATTAGGAGAGAAAATCATTTTAACTGACAAAGAAGGTAAGGATTATGAATTTGATCATGTAATTTTTGCCTCCCACGGGGATCAAACTTATAAAATAATCTCAGACAAAACTAAACAAGAGAAGGAAATTTTATCAAAGATAAAATATAGCAAAAATATTGCTGTTTTACACAAAGATAAAAATCAGATGCCAGAAAATAAAAAGGCTTGGGCGAGTTGGGTTTATCTATCTAAGCAAAAAGAAAACAAAGTCTCTCTTAGTTACTGGATGAATAATTTGCAAAATATAGATAATTCACACCCTTTATTTGTTACTTTAAACCCAATTGATCAAATTGATAAAAAAGATATTTTTGGCAAATATGAATATGAACATCCAATTTTTGATGAAGAGGCAATTAAGTCCCAAGAGAATTTAGATAAAATTCAAGGCAAAAGAAATATCTGGTTTTGTGGTGCTTGGACAAAATATGGTTTTCATGAAGATGGCTTAAATTCAGCAATTAATGTTGCTAAGCAATTTGAAATAGAGGTGCCATGGAAAAAATGATAAAAAAACCTTTATTAATTAAGGGCGATATTATGCATCATAGATTTTTTCCAAAAGAGAACCATTTTGACTATAAAAGCACCTATATTTCTTTTCCTATATCTAAAACAAAAGAGCTTAAAAAAGCTTTATTCTCACTAGATAAACTTAATCTATTTGGCTTCTGCAAATCTGACTATGGTGATAAAAATCCAAAAAATATCAATAATTGGATTTATCAAATTCTACAAAATAACAACATCAACAATATCAAAAATATTGTTTTAGTAACCCACCCAAGAGTTTTAGGGTATGTTTTTAATCCTGTGAGTTTCTGGCTTTGTTTTGACAGTAAAAATAATCTAATTGCTGTCCTTAGTGAAGTTCACAATACTTGTGGTCAAAGGCATAGTTATCTTTGTTTTAAAGAAGGTTTAAAACAAATAAAATCAAATGATTGGATAGAAGCAAAAAAAGAATTTTATGTTTCTCCCTTTATGAAAATCGAAGGAAAATATAAATTTCGTTTTGAGATTACGGGTAAACAGGTGAATTTTTTTATTAACTATCTTGTTGATGGAAGGCTTAAACTTAGCACATCTTTAAAATGTCACTTTCAAGAATTTAATAATAGAAACCTATTACTGCGCTTTTTAAAGATGCCATTTTTTACTTTTAAGACAGTAATATTAATTCACTACCAAGCTATAAAATTATATTTAAAATCTATTAAATATTACAAATGTCCTGAAGAACCAAAGAGAAAATTAACCATATCAAAAAATGGAAAATAGAATTTTTAAACATCTAGAAAAAGCAAAATATGGTTACTTAATCATCAACACCCCATGTGGCAATGAGATAGATATCGGTGATAAAAATAGTGAGGTTTGTGCAGATATCAGGATCAATGACTGGGCTTTGCTTGATCTAGTGTTGTCAAAGGGTGATATTGGCTTTGGTGAAGGCTATATAAAAGGTCTTTTTACTAGCAAAAATATAGCAAATTTACTTTTATTTATTTCTTTAAATCAAAAGGAATTAGAGCCTTTATTTCATAGCAATATTTTATATTCAGCTCTTTTTGGAATTAAAAACCTATTTAAAAAAAATAGCGTAAAGGGTAGTAAAAAAAATATTGAGTATCACTATGATTTAGGGAATGATTTTTACTCTCTATGGCTTGATGAAAGTATGAGTTACTCCTCTGGGATATTTTGTGAAGCAGATTGCTTGCTTACATCTCAAAGTAATAAATATCAACGGATATTAAATCAAATTAATCAAAGCGGTTCTCAAATTCTAGAAATTGGTTGTGGTTGGGGCGGGTTCATCAGTGAGGCACACAATAAGGGCTATGATGTAAAAGGCCTAACCTTGTCAAATCAACAAAAATTATATAGTGAACAGTTAATTAAAAATAAAAAGTTAAATGCTCACATCTCCTTGCAGGACTATCGACACGAAAAAGGTAAATTTGATAATATAGTATCAATTGAAATGTTTGAGGCGGTTGGTAAAAAATATTGGAATGATTATTTTATTAAAATCACAGAATGTTTAAAAAAAGAAGGAAGGGCCGTAGTTCAAACTATCACAATAGGTGATGAGTTTTATAAAAAATATCTAAAAACTTCCGACTATATTAGGGAATATATCTTCCCTGGAGGATTTTTACCGTCTCCATCTATTTTCAATGAGATGGCTCAGAAGCATGGTTTGCATGTTGTTGATGAGTTTGGGTTTGGTGAATCTTATGCCAAAACTTTATTAAAGTGGCTAGATAATTTCAATGCAGCACAAAGTAAGGTTATGAGCTTAGGCTATAATCAAGAATTTATTAGAAAATGGCAATTTTATCTAGCTTATTGTGCTGCTGGGTTCAACTCAAAAAGAACGGACGTAATTCAATATTCATTAGCTCATGCTTAAAATAATTGCCCTATTCGCTACCTTATCATTGCCTATAGCTGCAAAAGCGAACATGGCGCCCCAAGACTTTGGTTATAACTCATGTAATCATCATAAATTTACCTTTTTACTATTAAAAGCATATGATGTTTATTTATGCGCCAATGATAAAGATTACTTGTATCCGGAAGAAATTTATAAGACCAATTTCTCTCTAGTTATAAACTATAATATGAATTTTGATAAAGATGAGCTTTCAAAATCATCGATAGAAGAAATTAATCGGTATTATGATATAAATAAAAAAGACCAGAATAGATATTACGAGCAACTAATTTCAATCTTTCCAGATGTCAAAAAAGGTGATATAATTGAGGCTAAATACAGCAAAAATGGGGTTGTAAGTTTTTACTACAATAAATCTTTAACAGGAAAAATTACTGAAACAAAATTCTCAAAAATATTCTTAGATATTTGGCTTTACAAAGACAATAAGTACAAATCAATGACAAAAGATTTATTTAGGAGAGATGGATAAAATTAACAATAAAAACCTAATATCATATTCCCTACTTGCTTTCTGCCTCTCCTTTATTGGCTTGCCTATATATATTTATCTACCAAATTATTACGCTGATAATTTTGCTGTTAGCTTAAAAACTATGGCAGCTATTTTATTGGTTACTCGATTAGTTGATACTATCCAGGACCCACTATTTGGAATAGTTAGTGACAAATTGCCTCATTTAAAAAAGAAAATAATATGCTTTTTCTCCCCTTTACTTGGTGTTTCATTTTTATTTCTATTTCACCCCCTATCTACTTCCAATATTGAGTTATGGCTAACTATATCCCTAATTGCTACATACAGTATTTTTAGCATAATTTACATCAACTACCAGTCATACGCGGTGGCTTTCAGTAATGACTACCATCTAAAAACCAAAATTATTTCATATCGTGAAGTTTCTTTTATTCTTGGAATAATATTTGCTGCCGCTAGCCCAGCAATTTTATTTAAATATTTTAGCGAGACCAATTCCTTCTTTTTAATTGGGTTCGTTTATCTCGTCCTAATCGTGATATTTGCTATAATATTCTATTTACAGGCACCTAGTAATAATTATCAAACCAAAGTTAATAAAGGCGGCCTTAAGAAGATATTGCAAAAACCAATTCTGCGGAAATACTTTATTATATTTTTACTCAACTCCATATCTTCATCGATTCCAGCGGTTCTAATATTATTTTTTGTAGAAAGCGTGATTAACGCTAAACATTTGGTTGGCATGTTTCTGCTCCTGTATTTCTTCGGATTATTGCTTGGGGTTATGCTTTGGACAAAATTATCCAAAATCTTAAATGACAAAATTAAAACTTTTGTAATTTCAATCACATTCACAGTTTTTATATTTGGCTGGTGTTATTTTTTGGGTGAAGGAGATATATTTTTGTATGGCGTTATTTGTATTTTATCTGGAATTGGATTTGGCGGAGACTTTGCTTTATCATATTCAATCTTAACCGATCTTATTCAGAAACATAAGTTGCAAAACAATGAAACAACCATATTTGGAATCACAAATTTTATTATAAAAATCTCACTAACTCTGGCTTCATCTGCCTTAATCTACTTCATTGGATTTCTTGAGAATGATCCATATAATAAAAAACAATTTATTTCCTTTTCTTATGCATTACTTCCTATAATATTTAGAAGTTGCGGCGCATTTATTCTTTATAAAAATTTTAAAAAATAATGACTAAAAAAACTTTATTTAAATCAATCTCAATTATTTTATTAGCTATGTCTCTATTTTCATGCTCAAGCATTAAGCCAAAAGATTACAAAGAAAATAATCCTAAATTAGACATCAGAAGCTATCTCAATGGTAAAGTAAAAGCCTGGGGAATGCTGGAAGACCGAAGCGGAAAAGTTACTAGACGATTCACGGTAGAAATGGAAGGTAAATGGAATGGCAATGAAGGAGTTTTGGAGGAGTATTTTACTTTTGATGATGGAGAAAAAAGCAAAAGAATATGGACAATAAAATTCAGTGACGATCATAATTTTATCGCCTCTGCTGGTGATGTAATCGGTGAAGCAAAGGGTTCTCAATATGGTAATGCTATGCAAATGGAATATGTGCTTGATCTTGAAGTTGATAAAGAAAAGAAAACTAGATATAAAGTAACTTTAGATGACTGGATGTATCTTTTGGATGATAATATTTTAGTAAATAAATCTACAATCAAGAAATTTGGTATTACCTTTGGTAAGTTGACAATATTTTTCCAAAAGCAATAAATGTCTAACAACAGCTACTATAATAACAAAAATATTTTAGTAATTGGTGGAAGCTTTGGTATTGGTGAAGAATTATGCAAAGAACTTGCAGGTCTTGGATCAAACCTAGCTATTGTTGCCAGATCAAAGGATAAAATAGATAATTTATGTAAAATCCTAAATGGCAACCATCTGTCAATTGCTAGCGATGTTTCTAAAAAAAGCGATTTAAATAAACTATCTGCAACATTAAGTAAAAAATGGGATAAGATAGATATTGTGATTTTTTGCGTTGGCGCTTATCAGCCAATGAATATTGATAATTTTGACCTTCAAAAAGCAAAAAATATCATCAACATAAATTTAAACAGCTTTCTTAATTTTATTGATTCATTCCTGCCGTCATTTAAAGAAAAGAAAATTGGTCATTTAGCAATCATTTCAAGCGTTGCTGGATATTTCGGAATGCCAAATTCTTTAGCTTATGGAGCCTCAAAGGCTGCTCTTAGCAACTTATCAGAAAGCCTTTTTTATGAGTTAAAACAATATAAAACTAAAGTTCAATTAATCAACCCAGGGTTTGTTAAGACAAGACTGACTGATCAAAATGATTTTAAAATGCCTGGAATAATATCAGCAAACAAAGCTGCTAAAATAATAATAAAGCAGTTACCAAAAAATAGATTCGAGATTAAATTTCCATTTATTTTTACTTCTTTAATGAGAGTTTTATCAATTCTGCCTTATAAAATAAGGTTTTTTCTGTTAAAAAATGCAAAATAAGAATTTAAATATTGTTGTTATAGGTGCAAGCGGGGGCTTGGGAAGTGAGTTTGTTAGGCAATTATCTGGGGACAAAAAAGTGAAATCAATATTTGCATTTAGTCGTTCAGAAATAGAATTTAACGATAGCAAAGTTGAGTCCTATTTTATTGATATAGAAGATGAGGAATCCATTAAATCATCAGCCAGCAAGGCAAGTAAAAATGCTAATATTGATATAGTAATAGTTGCAACTGGAATGCTTCACTGTGCAAATATTAGTCCAGAAAAATCTTTAAGAGACCTATCAAAAGAAAAATTCCATCAATTATTTAGCATTAACACCATAGCTCCAGCCATTATAGCCAAGCATTTTCTACCAAAATTAAATAAGAACTCAAAGTCAATTTTTGCCGCTTTAAGTGCCAGAGTAGGCAGTATTTCCGATAACCAACTAGGTGGCTGGTATTCTTATAGAGCATCTAAGTCAGCTCTTAATATGGTTTTAAAAAATGCATCCATAGAAATAGGTAGATCCAACAAAAAAGCTATTATAGTTGGCTTGCACCCAGGAACTGTTGATAGCAAATTATCCAAGCCATTTCAAAATACCGTTAGCAAAGAAAAGCTATTTACAGCGAAATACTCTGTTCAAAAGTTACTAGAGGTTATGGATAGTTTAACACCCTCAGATTCTGGAAATGTGCTAGATTTTAATCGTATTAAAATAGATTTTTAATTATGGCCGTGATTAAATCATAAATATATTGTTTGAATTATTAATTTAACTTATAAAGAAAAATGACAAATAAAAATGTATCAGACTCCCTAAAATTAGCGTTGGCAGACAGCTATATACTTTATCTAAAAACTCAAAATTATCATTGGAATGTAACTGGGTCAAATTTCAAATCTTTCCATTTGATGTTTGAAGAGCAATATAATGACCTATTTACAGCAGTTGATTTAATAGCAGAAAGAATCAGGGCTCTTGGAGAGAAGGCTCCCGGTAGTTTTAAAAAATACAGCAAAATTACAAATATCAAGGAAGGTAATGAAGATATTGATGCAACTTCTATGATTAAAGAATTAGCTGAAGATCAAGAAATTATTGTTAAAACCTTAACTAATGTTTTGAAAGAAGCTGGTGATTTGGGGGATGAGGTTACGGCTGGAATAGTTACTGATCGCATTGAAATTCATCAAAAGAATGCGTGGATGCTCAAAAGTAGTTTATAGATGACGCAAAATATAAAAGAACAACATAATCATAATATTTTATTTTTAGGATATGGCTATGTTGCTCAGTATTTTTGTAGAGCCTACCATTTAGATAGCTTTGATATTGGAGCCTCGATAAATAAAATAAAAGAAAAGTATTTTAAACCCCCAATCAATGTAAAAATCATTCGCTTTTCAAAGATCAATAGTTCTGTTTTGGATAATTATGATAATTTTGTTATTTCCATACCTCCATTTTATCAATTAAAGACAGATATAATAATTGATAAATTTCATGATTACTTTTTAAGTCGCAAAACTCCTTATAAATTAATATACCTTTCTGCAACCTCAGTATATGGAGATCATGAGGGTAAGGAAGTTCAGGAAGATTCAGAACTCAAAACTCGCTCTAGCAATGGAATAGCAAGAATTGCATGTGAAAATAAATATCTTGAATTAGAGGAAAATGAATCGGCAAATATTATTATTCTAAGATTGGCCGGAATTTATGGAGATAAAAGAAATAACATATTATCAATTCGCAGCAAGGAGCTTGCGCAAAATAAATCATCGAGCAGAATGATATCTCGCACCCATGTAGCAGATATTTCTGCCATAATTAAAGAGGTTATTTTATCATCAAAAATTAAAAATCAGATCCTTAATATTGCCGACAACAACCCTTGTCCAACAAATGAGGTAAATAATTATATTTGTGAAGAGTTGTTAAAAATAAATAAATTACCAATTGGAAGTGATTTAAAGGAATCTAGACATTCTTCATTTGCCCTAGATAACAAGATTGTTGATAATAGCAAACTTAAGAAAATTCTGAATTATAAATTTATTTTTCCTTCATATAAAGAAGGGCTACAACAAGTTGCTAAAAATTTAAATTTAACATAAATAAAAACATGAAAAAAATACTATTCTTGATATTTCTAACAATTCCAAATATTGCAATGTCTTATGAAACTGCAAGATATGAAGTTGTAAAAACTATTTCTAAGAAAATTGAGATAAGAGAATATAAAGATTTAGTTTTGGCAACAATATCAACAAAAGAAGGGTCGGAGAATAATAATTTTAGAACTTTGTTTAAATTTATTTCTGGTGAAAATGAACAAAATCAAGAAATAAAAATGACTACACCTGTTTTTCAAGAAAATATTCAAAATGAAAAATCCATGTCATTTGTAATGCCAGATAGATTTAATGATAATAACCTTCCAAAGCCCAAAAATAAAAATGTTAAAATTGAATATATAAAAAATACTAAATTTATTGCGATAAGATTTTCTGGAAGAGCTACGGATAAGAATTTTAATAAATACCAAAAAGTCTTAGAAAGTGCTATTGAAGAAAATGGTCTTGAGGCAGATTTAACAAATCCAATTAATGCTTATTATAACTCGCCTTGGACTATACCTTTCTTCAAAAGGAACGAAGTATTATTTAGGTTAAATTAACTAACTTACCCAGAGATTATTCTCCAATAAATCGTTAATTAGCTTTATTCCATCATCGCTATCATTTAAACAAGGCACAAGAGAAAAATTATCACCTCCTAAC
>JAYORG010000008.1:0-70245 GCA_038123275.1 Rickettsiales bacterium | reverse complement strand
TATTATTTTAATTATCTAATTATAATATACAATCAATTTAGGACACTGCACTAGCAATGGACCAGAAATTTTAGATTGATAATCTTGTCCACATTTTGGAGCTTTATTGCAGGTTCTAGAGTCATCCATTAAATGGCCACATCGACAAGGATTCATCGCAGCAATTAATTGAAAATTAGCGGGATAAGTAATGTGAGAATTAACCCTTGAAATTGATACATTGCCATTTTCTATTGGTTGCCTGAGGGAATCTAATACAACTCTTGGAAATTCTGCCAATTCATCTAAAAATAAAACACCATTATGAGCTAGAGAAATCTCGCCTGGCTTTGCCTTTGTGCCACCACCAACCATTGCTGGCATTGAACAAGAATGATGAGGATCGCGAAATGGCCTATGTGTAATTAATTGACCATCTTCTAACTTACCACCAATAGAATGAATCATATTAATCTCTAACATTTCTTTGACATTAAGCTTAGGTATTATGCCAGGCAATCTAGATGCCAACATTGATTTACCAGAACCAGGAGGACCAATCATTAATAGATTATGGCCACCAGCAGCAGTAATTTCCAAAGCTCTCTTGGCAATTTGCTGACCTTTGATATCTTTTAAATCAGGATAAGTAATTTCTTCTTTCCTTAAATTAATTTTTGGTTTTGGGATAAATTGTGTATTTTTAAAGTGATTTATTAAGGCAATTAAATTACTAGCTCCAATAACATCTTCATTGCCAGCCCAAAGAGCCTCTGGACCACAAATTTGTGGACAAATAATACCACAATTCTTGGCATTAGCCTCAATGGCAGCTGGTAGAATACCGCTAACCTTTGAAATAAAACCATCCAAAGATAACTCACCCAAACAATAATATTGATCAATTTCACTTTGATTAATAACTCCAAGTTCAACCAACAGCCCAATAGCAATTGCTAAATCGTAATGACTGCCTTCTTTTATTAAATCTGCCGGTGCTAAGTTAACTGTGATTCTTTTGTAAGGAAATTCTAAGCCCATTGATAAAATAGCAGCCCTTATTCTTTCTTTTGATTCTCCCACTGCCTTGTCAGCCAAACCAACAATAGAAAAGGCTTGCTTACCTGGACTAATTTTAACTTGAACATCAACATCAATTGCTTGAATTCCTAAAAAGGCGAAGGTTTTTACTTTGGCAACCATAAATCTTAAATTTAATATTGTTAATTAATGCATAAAGGGACTGTCCCAAATCAAAGAATTTGGAATTAGAAAAATAAAATCATTCACTTTTTCCTTATTTTTGG
Organism: Rickettsiales bacterium; assembly: GCA_038123275.1. Taxonomy (GTDB): domain Bacteria; phylum Pseudomonadota; class Alphaproteobacteria; order Rickettsiales; family UBA1997; genus CAJQHT01. Next base: position 68,959 of record JAYORG010000008.1, on the reverse strand, counting down.
TGGAAATTAAGAAAAAATTGAACGATTTTTGATTCGGGACAGACCCATAAACTTTTTGGCCAATTTTACCAAATTATTAAATTTCTCAAAACCAATAAGAGTTAAATAATTGAAGGTAAAATTGGCCTAGATCAATATCTTAAAATTAGTTAAGTAATGCATTAACTTACATTTTAAGTGACCTAACTGACTTAAAATTAAGTCAGATTTCTTAAGACAAAAACTTGTAGTGAAATTAATGCCTTAAAACTTAAAAAAACAAATTATGCTTGGGTTAAACATAATCATTTTTTAAGATATGATAATGTAGTGAAATTATCATGATCACTAGTAAACAGCATTAAAAAGCTTTCACAACCAACCACAGGTAGAAAAAAAATCTTTTTTTTCTACCTGTGGTTGTATTGAACAAATAAATACAACTTATGAGCGAGTGAATTTTTTGTTTCACATTAACCAAAGGTTAATGCTAATTTTACGCCACATTAGTGGCGACCCGCCTTGCGGGTACCCATATGACAAAATATCTTTTTTGTTTTTTTTCATAATGAATTTTGTCATAAATTATTTACTTTATTTCTTTGTCACGTAACGTAAATTCTTTAATACTTGCCCCGTGACTTGGGCGGGGTCAATGACTAAAAAGTCATGAACCAAAAGTTCATAACTTTTTTGCTTTAACCCCTTATTGTAGTGGCGAAGCCAGGTATCAACATCTAAGATGTTTAATACTACACAATCTCCCCACAACTGCAAACTTCCATCATACCAACACCATACTTACAACATCCCGGATTCTCCACATAAGCGAGGGGGTCAGAGTAAACACTGACCCAGATCCGTGATGGGTCTTCCTTTAATTACTCCCCTCGTGACCCCTTATTACAGGAGCGAGCCAAACTCTAACATCTAAGATCTCAATATTTCCCTTGCAAATTACATCACATCATAACTACTATTTAAAAACCTCCCAACAATAAAATTAACGTAATATTTCATGTCCTTTGTTAAAGAAAAATTCAATTTATTATTTGGAGTCGTCTTATTTGCTACCTCCTTTACCATCATCAATCACTTTACCTCTAATCAAAAATTATCTATCACCCTAGCAATTGCTTTTTTAATGTTTAGCTGGTGGATTAGCGAAGCTTTACCTTTTGCAATTACCGCTCTTGTGCCTATTTGCCTATTTCCTGTTTTTGATGTAATGACAATTGATGAGGTTACAAAATATTACAGTAACAAAATCATCTTCCTAACATTTGCCGGCTTCTTACTGGGGCTAGTCTTAACAAAATGGAATTTAAATTACCGTATTGCCCTTAATATTCTAAAATACACCGGCCATCATCCAGCTGGAATTCTTTTAGGGTTTATGTTAGCTACAGCTTTTTTAAGTATGTGGATTAGCAATACCGCATCAACCCTAATTATGCTGCCTATTGCTTTATCTTTTTTAAATGTATCTGGCAAAAATAAAGAAGGGAAGTTTTCAACAATATTAATGCTCTCAATAGCATATTCAGCTAGTATTGGCGGAATATCAACCATTATTGGTACACCAACTAACGCTATTTTAGTCTCATTTTTAGATGAAATGTACGATATTCAGTTTTCTTTTGCACGTTGGTTAATGCTATTTTTTCCACTAGCAATAATATTACTAGTTTCTTTATGGGCCTATTTAAATTTCTACCAATTAAAAAACGTAAAATTTGATCAACCTCTTGAAGGAAACTTCATTATCAATAAATTAAAAGAACTTGGCAAAATAACCAGAGAAGAAAAATCAATAATAATAATATTTATTTTACTAGCATTATCCTGGATTTTTAAAAGCTATTTTCCATTTAAAATTTCCGACCCTGCAATTGGCTTAATATTTTGTTCTTTATTTTTTATTATACCTTCAAAGAAAAATAAAACTCATTTACTAGAATGGAAAGATACAAAAAACTTATCTTGGGGAACATTACTACTATTTGGAGGAGGTTTAGCATTAGCCAAAGGCTTAGAAAAATCAGGAGCAATAAATTTAATTAGCGATGGTTTTATTATGCTAAATATTCAGCATTACTTACTAGCATTAATATTAGCAACTTTCATTGCTGTTTTCTTAACAGAATTTATTAGTAATTTAGCATTAATTACCATACTTGCCCCAATATTAATGATGTTGTCATTTAATTTTGGAGATTTACCAACCACATTATCTGTGCCTACTACAATAGCCGCATCTTGCGCCTTTATGCTACCAATGTCTACTCCACCAAATGCCATTATCTTCTCAAGTGGCTATCTACATGTTAAAGATATGATCAAAACTGGAGCAATTGCTAATTTAATAGCAATGAGTGTTATTACTTGTTACAGCTATTTTGTGCTGTAAATATGAAAAAGAGCTTTGCTAACCTATCTTTTGATAATTCCTTAAGGCAGCAAATTTTGAAGTTTTCCTAAGATTATTGCCACTGTGGCTGCAATTCAAAATTAGAAGTTTTTCAAATAGTTATTTAAAAACAAAGAAAAATTATTGTCATTGCCCACAGGGTAATGACAATAATTAACTTAAAAACAATAAGTTAAAAATATTATCTATTTGATATTAAATATAATAAATTAATAATAAAATTACCTTACTTAATATTAAAACTAATTAACTATATTTAATATTGGTAAATTCATAAATAAAATTTATACTTACTTTATAACTCATTAAATCCACCTATACTCTTAATATCACCAAATTTACCAGTAGTTGCAGCTTTAACAAAAGATCTTGGTTTTTCTTTACTGTATTTTTCTACTATTTGATGCAATCTATCATCATAACGTTCGTCATCATTAGTAACATCACAATAATGTAACACTTGAGCTATATCTCCTTTTTTGACATTATGTTCCTTAAATAAGTCATCTAGAAATTTATAATCAAATTCTTCTCTTGTATTAGGTGGGCGCTCTAATATTCTTTTAAAAAATATTTGTGCTAAAGACCAATTTTTATCAGGTCGATACTCTTCTTCAAATTCTACTTTCTTTCTAGATTTATTTTCTTCTGCTATTTTTTTTCTAAACTCTTCATCTGGCCTAATAGCCGGAGTTGGAGTGGCAAAAACATCTGTTATTGCTAAATATCTCTCTTTCTTACTTTCCTTTCCTACTGCTGCCTGTAGATTTGCAAAATTTTGATTAAAATTAAAATCAGAATATGGGCTACCTGATCGTACTGGTGAAAACTCCCTATCTTCTTCGCCATGAATTTCACTTTTGATTTTTGTTCTTCTGACTTTTCGTTTTATAACTGACTTAGGGCTATTATCCTTATAATTTTCTTCATCGTCATCTTGACCATTCCATCTTTCTTCTAAAGCTACAACCGACATCTTCCATTTATCTCTTGCCGCTTGCTCGACCTTTAAAGCAAAGTCCCTTTCTATTTCATCACCAAGATTTAATCCATCATTAGTATATATATATCTCCTTCTAGTTTTTTGCCATATTTCTTATATTTTCTAAACTTTTCTTCATTTTCTCTTGTATTATCTTTGTATCTGGAGGTTTTTTGTACTGCAAGTTTTAATAGTTCACCTGTTGCCTTTATAGGTGAAGATTTTTTTTCTTCTTCACTTTTTGCTGCTTGAGTTACTTTTTCAATCACCTTATTTTTATCTAGATCCCAACTCCCTTTAAAATATCCAGCAGCTATTTGAGAAGTTCTATGGGGCCCACTTACACTATCATAAAGAGCCCCTATATGACCTTCTCCAAAATTAAATAATTCTTTTACCTTAACCCTTGCATATCTATAAGCATCATTAAATGTTACATCTGTTTTTTCATCCAATTTAAATTCTGTATCAAGGTCATTCCATAGCTTTTTCTTTGCTCTTTGAAATAACTCATCATTACCACTTTTACGCCTAGATTCTTCCATTTTATGCTTACCGGGAGACTGAACTATTACTGGATATTTTACAGCTTCATTTGTTCCGTCTGATTTAACCTTATCTCTAGTATCTAGTTTTATCTTACCTTTATACTTATTTCTTTTGTTATCAGTTTTTCTAAAAAAAGTTTTGCCACCATAAAATTCTGGTGTTATAGCCAATTTATCAATTCCTTGTGTAATAGCACTAACTGGGCTTTGAAAATCTTGATCAACTCCTTGCTTAACCCCTGAATTTCTTTTTTTAATAGGAGTTGTGAATTTTGGATCTATTCTTTCTAAACTTTCTAAATATTTAATACATTTTTCTATTTTTGTTCGATATTTAGATTTTCCTCTCTTTAGATTATATCGATAATTAGCATGTTCTAAAGGGGTTCTACCTTCACTATTTTTAATATTAGTAGCTGCTTTCTTGTTGTTAACTAGATATTGAACTAAATCTATATTACCTTTGTGACAAGCCCAATGCAGTAAAGTTTCTCCATGTTGGCCTTGTACATTAATATCACGATTCTTAAAAAATTGATTAATGGTTTCATGTAAGACTTCTTCCTTTCTAACAATTGCCATAAAGCTTTTAGTTAATCTTTCAAAACTCTCTCTATTTTTTTTACCTTTTATTTTAGGTTTCTCTTTAGAATCTAAAAAAGCCCTTGGATCTGGCAAAAAGGGATTATGAGCAGGAGGTTTATTTTTGGGTTTTTCTGGATTAATATCTGCAATAGTTCCAAATCTTTCTTGCAACATAACTCTTGTAATATTAATAAAACTTTCAATATTACCACCTATAACATTTAAATTTAGCATTTGTAAAGCATGAAATACAGCGTTGTAACCACAATTTAAGCTTGTTTGAGGTGTTGAATTAAAATTTCTTCTTGTTAGTCTTACTTTATTAATTTTGCATACTTGAATTAATGCATTTTTTACTGAATTTGGAATTATATCTTTCCCATTATGCTGCCCAATTGAATCTGCATATCTTATAATTAATCTACCATCATTACCCCTTTTTAAATGTAAAACTGTCCAGTGATTATATTTAGCTCCTTTAGATAAATTACCAGATATAATAGATGGTAAATGGTCTTGGGTACTTAACATTAATAATACTCTCTCTTGCCCAAGTTTTCTATCAAGAGCCTTTCTTTCAACCGCCCCATGAGCAGTTACTGGATCTTGTCCTAAAAGAAAATTCTCTATTTGCTCTCTTAGCTGAATATTATTACCACCATCTTGTATAACTATTGTAGCACCATATTTTCTACCTACATCTTCCCCAACTTTTTGATCAATATTTTGTATTAAATTTTGGAAAAGATATTCTACATGATTCATTCCCAAATTTCCTTGAGGAAGGATAGGGTCTGCATCATTATCTATAAACTCTACTGCTTGGTGCCTTGTTTTAGATCTTGACTTTTTTTGTCCTGATTTTTTTTTCTTTTTTGGCTTATCTAAAACTTTAGACATAATAATTTTATTTTATTCATGCTATTCTCAGATTATAAACTTATTAACTACGTATCCTATCCCCTTATTTTCATAAGTTCTGATTTTATCTTCACATAGTAATTGGAAACTTCAATAGCTCTTATTATTGCCTTTGAGTTCTCTCTAAATAAATTTAAGAATGCTTTATTAATAAATTCCAGAGCATCTTCACCGTTAAGTGATTTTTTATAATATGCTTCATTTATTTGATTAATTATTTTCTCAGCTAGATTAAAATTTTCTCCATTTCTAAAATCATCAGGCTCTAAGCTGTCTAAAAAATCCATTTTTTGCTGCTTATAATTTTTTTCTAATTCTTTTGCTTTTTTGTCCATTGTTTTATTAAAAAATTGGGATCTTAAATAAATGGTAAATCCTAAAACTTATAAAAAAATAAAGATTGCAACAACATAAAATAGAAATTATACCAAAGTCTATCTTTAATTAAAACACATAAAAATTATGTATCCTTTAAACTATATTGAGCCAGTTTTTCGTCCACCAAGTGAATGGAAATCTTTAATCTTGCAAGTTGCCAATGGTTGCTCTTGGAACAAATGCACCTTTTGTGATATGTATAAGGATGAACAAAAGCGCTTTAAACCAAAGGCAATTGAAGAGTTAGAAAAAGAGTTAAAATATTTAGTAGACAATAATTACCCAGTCACAAGGGTGTTTCTTGCAGATGGAGATGCTATGGGCCTTTCTTTTAGAAGACTTAAGGAAATTATGTTTTTAATAAGAAAATATTTTCCAAATTTACAACGTGTATCTTCCTATTGCTTACCTAGAAATTTATTAAAAAAATCTGTATCTGAATTAAAAGAGCTAAAGGATTTGGGTTTGCAAATTATGTATGTTGGTTGTGAAAGTGGAGATAATGAGCTATTAAAATTAGTAGAAAAAGGTGAAACTTTTGATTCTTCTTTAGCTGCCTTAAAAAAGATAAAAGATGCCGGCATTAAAAGTTCTGTCATGATCCTAACTGGCCTTGGTGGCCCTAAATACAGTAAACAACATGCTATTGCTTCTGCCAAATTGATGAACCAAGCTCAGCCTGAATATCTATCCACACTAGTTCCAGAATTTCCGCTTGGATCCAAACGTTTTGAGGCAGGCTTTAATGATGGCTGGAGACATTTAACCAACTTAGAGCTTTTTGAAGAAATGCATTTAATCATGACCAACCTCAACCTTAATAAAACAATTTTTAGAAGTGATCATGCTTCAAATCAACTTGTTTTAAAAGGTATATTAGGTAGAGATAAAGATAGATTAGTCAATGAAATTAAATTTGCCATTAAGGCATGTCTTGAAGAATAATGGAACATTATACTTATTAAATAACAACATCAATAATTCGGTATTAATATCCCCTTATTTTATAAAAAACTTGTAAAAAATAATTAAAAATGATTAAAAATGATTAAAAATGATTAAAAATGATTTAAGTTTAACAATCAGAAAGTCTAAATTTTATTTAACATAATTTAAAAAAATTCAATGAAAAAATTGTTCCTATTAAGTCTAGCCGCTATAATTTTAATATTTTCATTTCCATATCTAGCCTTAGCAAAGCAAGATTTTTCCAAAACACAAATTGAGGTAACTCCTGTTAGGAAAAATATTTATATGCTGCATGGAGCAGGTGGTAATATCGGAATTTTATCAGGACAAGATGGGGTATTTATGATTGATGATCAATATGCACCGTTAAGTCAAAAAATAACAACAGCAATTCAAACTATTAACAAAAAACCAATTCGTTTTTTATTAAACACCCATTGGCATGGTGACCACACCGGAGGAAATGAGCATTTTGGCAAATCTGGCGTCACTATTGTAGCTCACGACAATGTAAGAAAATTAATGTCAGCACCTCAAGAAATAAGGTTATTTAAGATGAAATCAAAAGCAGCATCAAAAGAAGCTTTGCCAGTTGTCACCTTCAACGACACCACAACATTTCACTTAAACAAAGAAACTATCAAAGTTAGTCATTTTCCAGCAGCACATTCTAGTGGAGATTCATACATACATTTTAAAAACACCAACGTAATTCACACAGGAGACCTCTATTTTAACGGCTTCTATCCATTTATCGACGTTGCCCATGGTGGCAGCATTGACGGTATGATAAAAGCAACGCAAGAAATCATATCAATTGCTAATTATAGAACTAAAATAATCCCAGGACACGGGCCATTATCAAACAAAAAAGAATTAATTGCCTTTAACAAAATGCTAAAAGACGTTAGAGAATTGGCAATTGCAGCAATAAAAAACAATCAATCTGCAGAGCAACTAGCAGTTTCAGACTCATTTTCTAAAATACATAAAAAATGGGGAGGCGGGTTTATTAATAGCACAAATTTTCTAGAAATAGTTTATTCCTCTTTAGAATCAAACAAGTACCCTTAGTATTTTATATTAGTTTATTTATATTTATAAACCTTGACACACTAAAGGCTAAAACTTATTTTTTATTTATTAATATTTTTGACAATTCACCATTTTCTGTTAAATAAGCATCCCAAAGAAATCCCCAAAATATTATGACTGATAAATTAGAGAAATTTAATAACTTTGTTATTTTCCAAACTCCTAAAGGAAAAGTTAACATAGATGTGTTTTTCAAAAATGATAATCTATGGCTAACTCAAAAAAAGATGGGTGAGCTGTTTGGAACAACTCCACAAAACATAACCTTACATTTAAAATCTATTTTTAATGATGGGGAACTTACAAAAAATTCAACTTGTAAGAAATTCTTACAAGTTCAAAAAGAAGGCAATAAAGAAGTTTCCAGAGAATTAGAGTTTTATAATTTAGATGCAATCATTGCCGTTGGCTATCGTGTAAATTCCTACCAAGCAACACAATTTAGAATCTGGTCAACCAAGATTTTAAAAGAATACACCATTAAAGGCTTTGTAATAGATGATGACCGCTTAAAACAAATTAAGCATTTTGGCAAAGACTATTTTGACGAGCTATTAGAAAGAATTAGAGAAATTAGAGCTAGTGAGCGCAGAGTTTACCAAAAAATCACCGATATCTACGCTCTTTCTGCCGATTACGATAAAAACGCACCAACCACCAAAGATTTTTTTGCAACTGTTCAAAACAAACTTCATTTTGCTATTACAAAAAAAACTGCTGCTGAAATAATTTACAATGAAGCAGATGCAAAAAAAGCCTATATGGGCTTAAAAACTTGGGCAGATGCACCAAAAGGCAAGATTTTAAAAAGCGATGTTTCAATTGCTAAAAATTATCTAGAAAAAGAACATATTAAGGAGCTAGAAAGAATTGTAGCCTCTTATGTTGATTTAGCTGAAAACAGAGCCAAAAGAAAAATCGTAATGAATATGAAAGACTGGTCAAAATTTCTTATTCAATTTCTAGAATTATCAAATTATCCAATTTTAGCCGACAAAGGAAAAATCTCTAATCTTAAAGCAAAACTAAAAGCAGAAAGCGAATTTGAAAAATTTAGAGTTATTCAAGATCAAAATTTTCAAAATGATTTTGATAGAACTATTTCTAAAATGGAAATAGTTGAAAAGACAACAGTTCAATAATTAATAATTCTAGGGACAGTATACTTAATTAAAGCATGTCTTGAAGAATAATTAGGTATACCGTCCCTAGATAACCATCCTTGTTTTCTATTCTTCATCATCTCCATCTTTTTCATATCCTTCATAATAATAAGACTGCTCTATTCCTTTAAAAATAACTTCGCGACTATCTATTTCATCGGTTAAATTGTTTTCAAGCAATGTTCTAAGTTCTAAGCTATTAATAGGGCTTCTTTCCATTGCTTGGAGGTAAAGTGTTTTATCTGCAAACTGCCAGTTGACTAGTTTTTTTAGTTTTGTTTTTAATATCATATCCAGCCATATTCGCATAGTTCTACCATTACCTTCCATAAAGGGATGGGCGATATTCATTTCTATATATTTGGCAATAATTTCTTCAAAATTATTTTCAGGCATTTTTTCAATTTTTGCCAAAACATCCTTTAAATATAGGGCATTTGTAAATCTGAACCCACCTTTTGAAATGTTTTTTGTACGTATTTGTCCTGCAAAATCGTACAATCCAGCAAATAGATATTTATGTATTTGTTGCAAACCATTTGTAGTGCCAATTTCAATTTTTTTTATATCACCTGTTTCAAATAAGCGATAGGCATTTTCTAAACTTATTTTATCTATGTTTTTCATATTAATTTTGACATTGAGTTTAAAATTTTATCGTTTTCTTTATCAAAAACCTTTAAGTTCTGGGGACTGTTTGCTTAATTATTACTAATTATGGGAACAGTATACTTAATTATCTTATTTTAGTATGTTATTCTCAGATTCTACGATTTATTAATTAAGTATACTGTCCTCAGATCTTATTTGTGTTTACTTATCTTCAAACTCTTTCAATAATCCAACTCCATACATTATCGAGTTATTCTCAAATTTAATTCCAGCTTCTTCAAAGGCATTTATTAGCTTTTCTAAAGTTGAAACTCTTAATTCTCTAACTCCTCTTTCAAAGTCTGCTATTGTGGCAGCAGATATTTTGGATTTTTGAGCTAAATCATTTTGTTTCCAGCCCAACAATTCTCTTGCTGCTCTACATTGTTTATAAGTAATTATTACTCTATTCATTTTAAATAATGTTTTTATTGACTAATAAGAGTTATACTATTATAATATACTACTATTATAGTATTTTATTTATTATGACTAGTTTTAAAAATAGCTAAAAACAGCAAAACCGTTTTTATTATCCAAAGTTTAGTCATTCTATGCTAAATGAAGAGCTAGTAAAAGCAATAGATAGTATAGTATTTCACCAGTAATTAATAACTCAATATCTCAAACTATGACAAAAGAAAATCTTAAATCCCTTGCTGGTTCAATAGCCCATGAAACACGCAACCCATTATCAGCAATTAAGAGTTGCTGCTAGGTTATTAAGGGTAATTTAGATGAAGCAATGGAATTTCTTGATCTAATCTCTATCTCTTCAAATAGGGGATTGATGATTATTGATTTAATTTTAGCCAATATTAAAGAGGGTAAAATTGATAAAAGTAAATTTACCCATTTATCAATGGCTAAAATAATTAAAAAAGCATTGGAAGAATATGCTTTTGAAAGCGAAGAGCAGAGAAAATCAGTTCATATTGATCTTAGGAGTAATTTTAGATTTAAAGGTGATGAAACTTTAATGATTTTTATTTTATTTAATTTACTTAAAAACTCCCTTTATTTTAAGGCTAAAATTGACATTTGGTTTAATAGAACACCGCATGGTAATTATTTACATTTTCAAGATTATGGCCCCGTTATACCTCAAGACAAACTGCCTTATATTTTTGATAGTTTTTTTACTAATAATAAAAAGGGAGGAACTGACTTAGGACTATCCTTTTGTAAAAGGGTTATGCAAGTCTTTGGTGGTGATATAACTTGTAAATCAAAAGAGGATAAAGGGGTTATATTTTGTTTAAAATTTCCTAATTAGTTGTGGTATCAAACCTTTTTGGGCAAAGACCAGTCAATTGGTTTGATACCGTGGCTACTCATATATTCATTACTTTTAGAAAAATGTCTACTGCCTAAAAAACCTTTATGAGCAGAAAAAGGGCTGGGATGAGGGCATTCTAACACTAGATGTTTCTTTCTATCAACATTTGCAGCTTTTTTTTGGGCATGGCTGCCCCATAGTAAAAAAACTAAATTATCGCATTTATTATTAAGTATATCTACTACCTTATCCGTAAAAATTTCCCAACCTCTTCCTTGATGAGATGCTGGCTGGCTTCTTAGAACAGTTAAAACATTATTAAGCATTAATACACCATTTTTAGCCCAAGATTCAAGAAAACCATGATTTGGTTTTTCTAAATTTAGATCAGACTCTAATTCTTTATAAATATTTTTAAGTGATGGAGGAGTTGGCACTCCAGGCTTTACTGAAAAACAAAGACCATGAGCTTGCCCGGGGCCATGATATGGGTCTTGACCTATTATTACCACCTTTACTTCATTTAAAGGGGTTAAATTAAAAGCTGAGAATATTTCTTGGCCACGAGGATACATAGATTTTTTCTTAGCTAATTCCTCTTTTAAAAAAGTGCTAAGATTTTTCATATAATCTTTTTCAAATTCTTCTCCTAGATAAGTCATCCAAGATTCTGGCAATGGTGCTTTTTTAGACATTGTTGACATATTTATTTATTTTTGACTTACTATACTTTTATATTAATAACTCTCGCTAAAACCCATTTAAAATTTTATCTACCTAACTTTAAATTTTTTAAGGGTATAAGTGAAGGAAAAAATAGAAAAATCTCTTTGTGAAGATTTATTTATTCAATCAAAATTTTGGCAATCAAAGCTTAAAAACCTATCTCACCCTGTTGCCATAAGAATGGCCGAAGATCTAGACCCTACTGGTCCTTTAGGAATTGGTGATGGAACAAAAACTTTTTGGAAAGGATTTAAACATACATTTGGGCAAAAAGATTCTAATATCGATTTTCTCTTAAGAGTTAAAAAAAAGCATCCTCAAAAAATTGCTCTTATCCAAATAGGAGAATTTTATGAAACTTGGGGTATAGATTCAGTTTTTTTAGTTGAACATTGTGCAATTAATAGAATGGGAAGAAAAGGCCCTAGGGCAGGAATGCCTCTTAGCAATATTCAAAGTGTTTTAAACGATCTTACTCAGGCTGGGTTTTCTGTTGTTGTTTGTGAGCAAGCAGATGATACTCATAAAAATGGGCGCAAAATAAGATTTATATCAGAAGTAACAACCCCTTCATCTCCTACCTACACTTATGGTTTAGCCATGAATCATAGAGTAAACGCTTCTTTTGTACAAGCTCCACCTGAATTTGGCATAGCTACAAATAGCAAAGGAATAAAAGTGATAGAAATTAATCCTGATTTAAGAACCTCTCTAATATTAGAAGGGCTAACACAAGAAGCTGCCATTATTCGTCTTAATAAATATAGTGGACGTATGAATCGGGTTTTTTTGCATGATAAAATTCCTAATACCCTTTTAAATGCTGCAAATTTAAAGTTTCATAACTTAATAAAAGTGTCTGGTTATTCTTCCAAAGATTTTCCAAAACGTATGGAAGAGCTAATAAAAATTGATTTAGATTTAGATGCTAATATTTCATTTTTAAAAACAACACCTGTACATGTAACAAACTGTCCCCACCCTTTATACCAAGAAACAGCACAACAAATTGGCATTTTACCCAAAAGAGGTATTCCAGATCTTATAGATTTAATGCTACCAAAAGGTAGCCCAGCTACATGTAAGCATATAATTAGAAACTTATTACTTAATCCACCTCCAAAAAAGTTTGCAAAAAGTTTAAGACAAGCCATTATTCAATTACAATTAGGTAACAAACAATTACCAAAATTAATTGTTTCAAACCCAGTAAAATATGTTAAAACTCTTAATAAAAATGAAGCACATCCAGAAATTTTAAAAGATCTATTCTCTTTGTCAGAAATTTTTCTAAACTGCCAAGAAAATCTACCTAGAAATTTTGTAAAAAATACTTTAGAAATAGTCTCTTATATTTCTTCAATAAAGGCTAAAGAAGATATTTTATATGATACTAGTAAAAAGATAATTAATATACTGGCATCAATATTGCCAATAGAAGATGACGAGGCATATGTTCCAAAAAATGAGTTAATTTCTAAAAATCTATTTGAGCGTATCGAAGAAGAATTTAGAGGAAGAATTGCTAAAACCTCAAACAAAAAAGTTGAAAATCTTTATAATAAAATAGAAAAGGCAGCAATAAAATATGAAAAAACTATTGAGCAAAAACTTATACCTTTCATTGAATCTTTTAAGGATAAAAAAGGTAGATTTTCTAAAAAAATAGCACTTTCATATGATATTCATAATCATGCTATTTGGATTAGAGGCACTTTAAATGAAGAATATATTGAAAAACATAAATTAATACGCCCTATTGACCGCTATGGCAAAAAAGTTAATGATAGATGGAGTACAAAAGAAACAGAAAATGCCTTAAAACAATATAAAGATATAGCTATAAACACATGTGAAGAAATTAAACAAACTTTACATAAGACTTCTTTGGAACTTTCTCCTTACTGCTTACCTATTATTCACTTGGCTACATTTTCTAATCTTGTTAAAACCCTATATCTTCATATAAAAGAATGCCAACCTAAAAATTGGACAACAAATTTTATTAATAAAAGTAGTGAAACAAATAGAATTTCACTAGAAAATTTCTTCCCCTACTGGATGAGATCTGGCCAAGCAGTTACCAACTCACTTACTATTGATAGTACTTGCCTATTAACTGGGCACAATATGGCTGGTAAATCAACTTTAATTAGATCTCTTGCGGCCACAACACTTTTAGGTTCAACTGGTTTTATGTTTCCAGCACAAGAACTTAACTTGCTAGGAGAAATAGATGGATGGTTTGTAAGGACTGGTGCTCAGGATGACCCTGAAGCAGGTCTTTCTGCTTTTGGGGTAGAAATGACAGATATAAAAGTTGCTCTTAGAGATGCATCTAGCAAAAGTTTTTTACTTATCGATGAGCTTGGTAAAGGAACAGAATCTAGAGCCGGACATGCAATTGCTGCTAGTATATTTAGAACATCTTGTACAAAGAAACATAAAAGCAATCTTTGCCACTCATTGGCATGAACTTTTTGTTAACCCAGTAGTTGAACTAAAAAAAGTGAAACTCCTTAAAATGCAATGTGACGGTAATATTCCAACTTACAAAGCAGTAGAAGGGATAGATTTAAACTCTTCAGCTTTTTATACAGCCTTAAAAATGGGCTTAGATGAAGATATAATTAACAGAGCTCAGCAAATAGCTAATGCTCATGATCCATTTGCAGTTTCAAGATTTAAAAATTACTCAGCAAATACTGCTATTAAATCTTTTGCCAATAAAAACAATTCAACTCAATTTATTAAAGAAACACTTGCTGTTATAGCAGGTGAATCTCCAATACAGGTAAAAACCCTGCAAGAAAATCAAATACCTTCTTTAAATGACATTGGTTACAGCGTTGTTTATATACTTAAAACTTCAAATAATTTTTTCTATGTAGGAGAAACTGATAATTTTTTACATAGAATTAAGGCACATCAAACTAGGCTTTCAAATAGTAAATGTGAGTTTTTCTATATCGCTATTAAAAAAGGCAAAAGTGAGGCTCGTAAAATTGAGCAAAAACTTATTTTAAAACTAAAAAATAGCGGTTTGCCAATGCTTTCTATATCCGATGCAACAAATTTAAACTTTGGTGGATAAAAAATAAAGGGTCAGCTTCATTTTCCTAAATGCTAAAATTTTACCCTTAAAGGGTTTATTTGTTGATGACAAAAACTTTAGATAAATCTAATATAGCCAAATTATTTGGCTAAAAATTTTAGCACTTAGAAAAATAAAGCTGATCCCTTTATAATTTAAACTTAATTAACCCATGACAAAAAATATAAACAATAAAGTAACTTTCCAAGATGGAAAAGTAGTACAAGCTTTATTGAATAATGAACCCAGTTTAACAAAATTTGCCAAAACATTAAGAAATAGCTTAAGAGATGTTAGAAAAAATTCTCAAAAAAACTTATCAAAAGCAGTAATGGAAGATTCAATAAAATATATTTTGGATAGAGCCATAAATTTAGGAAAATATGAAAGATTTTTAGATATTATTTTTATTGCACAAAAATATATTGATCGTCATCAAAAGCATTTAGTGGATAGTAAAACAGTAGATGTATTAGGAGATTCTATCAGTAGATATGCTCTATTAAAATTATCTTCTATGAATATTAGTCATAGAACAGCTATTTTAAACCGCCTTGATAAAATTGCATTAGATGAAAATAATAAATATGCACAAAATTTATCTATTTTTTATAAAACTCAGCAAAGTAAAGATCAAAAAACCGAAAAGAAACCAAAAAGAAGGGCTTTTGCAAGGACATCAGAACGTTTTGCAAGATTAAATGCTCTTATATATGATACCCAAGATGAAGAGCTATTATTTAATGAAGAAAAACTTAAATTTAATAGCGATGACTTATACAATCAATCTATAACACCATCTGATTTTGACAATATTATTTTTGATGATGATCATGATTTAGAACAAGAACCAACATCTTCTTTAGATGCTCAAGATAGTGATTATACTGAAGAGCTACAATTACATCAAAGTTCCTTAAAATATAAAGTAGATAACAAATCTTTACGAGCATGGGTTGCTGACGATTTAACAGATGAAGAAATAATGCCAATTATTCCTTTTTCAAGGCGAACTAAAATATACCCATCTAAATCTACAGCTTCCTTTGATAATAAAAGTGAAGAAAAATCTAGTAGTTTACAATCTTCTACCTTGCCAGATAAACAAGAGTCTGATATAGACTTGTTGAAAAAAAAGTTAAAAAGTAAATTAAATGTACAAGTAGGATCTGGAGGTGTAAATCCTCTTGCTGATTTAAGATATAGTGTCGATACAGTAAGTTATCAAAAACGCCAAAAAATGGGACTACAAGAAATACGTGACAAAAAATATTTGGTTGATAACTCAGATAGAAACAAAATAGAAAATTTCCTAGAACTTATCTATGATTTTGGTGAATATTTAAATGGTAAAATTAGCTTTAAATCAACTTATTTAAAAATTGATCAAATTGATAAAGCTGCAGATGTTTTAAAGCAGTATTTTGAGGAAGATCTAAGTCATTCATATGGTGGTCAAGCTAGAGAAATATCTAAACATTTAAAAATGGCTTTTAATCATCATCCTGGGGATATTATGCCTTTTAACATGATAAATACAAAGAGAAAAGCCACGGGATTTGGTATTTTTGATGGACCTCCTGTAAAATTACAAACTTTAAATAAATCAGAAGATATTTTTGAAGAAAAGAGTCCTAATTCAAAATTCTGTCCAACATCATGTTGCTGGGCATTTTTATCCAAAAGAAAAAAAGAAAGAAAAAGGGGGGCAGGTTCATTTTCCTAGGTGCACTAGCCAAATAATATCTAGAGAAAGCCATAAAAAAGAAATAGATGAGCTTAGCACCTAGGAAAATGTATCTAACCCCTTTTTTGTTAAATAACTAACTAAAATTATGAGTAAAAATACAACTATTAAACTAATACAAGTTCAACCATATCTTGAGCAAAAACAAAATGAGCGAGAAACCATACCTGAAAACAAAGAAGCTGTATTGTATCAAGTAAGAAATAACGAATCTTTAGGCTTTAAATGTCAAGATCTAAACAACCCAGAAGGTATAGAATTTCTTAAAGCTTTTAGAGATAGTCAGCATTTAAAAAGAGTTCATTTATTAATTGATGTGATAAGGCCAGATTTTGCAGAATTGTTCTTTGACCTGATATCAGAAAATAGAAGTGTTGAAGAATTTACATTAACTGTTAATGACATATCTGTTAAATCTATTAAAGAAAATATTCTTAAATTAAATAAATCTCCTAATATACAAAATCTAAAATTATCATTAATTACTAAAGATAATGTTAATGAAATTAATATCCAAAATATAGAAGAAGGGTTAAATAAAAATTTCTTGACCCATCTAGAAGTTAATCAACTAAATAATAAATTAGCACCAACAACTATCAAGGTAACCAGTTTTAAAAAGATGTATGAAAAAAAAGAGAAATCTGCTGATGCCTCATTTTGTAATATTTTGTAATAAAAAATATTTAAAAAAATAGAGAGGGATAAAATAGGAGTCAGGTTTAGGTTCACTTTCCTAAGTACTAAAAAGCACCTAGGAAAATGAACCTACCCCCTTTTTTTTAGAATTCTAAAGCTAAACCAGCTCCATAAGCTTCATATTGGGCTTGGCCTTCAACAGCAGAACCAGGTGAGCCTCCTTTAACTTCCCAAGTAGGCTCTGTTTCTGTTAGGCCATTTATTGTTATTCTTTCATAATATGTATAAATCTTGGCATACTGAATAAAAGAGTTTTTTACTTTGTAACCAAATTCACCCTTTACTCTAAAACCATAATCGCCATGAATATTTTTATTATTGCGTAATCTCCAATGTAAGTCTGGATCTCTACCATACCATATTTGATCTCCTTCATAACGAAGTGGAAGAAGGGCATCTGCTTGTATAAAGCTTTTAGTATTGGATGTTTTAGACTGCAATCTAAAACCTAGCATTGCACCATAATATTTGGAATTAGTTTGAGCACCTAGCCCCTCAGAGATGAATGGAGAATAACTTAGATAACCATCTGTTGATGAAACTTTAACATCTTTATAAAAAGCTCCAGCAGTAATATATAAAGAAATAGGCTTAGGATTATAAATTTTATAACCAAAATTTAATTTATAATCATTAGCTCTACCATCAACTCCATGCCAAGAATATGCATTACCTCCGTTAGTTATATCATCATCAATTGAGCTTCCACCTTTTATCTTGCTGTAAGTATATTCTAGCTCGGTAAAGATATTATTGGTGAAATTATATTTAAGATCTAAACCCCCATCAAGAGTATCACTATTCCATTGCAAAATAGAATTAGCTGCAGGAGTAATAAAGCCTAGATTTTGCTTTGCAGCACCTATTCTTAGTGTAGTTTCTAACTTTCTTATGTCATTATTTTCTCTAGCATTAGCAGAAAGAGAAATAACAGAAGAAACAAATGAAATGATAATTATTTGTTTAATATTCATAGCTAAAATTTTAGATTAATTGAATTTATATTTGTGGCCTAAAAAATCTTAACTTCTTGACGTGAGATCCTTCATATAAGAATCTCTAAGTCATCAAAGATGACTAAGAGATTCTAAATTCAGGATGAAATGCAATGTAAATTAATTTGATTTAAAGCTGAGCCCTAACTTCGTTAGCAGCTTTAACCATACCTTCCAAGGCAGATTTAGTTTCTGGCCAGTCTCTTGTTTTAAGGCCGCAATCTGGGTTAACCCATATTTGATCTGCGCTTAATACGCTTAGAGCTTTTCTAAGTAAATTGACCATTTCTTCTAAATTTGGAACTCTTGGAGAGTGAATATCATAAACTCCAGGACCAATATCATTTGGATATTTGAAGTTGATGAAAGCATCTAATAATTCCATGTTAGAACGAGAAGTTTCAATTGAAATAACATCAGCATCCATATTAGCAATTGCTTCAATAATGTCGTTAAACTCAGAATAACACATATGAGTGTGAATTTGAGTTTTATCATCAACACCACTAGCAGTAACTCTAAATGCTTCCACTGCCCATTTAAGATAGTTTTTCCAATTTTCTTTTCTGATAGGAAGACCTTCTCTTAAAGCAGCTTCATCAATTTGAATAACTTTAATGCCAGCTCTTTCAAGATCGATCACTTCGTCTCTGATAGCAAAAGCAATTTGCATTGCGGTATCTTTTCTTGGTTGGTCGTTTCTAACAAATGACCATTGTAAAATAGTAATTGGACCAGTAAGCATACCTTTCATTACCTTGTTAGTTAAGCTTTGAGCATAAGAACTCCACCTAACTGTCATAGCGCTATCTCTTGATACATCACCAAAAATAACTGGAGGCTTAACACAACGCGAACCATAGCTTTGTACCCAACCAAATTTAGTAAAAGTAAAGCCATTTAGCTGTTCGCCAAAATATTCTACCATGTCATTTCTTTCAAACTCGCCGTGAACTAAAACATCAAGACCAATATCTTCTTGAAATTTAACTGTTTTGGCAGTTTCTTCTTCTATGAATGTATCATAATCTTCCTGGTTAATTCTACCCGCTTTAAAATCAGCACGATGTTTTCTAACTTCTTTTGTTTGAGGGAAAGAACCAATTGTAGTTGTTGGTAATTGTGGCAAAGGAATGAAATCTTTTTGAACATTCTTTCTAATATCATAAGAAGATTTACGATTTAAAACAGAATCATCAATTTTTGCAACTCTAGCCTTAACTTCATTATTATGAATTTTGCTAGAAGTTTTACGATTAGCATTAGCTTGTTTATTTTGATCTAATAAATCTTTAACTACTGATGCGTGACCATTTGCTACTTTGTTAATAGCATTAATTTCTGCTAATTTTTGTGTAGCAAAAGATAACCATGATTTAACATCTTTATCAATATTTTCTTCAGAGTTAAGATCAACAGGGCTGTGAAGTAATTGGCAAGATGGAGCTATAATAACTCTATCTTTACCTAATTTAGCTACTACTTCTTTAACAATTTTATTAGAATTTTCTAAATCATTAATCCAGATATTTCTACCATCAACTAAGCCAAGAGAAAGAGTTTGCTCTTTATTGATTGTTTTTAAAGCATTTGCTAATTGATCTGGTGCTCTAACAAGATCGATATGAACTGATTCAGTTTGTAAAGAGAATGCAGTTTCAACATTGTCAGCTAAGTCATCAAAATAAGTAACTAAATGTAATTTAATATCACCAGCAAATTGTTTGATTTTGCGGTAAACATCTTGATATAAATTAGCCGCCTCTTCTGGTAAATCAGTAACCAAATAAGGCTCGTCAATTTGAACATCTTTAGCACCTGATTCTTGTAATTTGGCAAAAATTTCTTCATAAACTGGAAGTAAATTGTCAATTAAGTGCCATTTTTCACTATCATCAACCATTTTACCAAGCAATAAGAAGCTTAATGGGCCAATAATAACTGGTCTAGTTTCAATACCTAATTCTTTTGCCTCTTCATATTGATCAATAATTTTAGTAGAAGAAAGTTTGAATTCTTGATTTTTAGTAAATTCTGGAACTATGTAGTGGTAGTTAGTGTCAAACCATTTGGTCATTTCCATGGCAACTACGTCAACGCCATCTTTTTGTAAACCACGAGCCATAGCAAAATATAGATCTATGTCAACATTGCCACCATCAAAATTGAAACGCTGTGGCACTGCACCAACTGTAGTAATCATATCTAGAATATGATCATAAAAAGAGAAATCATTACTTGGAATAAAGTCTATGCCATTATCCTTTTGTAAATTCCAATTATCTTTTCTAATGGTTGCACCAACTTTTAGTAATTCGTCTTTAGAAAGATTTCCTTTCCAATAACCTTCAACGGCTTTTTTTAATTCTCTAAAGGCTCCAATTCTAGGAAAACCCAAACTTGCTGATTTAGTCATAATTTTGTTTGAAATGATTTAATTAATAAAGAATGTATTTATTACAATTCTTTTAGAACAACATTGGCGGACTCGCTTCGTAAAGCGATGGATTATAGAGCTTTGATTAGCTTTGTCAATAAATTAATGAGCCACTTCTTTAGAAGCCTCAAGATCATGAACTACTCTAAAATTAACATTGTCATAAGTATCGCTTGATAGAATAAAATTATGGGCTAATAATTCTTCTTTTACTCTTGAGCCAATATCAGTTTTAATTTTACCAACATTATTATTACTTGAAAAAACATTTACCCAAAAAGACATTCCAATTTCTATATAACTTGGTAGCATTTGATTTAGGGAAGCGCTAGCTTTTGGAGTTTTTAGCACACCAGGAATTTTATTTATCTCTTGATTAATTATTTTACATGCCAAATTAACATCACTATCATAAGAAATGCCTATATTTAGCGAAAATCTTCTTAAACCATCCTTAGTGTAGTTAATTAAAGTGTTTTTATAAATTTGTGATGATGGAACAAAAATATCTTGCCCATCTGAGCTTCTAATGTGAGTGCTTCTAATTTCAATTGCTTTTACTGTACCCTCAAAATTGCTAGATTTAATGAAATCACCTTTTTTAAAAGGACGATTAAAACTAAGCAAAATTCCAGCGAAGAGATTTTCGCCAATTTCTCTAAAAGCAAAACCTAAAATCACTGTAATAATACCACCACCAGCAAATAAACCAGCTGCTATTGATTTTAAACCAATAATATTAAGGAATAATATTGTAGCAATAAATAAGAAGAATATTTTAGAAATTTTCAGATAAAGATTAAAGTGAATATCTGAAATATCAGACTTATTTAAAATGTTATTTATCAATTTATTAGCTATTTTACCTACGTAAATAACGCCAAAAAAGATAATTAATGCCGCTATTAATTTGGGAATTAAGTTGACAATTACCAGCAAGGTATTATGTAAATTTATAGATAAGATATCGATCATTTATTTAATTGATTATTGATTAGCTAGTTACTCTATTAGATTCTTTTTGTAAATCAACTCTTAGAAACTATTAAATTACTAGCTATTTTATCAAATCTAGTATATTATTATACTACCAACTAGCAAAGGGTTGTATTTAAAAATTATGTTATAATGAACATTAATAAAAAACGCATAATATTAGCCTTGGCTGCAATGGTAACCTTGTTGCCCTTGATATTTTTCTCTAGCCTTGTCAATATTCAAACCAATATGCTATCTTTGCTGCCCAAAGATAAAGATCATATTATTAAACAAAAAGCTTTTGACCATTTAGCTGACAAAACTTCACAAAAAATTATAATTTTATTTGGCTCTAATAGCAAAAAGACATCATATGAAGCTGCACAATTCTTTTATAAAAATATTAAAGAAAATAACTCTATTGAAAAGATAGAATTTAAAATGGATTCTAAAAATAGTAATGAAGTTATTAATTTTTATGCCCCATACCGTCATCAAATATTGTCTCCTGAATTTTCATCTTTATTAGCCAATAACGAAGAAGAAGAAATTCAAAAAAGAGCTATTGAAGATATTTATATGCCACAAAATAGTAGAATAGTATTTAATATTGCTAAAGATCCTTTTTTATTATTAAGCAGCTTTTTAAATCAATTACCATTTTTAAAAACATCTTTATTTCCTTATAAAGACATTTTGGTTGCTAAACATAACGCAAAATATTACGCCTTTTCTTCAATATCAATTAGAAATGATGCTTTATTTAGTATAAAAGAATTGGCAAATATTGTTAAAAATATTAAAGAGGTAAAAATTGAGACTCAAAAATCATTTGATGTAAAAATACTTTCCTCGGGGATGGCAACACATTCTAATTCTTTTAATCAAAACAGCATCAAAGAAATTAATATTATTGGTCTAATTTCTATTTTGGTGATTATGTATTTGATTTATTTTAATTTTAGATCAACTAAACCACTATTTTTTACTCTATTTTCTATTATTGTTGGTGTATTGGCGGCATTTATTACAACAAACCTATTATTTAAAGAAATTCATTTATTAACCATTATATTTGGCACTAGTTTAATTGGGGTATCTATTGATTATTCTTTTCATTTTTTTGCTGAATATTTTAATAAAAGCACTCAGAAAAATGCTGGTAGAACTATTTTAAAACGTATTTTTCCAGGCATTTCTATTGGCTTATTAACTAGTTTGGTATGTTATTTAGCCCTATTTTTTACACCATTTCCTATTTTAAACCAAATTGCTTGTTTCTCAACCATAGGACTAATTACTTCTTATTTGGTGGTGATATTGTTTTTTCCAAAATTTTATAGACCAGGAAGATTAATTTATGATTCTTACTTATTAAACTTTTCAAAAGTTTTTTTGCATAATTTTCAAAAAAGAGTCTCTAGAAAAGGAGCTTACGTAATTTTAATGGCATTATTATCTTTAAGTTTGATTGGTTTGAATAAATTAAATATTAGTAATGATTTAAAATTATTAGATGCGCCTAAAAAAGAAATAATTGATGAAGAAAATTTAGTTAAAAACATTATTAAACAAGATAAATCTTCTTATTTTATTTTGGTTACAGCAGATACAAGCCAACAAGTTTTAGAAAAGGAACTGCTAGCAACTAGATATTTAACCAGATTAATTAAAGCTAAAAAACTATTATCATATAAGTCGTTTTCGGATTTAGTTCCGCCAATTATGCAACAAAAACAAGATTTAGAATTGGTTAAATCCAACTTACTTTACCCATATTTAACAAAACAATCTCGTATATTAGGGCTAAGTGATCAACATGTTTTGGATCTAAAAAATGAGATATCAAAAAAACCTTCTTATTTAACTCCTAAAAAAATACTACAAAAACCATCATTTGATGTTTTAAAAACCTTATGGATGGGAAAGGTAGATAATAAATATGCTTCTATTATATTGCTTAATGGTGTTGTAGAAGGTGAATTTTTAAAGGCTTTTCATAGTGAACAATATGGGGTTTATCTTTTAAATAAAAAAGAAGATATTAGAAGTGTATTAGAAGAATATCAAACCACTTCTTTCTTACTTATTATTGGCGTGTATTTATTGATATTATTATTGCTTAGCTATCGCTATGGATTGTTACACGCCATACTAGTTGCATTACCACCATTATTATCTGGCATTACTTCTTTAGCTATTATTGCACTATTGGGATATGAAATAAGTCTTTTTAATATTTTGGCTTTATTTTTAATAATTGGTATTGGTATTGATTATACCATATTTTATGCCGAGGCCAGAAACCATGAAAATACTACTTCTTTGGCTATTTCTTTATCCTGTATTACTACTTTACTATCTTTTGGATTACTCTCATTTAGTAGTTTTGAAGTAATTCACTCCTTTGGTTTAACAATTTTATTTGGCATTTTACTGTGCTATATATTGTCACCTATGGCTACTTTAAAAAAATAATATCTCCTATCTTTTTATTGTTATGTCAAATTAACTATTGATAACTAACAATTAGTTATTTAACATAATATTTTCTAGAAAATATTAACACCTAACCTTATTTAGCAAATATTAAATTAGGTTAATGTTTAAAGGAGAACTATGTCTAAAAAGAGAGAAAGAGATGGGGCATCCTCATCATCACCAACCCTTGACAAGAAAGAAGCAGCATTACCCCCAGCACATATAGAAGACAAATCTAAAATACAAGATCCAAGATTCTTATCACCAACCCCTTATAATAAAAAAAGAAGAAGGATCATAAAGAAGAAAAAAGGAAATTAATAAAACCTAAAAGAAAAAGAGATGACTCATTTTCTGTTTTCTTATCTTCTTCTTCCTCATCCTCTTCCTCATCCTCATCCTCAAGGGATCAAAAGAAGAGAAAACTAGATACAAAAAGGAGGTTTAAAATTGATGATTCCTTAATTATTAATTTAAAAAATGACAATGTAGTGATTATGGCTGCATCATCAACAGGAAGTTCATCAATAGCAGCAAGTACAAGATCTTCTCTTATGATTATTGCCAATGGAAAACTTTACCGTGTAAAAGCAGTGATGCATGGTAACCAAAGAGCTTGTGAAGAAATTACCATGCAAAAACTGTATGAATTAGTTGCCGGAACTAACTCTCCTCATACTTTGTTTGGAATTAATTTTAATACAAGACCAGAATTTTCTAATATAACGGGAAAAAGAGACTTTGATTTTAACCAAAAAAATGGTATTCCTAACATATACGTTGCATCGCCTTTCTTTGCAGATGCATTTGAAGATTTGGGACTATTTTTAGTAAGCACCGCAAGACATTTGATAGGAGATGAAAAAGAATATGACGGTGATGTAATTGACAAAAATAGTAACTATAAAAAATTAAGAGCAGAAATTTTAGCCATAGAAGGTAATACAGCCAAAGATAAAATTTTAAGGAGAGATAAACTATTTAAAATATTTGATTTATTACCCGATAAAATTAGAAGCAAACTTGATATTACTTATTATAAATCTTTATGGCTTGGTAACTGGGATTTATTTAATTTTGCCTTATTTAATACTGGCTTTTTGTATAACCCAAGAACTAAAGAACTTGATAAAAGATTTTTAAGCGCAATTGTTGATTTTGGCAATTGTGGACCAACAGGATTTGGGGGCTTATATAAAGAAGAATCCTTACTTAGAGCTAATACACCAGCCAAAGAAAAACCAAATGGTAATGATGAAAAATCTGATCGTCAATTTGATTATGACCCAGAACTTGGAAAATTTCAACATATTCAAGCTCAAGATGCTACATTAAGAAGTACACCTTCTTCAAGAGTGTCCTTAGCATCTTTACCAAGAAATTTACCATTTTCACAACTATTTGCAAAACAGGTAAAAATGGAACGTGAAGAATATGACTGGAATCCTAAGAACCAAATATTATCACTTATGAATGAAGCCTTGGAGGCTGCTTATTGTTTATTATTAGTTTGTGACAAAGCAATAGATCGAGTAATTGATAAATGGTATTTAATAGGAGATGACAAACCAATACCATTTTTAGAATTATCAAAAACAGATTTTGATAAAATATATCCTCCACAAGCGATAAATGATGTTATTAATTTGTTAAAAAAAGATCCAAACACAACAATAAAAGATCTGCAAAAGAAATATTCCTCTCCAGCATTGAATGAATTAATGTTAAATATTCAAAAAGCCATTACAAAACATGGATATGAAATAAATGAAACCTTTCCAACTGCTACACAACAAGGCACCATTACACAAGAATTATTTGATTTTGTAAAGCAATTTTCTAAAGCACAAATTTTAGGCTGGGCTGAAAAAAATCCTAAAAGAGCTGAATTTCTTGAAAAAGATGCAATTAAAAGAGTAGAGCAATATGGGATATCTTCCAGAGAAATTTATGATTTATTAAATGACTACAGAAAGGAACTTGTAGCTCCCTTATCTGGACCGCCTGAGACCACTGGATATAGAGAATTTTAACTTTTCTACTTACCTTGCATGATACGGTCAACCAACTGCTTGATTGTTGGTACAAAATTATTTTTATAAAAAGGGTCACCAGCAAAACGAAAAGCGTTGTGACCAGCAAACATTAGCTGGTTTTCAACGTCAATTCCTCTTCTAACGTCTTGAAGAGTTTTTTGGATACAAAAACTTCTAGGATCAGCTTTTTTGCCAGTTGTATAATTGTCTTCTGGGCTTTGATACCAATTACTGAATCTACAGGCACTTAAACAACCCATGCAATTAATTTGGTCAGTAACAATTTGTTGAGATTTAGATTTATCAACAAACATTAAGGTTTCATCTGGAGTTTTCATCCCTTCTGTGAAGCCTTCTTTATTCCAATTTTGAACTTTTATTTGATCTTCTTTTGTAACATAAACTACTCTACCTCTGTTGCCAAATGGAATTTCATGAGTGAAATCACCATCAGATTTAGCACGATATTCAACTTGATGAACTTCTCTTTGCTGCAACTCTTTAATAAAGTCATTTTCAACGGCTGAAGAATAAAAACCAGTTGGGCTGAACCTATTTAGATAAACGTCACCCTCTTTTAAATTGAGCATTCTTTTTTTCCAAGCTTGCGGCACGGAATATTCTTTAGTAACAATTGGTCTAGTGCCAAATTGAAAAACAATTGGTCCAATTTCAGGATTATCTAGCCAATCTTCATATTCTTCAATATTCCAAACACCACCAGCCATAATTATTGGCACTTCATTTAAACCAACTGAATTCATGAATGTACGAATTTCTGCTACTCTTGGATAAGGATCTTGAAATTGTTTTGGATCTTCGCTGTTAGATAGGCCATTATGACCACCGGCTTTCCATGGGCACTCATAAACAATGCCACCAAGTAAGTCAGAGTATTTACTGTAACTTCTTTTCCATAAAGCTCTAAAAGCTCTCATGGAAGAAACAATTGGATAATAATAAACTTTATATTTGTCAGCAATTTCAGCTAATTTATAGGGCATACCAGCACCACATGTAATACCATGTACCAAACCTTTAGCACCATCTAAAACACCTCTAAGAATTGTTTCAGCGCCACCCATTTCCCATAAAATATTCATGTGAATACGACCATTACCACCAGAAATATCATGAGCAATTTTAGCTTGAGCGATGCCACCGGCAATGCCTTGATCTATTAATTCTTGGTGTCTAGCCCTTCTGGTTGTGCCATTATAATTAACGGGAACTACATTGCCCTTTTCATCGTAATAATCAGCATTTACACCTGAAAATGTACCAACAGCACCAGATTTTGCAAAATGACCCGCGGTATTACCGTCTGTAACGCCTATGCCCTTACCGCCTTCAATGATTGGTAAACACATTTTGCCAGAGATATTTAATGATTGAATTTTCTTTAACATCAAAACGTTTTTTGTGAATAAAATAGCCGACGAATTCTACTTAAGCAAAAGTTATTATGCAAACTATTTATTTTTATAAGGTGGATAATCTAAACCTTTAGGAGAGGTAGTAAAAACCTCAACACCATCTTTAGTAACACCCATACTATGTTCAAATTGTGCTGATAAAGATTTATCTCTTGTTGTAACCGTCCAACCATCATGTTTATTTAAAATAGTCTCATAACTTCCAGCATTAACCATTGGCTCAATGGTAAAAAACATGCCTTCTTCTAGAACAAGACCAGTATTTTTTTTGCCATAATGTAAAATATTTGGCGCATCATGAAAAACTTTACCCAAACCATGCCCACAATAATCTCTAACAACTGAAAAACCACTATCCTCTACATAGGTTTGAATGGCATGACCTATGTCACCAATTGTATTTCCAGGCTTAACTTGATCTATTCCAAGCATCATAGAATCGTAAGCAACTTGGCATAATCTTTTTGCTTTAATTGAAGGTTTGCCAACGTGATACATTCTGCTAGTATCACCATGCCAACCATCAACAATTACAGTAACATCAATATTGATGATATCGCCCTTTTTTAATTTTTTTTCACTAGGAATACCATGGCAAATTACATGATTAATAGAAGTGCAAACCGATTTGGGGAAACCGCGATAGTTTAAAGGGGCTGGAATAGCACCTTGACTCACTATTTTGTCATGACAAAGCTGGTTTAACTTATTGGTTGTAATACCAACATCAACAAAATCAGCTATATAATCTAAAATACCTGCAGCTAATTTGCCAGCAATACGCATTTTGGCAAAATCTTCTTTGCTATGTATTTTTACTGTGTCTGCCATGTTGATTATTGCTTGATTAATAAAAAGATAATAGTTAACATCCAGTCCTTCTAAATTTCAATTTAAAATTGATAATTGTACCCTTGGGTATTATGAAGGAAATACCTAGTAATAATAGGGCGTCACTAAATGTGGCACATAAACAATAAAATAATTTTTAAGATAAAATGGCCAGAGTCACTGTAGAAGATTGCGTTACAATTGTTCCAAATAGATTTGAATTATGCTTAATTGCTAATAATAGAGCAAAAAGCATCTTATCAGGAGCTGCTACCACACTTGATGTGCAAGAAAAACCATCAGTTATTGCCTTAAGAGAAATTGCTGAAGAATTAGTTGATGTACCAACAATTCGTCAAAATATTATTGAATCATCTAGAAATAAAGGAACTGAGATGATTGATAATTTTATTAAAGAAGAATCTAGTACAGCTATTGCTGATGAAGCAGAAAATACGATGCCTCTTAGAGACAATATTTTCCTAGATGACAATGTAGTTGTTGACGATTAGATAATTAAGGATCTTATTACTTAGCTCATTGTTGTCTAATTCTAACTTAATAGTAGAGTTTAAGATATGATTACAGCTAAAGGGCTGGTAAAAAAAATCAAGGAATATCAAAAGAACTTTGATGAAGATCTTGTCATCAAAGCCTACAAACTATCAAAAAAAGCACATAGCAAACAAAAAAGATCCTCTGGGGAACCTTATTTTTCTCATCCCCTAGCGGTTGCTGAAATTTTAATTGACCTGAAATTAGATACTTCCTCTATTATTACCGCTATTTTACATGATACGGTTGAAGATACTGATATTACTTTGGATGATATTAAAGAAGAATTTGGTGAAGAAATTGCCTTATTGGTTGATGGCGTTACCAAATTAACCAAAATTGAATCACTACCATCTAGTAGTAGAGCCGCTGAAAATTTCCGCAAATTGGTCATGGCCATGTCGCAAGATATTAGAGTTTTATTGGTTAAAGTAGCTGATAGGCTGCATAATATGCGCACCATCAATTTCATTTCATCAAAAGCTAAAAGAATTAGAATTGCCAATGAAAGTTTAATAATTTATGCACCATTAGCCGCAAGAATAGGCATGTATCATATTCGTGATGAATTGCAGGAATTATCTTTTGAACAAACTCATAAATCAGAAAAAAAATATATTGTTGATCGTTTAAAAGAATTAAAGAAAAAACGTAAAAACTCCATTGATAAAATTATTGATGATTTAAAATCAAAAATTTCTAAACATCTTAAAAATTTTGATATTTATGGACGCGAAAAAAAGCCTTATTCAATTTTTAATAAAATGCGTCAAAAAAATGTTAGCTTCTACCATCTTTACGACATAATGGCTTTTAGAATTATTGTTGATGACTTACTATCTTGTTACAAAGTATTAGGAATTATTAATTCTAATTATTCCATGATTCCAAATAGTTTTAAAGATTACATTAGTACGCCAAAAGAAAATAATTACCGATCAATACATTTTGTTGTGTTAGGGCCAGGAAATAAGAAGATTGAAATTCAAATTAGAAGCAAAGAAATGCATGAAATAGCAGAATATGGAGTGGCAGCCCATTGGTCTTACAAACAAAAGGAGAAATTAAATAGCGAAAGTTACCAATATAAATGGATTAGAGATTTGATTGGTTTGTTTGAACATGCAGCTGATGCTAGTGAAGTACTGCAAAATCATAAAATTCAAATGCATAAAGATCAGGTTTTTTGTTTTACTCCAAATGGTGATGTTTTCAATTTACCAAATGGTTCAACAATTGTTGATTTTGCTTATGCTATTCATTCTGAAGTAGGGGATAGATGTTCTAGTGCTAAAGTTAACGGTGTTACAGCTCCACTTAGACAAAAGTTAGAAAATGGTGATCAAATTGAAATAATTACTTCTAAAAAATCTAAACCTTCTCCAAATTGGCTGCAATTTGTTACCACTTCTAAGGCCAAAGCTGCAATTAAACATTTTATTCGCGATGAACAACATGACGAATACACAAAATTAGGAAAAGCAATTATCAATAAATATTTTAATAAAAAGGGCTTGGAAATAAATGATAAATTATTAGAAAAATCCTTAATTTTATTTAATAAAAAAACTATTGATGAACTTTATATTTTTATTGCTCAAGGGATAATATCCAGACATGAAATTTTAGATGCTATTTATCCCAACTTTAAAGAAAGTAAAAAAGGTAAAACTAAAAATCATGAAAATAGTCTGCCAATTGATGGCTTAATTTCTGGAATGGCTATGAATTTTGCTACTTGTTGTAATCCAATTCCTGGTGATGAAATTACTGGTATTATCAATACAGGAAGCGGCGTTATGATTCATAATAAAAATTGCTCTTTTGTAAAAAATATTGCCACTAATCCACAAATGTTGCTTGATGTATGTTGGAAAAATAAAACGCAAAACCAAGACGAACTTTATCGAAGTAGAGTAAAAATAGTTATTAAAAATCAGTCTGGAGCCTTAGCAGATGTTAGTAATGCCATGGCCAAAAGAAATATTAATATTAGTAATATTGATATTGTAAATAGATCTAAGGATTTCTTTGATATTATTTTAGATATTGAAGTTAAAAACTCTAAGCATCTTGAAGGAATAATATTATCTTTAAGAATTTTAGATAAGATTCTAGAAGTTGATCGTTATGATGGTTAGATAGTCTAGGTTTTATTAATATTTTTCCTTACATTTTCTTGAGTTTATCAAGATTTTTCCTTACGCTTTCTTGAGCGCTATTATCAATTTTACCTGCAGCTTCAACTTCGATAAAAGATAAATCTATTCCTTGATCATTATCTGCATTACATTTTACTCTGTTTAAAGAATGTTCTTGTGATATTTTATCAAAACTAGGATGAGACTCAAGCAGTAAATCAATAACTTTCTTGGAAATATTTTTTTTATCTAATGCCTCCTTTGCATTGGATACCTCCTTTAATATTTGATCATCTACCATATTACCCTTATTAAAACCAGATTGAGTTCTTTCTTTTGTTAGTAATGCTGTAATAATTTTTTCACTAAAACCATGGTCTTTCACTATTTTTTTTAGCGTTAATATATTGGCCTTAGCTCCTGCTTTGATTAATTTAATTATCATTTTCCTGCTAGATTCTATGCCATATTTTTTGCGTATTCTAAAAGCATATCCTAAGGGACTAAAACCTCTTCTATCTAAAAGAGATGGATCAGCACTATGTTTTAATAATAAGTCTACTGCTTTGTAATATTTATTAGAAATGGCATAATGTAAAGCGCTCATGCCAACATCATCATGGCAATTAACATCTAAATTGGAATCTTTTAATAATCTTTTGATGCCAATGGTGTAACGACTCCAGACACTATCTCGATCACAAAGATCGCATAGTCTTTCCTCATTGGACTTCTTTAACATATTCTTTAATTCTTTAAACATGGTATATCTCCTTTTTACTTTAAGTAAATCTACACATTAGATTATATCATAAAATAGGGATGGTGGCAATATGTTTGTGTGAATATTGACTGATAATGAGACAATATGACAAAATAAAGAAATACTAGTAACTCCAAAATAGTTCCTGAATTTCTTCTGGATCACTGCTTTTGGTTAATGCTAACATAAGCAATATTCTAGCCTTTTGAGGACTTAAATTGTCAGAACTAATAAACCCATATTGATCGTCATTAATTTCAGCATTTGGCGTTATGAAACCTGATCCAGCTCTAGAGCTTCTTACTAAAATTAACCCCTTTTCTCTGGCTTTAATTAGGCTCTCTAGGCTATCTTTGTAGATATTTCCATTACCTACTCCAGCATAAACAACACCTTTAACATTATTTTCTAATAAATTTTCAATCATACTGGCTTTGAACTTTTAACTACCAAATTTAAAAAATATGCTGTTTCTTCTAAAGTATCCGTACCATGCACCATTAACACTTCTTTTTCTAAGAAGCGCATTAACTCTTTTAGCTAATTTTAACCAAACCTCATTATTCATATCCTGACTTGAAATTTGTGAAAATTGCTCAGCTTTAATATTGGCTATTTTTGAAATATTAGAAACTGATGCAATTAATTCTTCTACCATCAACTCAGATGAAGAATATTTAGCCTCACTAGAAGATTTACCCTTACCAGCAATTGCACTAAAATAACAATTGATGGTGCTGCAAATAACTTTGATGTTGGCAACAATATCATCAACATCAAATATTTTAGTCTTTTCATATTTTTCCTTAAATTTATTTATTAACTTAAACTAGTTGTGTAAATTTATTTAGAAAAAGCAAGGAAATTTGATTGGTTAGTAGTAGAAGAAAATAATTGTGCTCAGTGAGCACAATTATTCTTTTAATATTTTATCTTGTTTAAAACAGTAGTAATATTTAAGAAAAAACTCAGGCATCAATCAAAGATTGATGGCCGCAAAAGCTAAAAACAATTATTAATTGTTTTTTTTAACGCTTTTGCCTCACTGAGCACAATTATTTTTTTCTAAGTTATTACTAAATATTTTTTTAGTCTCAAAATGAGAAAACAACCCTCTCTAATATTGACAAAATCTTTTAAATCAGAATAGTAGCTGCTTGAAGAAAAATATTGTGCTCACTGAGCACAATATTTTTTATCTTGTTTAAAATAAGTTGTATTAAAAAAACTCAGGCATCAATCACAGATTGATGGTAAGCAAAATATTTATTAAACACTAATAACTAGTAAATTTTACGAAGATCATGTCAATACTTACTCAATACCAATATCAAAGATTAGTTGCAGATGTTAGAAACCTTATTAACACTACAAAAAAGAAAGTAACAGAAGTAGCAAAAAATGAATTATCCTCTGCTTATTGGCACATAGGAAGAAGAATAGAAAGGGAAAAATTAACAAACAACTCCAACTACTATTCATCAGCATTGCTAGATTTAGCTAAAGAGATTAATGTAGACCCGTCAATTTTAAGAAGATCCGTTATTTTCTTTAGAACTTATCCAAATGGTCTTGGAGAAAAAGAAACTATTTTAACTTGGTCACATTACAAAAGTTTAATTACCATTAAAAATGGTGACTTAAGAATGGAACTAGAAGAAAAAGCCAAAACACAAAATTGGGGTAGAAACAAATTAATAGAAGCAATTAAAGTTGGCACAACCAACAATAAAGAATATGGTGAATCTAAAATTAAAAGACCAACAACTCCCAACTATCTTTACAAAGCAAATATTAAAAGAGTTATCGATGGAGATACTCTTCTTTTAGATATTGACTTAGGTTTTCAAATAATTAAGGAGCAACGCTTAAGGCTAAGCCAAATTGATGCACCAGAAATTAAAACTGCTAAAGGCAAGGAAGCTTTTGAATATTTAAAAGAACTAGCATCTCGCTTAGAAACATTAATTGTTAAAACAAGCAAAATTGATCTTTATGGCAGGTATGTAGGAGATATTTTTTATCCCAAAATAGAAGATGATAAAAAAGCAACACAAATGGAAATATTTAAAAATGGTATTTATCTCAATGAAGAATTAGTCACAAAAGGTTTTGCTAAAATTGCTTAGATTCTTTTAGCCAATCTCTAGCTTTACTAATTTCTCTAAGAGCAAAACTTCTTAGCTGACAAGAAATTACAAAATCAATTGCTTTAGTAAATGGCCCTACCCATCCCATATTAAAAACAATGGCACATTTTTTGTAATATTTCATATGCTTTACGTCAAATTTTATGCCATCCCAAATTAATGATGGATCAAAACCTTTAAAATCTTTTACTACTTCTAAAAGCTTTATTTCACCATGTGCGCCAATAAATTTAATCATCTTTTGCGTAATTAAATCAAAATCTTGACGCGTAATTTTACCACTTACCTCTATTTCTATTAATTTATCTTGTGGATATTCTTTGTATTTTACAGTCATTTCATTACCAAATTTTAAATTGCCTTTAACAAGATAGTAACATATTTTTAAGTTTAACTCAAACTTTAATTTAAAATGCCTCCTTCACTATTAATATCCATTCAAAATGCTTTTGTAACTTTTGGAAAAACCCCTCTCTTTGAAGATTTATCCTTTAATATTCATGCGGGAAATAAAATATGCTTAATTGGCAAAAATGGTGCTGGAAAAAGCACTTTGATGAACATGATCACCGGAACTCAAGAATTAGGCTCTGGAAAAAGAATTGAACTTCCTGGTACTTCAATTGGCTATTTAACACAGGACATCACTTTTGACCCAGAACAAAAAGTATTTGATTATCTCTTTAGCGGCTTAAAAAAAGAAAATCAAAGTGATGACTACTCTTACATGGTAGATGTCATTGCTCATCCTTTGCAAATTGATGTTAATAATAAAATGGGTAATCTTTCTGGTGGACAATTACGCCGAGCTGCCTTGGCACATTCTTTAATTGAAGACCCTGATTTGCTTCTTCTTGACGAACCAACAAATCATTTAGACTTTAAGTCAGTTAAATGGCTAGAAGAATATCTTAAATCATATCATGGAACTTTGGTTTGTATTAGTCATGATCGTGCCTTTCTTAAAAACATATCCGATAAAGTTTTTTGGCTAGATAGAGGCAAAGTAAAAGTTTGTCCTAAAGGTTACAGCTATTTTGAAGAATTCAGTGAAATGCTTTTAGAACAAGAACAAAGAGAATTAGAAAATAGGCAAAAAATTTTATCTTTAGAAGAAGATTGGGCTAACAGAGGAGTAAAGGCTAGAAGAAAAAGAAATATTGGCAGATTAGACAAAATGAGAAAAGAAAGAGAAGCTTTAAAAGCTGATAAAAGCTTATTTCGCCAAACTATGCAAAAATTAGAATTAGCTCCAATTAGCCCGTCAATGTCTTCTAAAATTGTGGCAGAATTTATTAAGGTTAGTAAAAAATTTGAAGAAGATGGCAATACAAAAATTATCCTAGATAAATTTAATTTAAGGGTAATTAAAGGAGACAAAATAGGAATTTTGGGCAATAATGGTTCTGGTAAAACTACTTTCTTAAAAATGCTAATTGGAAAGGCAATTCCTGACTCAGGCAAAATAAAACTTTCTAGAAATATTGACATTTCTTATTTTGATCAAAAAAGATCCGACTTAAAAAATAATGAAAGTTTACAAAAAAATCTAATTCCTGGTGGTGGAGACCACATAAGTGTCATGGGTAAAAGCCGTCATGTTTGTGGCTATTTAAAAGATTTCCTTTTTGACCCAAGTGCAGTTGGCGACCAAGTTAGTACTTTATCTGGTGGACAAAAAAACCGTCTAATGCTGGCTAAAGTTTTGGCTAATCCTGGCAATTGTTTAATATTAGATGAGCCAACTAACGATTTAGATATGGATACTTTAGATATGCTAGAAGAAATTTTATCTAATTACAAAGGCACTCTTTTCGTGGTAAGTCATGATCGAGATTTTTTAGATAAAACAGTTAATAAAATTATTGCCTTTGAAGGTAATGGCATAGTTGAGGGGCATATTGGTGGCTACAGTGACTATGAAAAGGAAATTAGCCAAGCTAAAGCAAAATCAAAAAGTAAGGCAAGTAAAAAACCTAAAAAACAAGAAGATGAAAGCAACCATAAGTCACAAAAACTAACTTATAAATTACAATATGAACTGGATAATTTACCAAAAAAGATTGATGATTTAAATAAAGAATTGAAAGAATTAAATGAACAATTTTCTGATCCAGAATTTTTTAATAATAATGAATTGCGAGATAAATCTTTAATAAGATCTAAAAAAATTAGCAAAGAATTAGAGACTTTGGAAAATCGCTGGTTAGAATTAGAAGAATTAAAAAATAAGGAATATTAATTGTTGCACTTGCGTAAGTCCCAAAAATAACTAACTAACTATGAAAAAATTGCCAATAATACTATTAATCATTTTGTCATCATGCACCTATCAAATTAATAATTTTGATAGTAATGAATATCGCCAAGTGGTAAATTTACAAATTCTTTCGGCTAAATCGGCAAAACTTTGCAATTATTCTGGAGATTT
Source organism: Rickettsiales bacterium (assembly GCA_038123275.1). Classification (GTDB taxonomy): domain Bacteria; phylum Pseudomonadota; class Alphaproteobacteria; order Rickettsiales; family UBA1997; genus CAJQHT01. The sequence goes on along the minus strand of JAYORG010000008.1, from coordinate 32,478 downwards.
CCCGACTTTAAAAAATAATTTAATTAGAATTAGGCATCATTTAGAAACTTTAGAGTTGTATTCTTCTGGCAAAACTAATAATGACAAAACGATACAACAAATTGAATTGCTAATATATTCTCTTAAACAAACACAAACTAAATTTAAGAAAAAAATAAACCAAGATTATTGTCGCAGCGCCATGGAAGATCTTACATTTAGGCTAAATTTACTTAGGGAAGCACTGGGTAATAACAACAATATTATAAATTAACACTACCTGTCATGCTGAACTTAAAATAACTTAGACCTTTAGGTCTTGGTTACTCTTATGTGAAGTACCTCACCCCAAGAAACGTTAGGTTAATTTAATATTACCCTCTTGACGTGAGATCCTTTGTCAAGATATTCTAAGTCAGCAAGCTGACTAAGAATATCTACTCTTCAGGATGATACAAAAAAACCTCTTAACCATTTAATGGTTAAGAGGTTTTAATTTAGGGTAGTAAAAAATAAATTACTTATTTTTACGATGTTTTTTATGATCTAAAAACTCTGATAAACAAAGCTTGCCATCTTTATTGGCATCGATCATTTTAAACTTTTTTTCACTAAATTTACGCATTTCTAGTTTAGTTACAAAACCATCATTATTTGTATCCATCTTATGGAACATTTTTTTAGCATGTTTTTTATGATGATGCTTTCCTAAATAAGCACATGAAGAAAGTGAAAAACCAAGTGCTACTAAACAAGATGTTAGAAATATTTTTTTAATCATAGCTCATAAATTTAAATTAAATTAATAATATATTAGATACTGTTAGCTCTAAAAGCTATTTTTGTTGTAGATAATTTAACCAAGCAGTTCAAGTATTAATTATTAATTTTATTAAAATAACTCAATATCAAAGCTAAAATTAACTAGATAAAATGCTTAATATTGACACAAAAATTAAACTTCTTTAAGAAAATCATAATAATTTTGGGAAATTTACATGGTATTTGTATTAAAATAATACATTATTGAATGTAGCGTCCTAATTTTAGACATTGTTAGATAAAGATAATGCAAAGATCTTCATTATGGGTTATACTACTTAATATGCTAGTAAGGTATTGTGCCTGCTAGTTAAACAAAAATATTAGGATATTATGATTAAAGTAGATAAAAATTTAAAAACTCCTGTAGATTTAGAATTCTTAAGAAATATCACTGATAATGATATTGAATTTGAAAGAGATTTATTAAAAATCTTTATCGAGAGCTCAAAGAATGATATTAAAAAAATGGAAGCTTCCATAGGTGATCCTAATAATAATGACTGGTACTTATCATCTCATTCTTTTAAAGGTTCTGCTGCTAGTATAGGTGCTTTTTCTTTGGCAAAGTCTTTAGAATATGCTCAATTTCATAAAGACGACCCTGATGAAGATAAAATAAAAACTCTCAAAGAAATTAAAGAAAAATTAGCGGTTGTTACAAAATTCTTAACAAAAGAATTTTATGAAAAACAGTAGATCTAATGCAATTATACCATTAAGATAGCATTTCTTTAAAAGGCATCCTAAATTTAGGTTAATTGGAAACCGTTAGGGGACTGTCGCAAATCAACTTTTTACAAAGAAGTTCGCGCAATTCTGGTTTCGAGGAGTACAGTGTACATAATAATACATGAGCACCGCAGAAAATCAGAATTGTGATAAATTTGAAGTAAAAAGTTAATTTGCAACAGTCCCGTTAGTACCTGAGTTAAACTCACATATCATCCTGAACTCTCAAACTAATTTAAACCATTAATTCTTAATTAAGCTTATATGTCATCGAAGAACTTAGAATAAGTTAGAGCTATCAAGGCCTTAGTTAGTCTTATGTAACCTCCTATAAGTTAACCCTTACTACTTCTTATAACTCGTTACAATATTAAGAATTACCGGGTTTACCTTAATTCCATACTCCTTAATTTTATCATCATTTAAAACTAACTCTATATTCCCTCTTCTTGCCACTTGCACAAATACCATACCATCATTCTCTAAAAAACCATCCACCAAACTAATTGTAACAACATTTTTCCTATTAAATTTTGCTGTTAATGCCTTTATATATTTTTCTTCACTCTTAGCAATATAAATCATCCTACAGCTACTATTAACTGTACCTGTCTTATCTTTTATTGCCACAACATCAATTTGATCATTTGCCTCTAAACTACTCACCACCCCATCATACCCATAAGCACAAAAGTCACCTTTACTCTCACCAACATAACCAGAAATTTTATAAATAAACATCGACAATTTACTATCATCATCCAAAGAGAAAACTTTTGCGGGCAAAAATAATAATAAAGAGAAAATCAATATTATTAAAAATAATTGTAAAGATGTTGTTTTTCTTGCCATATTAACCATATCTGAATTGGGTTACATTAATAGCAAAATTAAAAATCTAATACAGCTCTAACATAGAAAGTTCTTCCTATTTCTGTTGCATTATTGGCCAAACCAGCACTAAATTCTTGATGGCGATCATCAGTTAAATTTTGTCCAACCAAACTTAATTCTAAATTATCGCTAGCTAAATAGCCAATTCTAGTATCTACCCTAATATAAGATGATATACGAGATTCTGTTTCCACCCCAGTACCAATACTATCAACATAATAGATAATATTATCAAATTCTAGCTTAGGAGTAATATTATAGTTAGACTTAAACTTAATTTGATTTTTCGGAGATATACTGTCATGTGACTCTCCATCGTACTCCGTAAGAGAAAAGTCATTAGAATTTGACCTAAGATGCAAATCCATCTGGAAAAAATCATAAGCTATTTCTAAAAGCCAGTCATTGGTAGCTTGCCATTTTGAAGAAATTTCAACCCCATAAGATTCACCATGTCCAAGATTATCTATATTAAGATTTGTGCCATCAGACTCATAGGTTGCCAAATCATTGTAATCATTATAAAAAGTAGTAATATCAAACAAGAATGATCTAGCTGGCTTTACCCTATAACCAAATTCATAGGAGGTTACTTCTTCAGCATCAAACCCTTGATTGCCCACTATTGACTCTAGGGCATTATTTATACTATTTTCTCCTCTTGTCGGTGTCCTAATGGCTCGTGAAATAGAAGACCATATAGTTTGGTTGCGCGACGGATAAAATGTTAATTTTACATTTGGTTGATACTCAGAACCAGTAGAATCATTATGCTCAAATTTTGAACCCAACGTTAAGTATAAAGTATCAGCAATTAGACCTATTTTATCCTGTATAAAACCACTAAATATTTCATCATTTGTTTTATCTGGCGTATAATCCAATGGAACTCCTCCCGATAACTCCGTCACACCATCTTCTTTGATAGCATCTTTAATAAGCCTATAACCAGCACCCCAAATAAACTGATTTTGGGCACTGAAATCATAAAAATGTTGGAAATCAACATCATACGTTTTAGCTGTACGACTCAAAACATTCGTATCAAATTGATCGTAATCAATATAATTTTTTAAAGTAAATCGAGATTTCTTAGAAAGTGTTTTATCCCAATTCACAGCAATATTAGCCCCTTTTGAGTCTTTATCATTTCTATTGCTATTTGAAGCAGTAACACCAGAGAAATAATTATCTACTTTGCCCTGCCTGATATCACCATATATTGATATATTATTACCTTTAACAGAACCTACATCATAACGAAATCCAGCTCTAGAATTTATATAACCATCGTCATTATCCTGACCATTACTGTTTAGCTTATCAAATGATTCTGTATATGATTGCTTAGCGTAAAGACGATAATGATTATGATTTTTAGTTTTTCCACCATAACGTACTGAAACATTTTTATCTTGATTTCCAATAATAGTTGAAACATAAGCCCCTTGCGTTAAAACCGCATCTTTAGTAATAATGTTAATAACACCATTTACAGCATTTGCTCCCCAAATTGTAGCTCCTGGCCCTCTAACAACCTCAATTTTATCTATATCTTCTAAAACATAATCCTGCACATCCCAAAATGATCCAGAAAATAAGGGGGTATAAACAACTCTACCATCAACCATTATTAATAATTTATTAGAAAACTGATCATTAAAACCACGAGAAGTTATAGCCCATTTACTAGCATCTATCCTAGCAACCTGCAAACCCGGTACAAACCTTAAAGCTTCCGGAATAGAAGTAGCACCAGACCTTCTAATGTCGTTAGAAGTTAAAACATAAGTTGCCGAAGGCGCATCAAATGCATCTTCTTTCTTTTTAGAAAGAGAGAATATTTCAGAATCAAAAAGATCAAACTCCTCCAAACTGGAAAGGTCTTTAGCATCAGCATTTTTAATGTTAACAGAAAACAATAAAACCAAAATTGCTAAAATATTTATACCATTTTTCATAAAACTCCTTACATATTAAATTGTATTTTTTAAAACACTTAAACTAAACGCTAGAACTCACTATATCAATTTACAATATTTACCTTTTAATTGTGTAATTATGACATATAATTTTTATCTAAATCAAGTTTACGTAATCAATCTCATGATATTTTAAAATTATACCATACTAATTTTAGTTATATCATATTATTAGATGATGGTAAATAAATAAAGTTTTCATACAAAGTTAATATATCAAATAACGTCTTATTTTGAGACAAATATATTTAATAAAATATAGCTAATTGAGTAATAATTAAGATAAATACGCTAATTACTGTCTTATTTTAATACATTATAGCATTATGCTATTGATATTTGAGTGCCTACTTCATTATCACAGTGTTTCACATAATATATTTACCAAGCTACTCAATGGGGTTTAAGGTGGCATAATTAGAAGTAATGATGAAAATAAGTATAAATAATATTGATGATAATTATCAGCATATAATGCCTGACACTCCAGATAATATTACTAGAATAACCTCTCATGGTGCGATAAAGCCTACATCATATCAAAATATATCTAGTCAGTCTACAAATATTGATGCATCAGAAAAAAATTATAAAAGCTATCCCCTAACTAAACAACAACAAGGATTATGGTTTAACTATAAATTAAACCCTAAATCCAATGCCTATAATACATATTCCAAATTTCATATAAAAGGAGATTTGGATATAGATAAATTTAGAAAAGCAATAAATATGGTGGGAAACTTTTTTTCAACCTTTCGTACTAAATTTATTGAAGATAAATCCGGAGTAGCAAAGCAAATTATCAGTCCCGAACTTGAAGGTGATATATTAGAATATGAAGATATAAGCAATAATAACCTAAGTAAAAAAGCTAAATATCAACTAGCTTTAGAAAAAATTAAAATAAAGCAAACAAAATCATTTGAGCTAAAAAAAGATTATGGATATAGAACATATCTTATAAAATATTCTGATAATAATTATATATTTGTTATAACTAAACATCATATTTTATCAGATGGTGTAGGGGGTCTTCTTATTAATGAAGCAATATCATTAGCTTGCAATAAGGGTAGGCAAGCATTAGGGGAAAGGTTTAAGAAAAATTATGATGTTGGAGATTATTTCAAAAAATGTGAAGATTTAAAAGAACAAGAAAATCTAGCAAAAACATATTGGAAGAGTAGACTTAAAGGATCAAATCTAATTATAGATATACCAGGGAAAATTAATCAAAAATTTTCCATGCAAGAACAAAGGTTTTCTTTTGGAGAAGATAGATATAAGAAAATTAAGAAATATGCCAAAGAAAATGGAACTACAACATTTTTAGTTTTATCCACAATATATGCCACTTTAATTTTTCGTTACTTTGGCCAAAAAGATATGTTAATTGGTTACCCTGTTAATATTAGACCTCAAGATTTTAAGGATATATTTGGTCATTATGTATCTTTATACCCACTTAGAATACAAATAGATGAAAAAGATAAATTTAAAGATTTAATCAATAAAATAACCTTAGAGCAAAAACAAGATAGAAAACATTTTTATCTTGGTATGGATGAAATTGCCAATTTAACAGATACTATCCACCATGGTATCAGCAAAAATTTTAATATTTCTATTGCGCAAGGAATGTTTGTTCATAAATCTTTAACTATGAAGAACCTAGATATAGATATAGAGCTAGATACCCAAATAGAACATGAGGATTTAAACTTACTATTTGATCCACAAACAGAAAATTTAGATTTTAAATTAGGTTATAATGCAAATCTTTTTACACAAAAAAATATATCTGCATTTATCAAACATTATCACAATTTAGTAGATATAATCATAGAAAATGACTGTGAAAAAATTATTGATTTAAACTATTTGGATAAAGATGAAACCACTCAACTATTAGTAGAATATAATAACACAAAGTCACCTTATCCAAAAAATAAATGCATACATGAATTATTTGAAGAACAAGTTATTAAAAGCCCGAATAAAGCGGCGATAATTTTTGAAGACAAGCAATTAACTTATAAAGAATTAGATCAAAAAAGTAGTGAATTAGCAAAATATCTACAAAATATTGGAGTTAAACCAGATAGCTTAGTTGGGCTATATGTTGAAAGGTCTTTAGAAATGATTATTGGTATAATGGGTATATTAAAGGCTGGTGGAGCTTATGTGCCTCTTGATCCAGACTATCCTAATGATAGGTTAGAATATATGATTGATGATGGTAATCTCAATATTATTCTTACTCAAAAGAAACTAAAAAAACAAATTGATGAAGTAGCAAAGAAACAATCAACTCAAATTATAGATATAGATGATTTTGAAAAAATAAAAAATATAGCAAATAACCAAAAACTAAAAAGAGAAGCAAAATCAAATAGCTTGGCATATATTATTTATACTTCTGGAAGTACAGGTAAGCCTAAAGGGGTTATGGTAGAACATAAAAACCTAGTTAATCATAATAAAGATATTATTAAATCATATCAAATTTGTAATAAAGACATTGTTTTGCAATGCTCTACTTTTGCATTTGATATATTTGCTGAAGAAGTTTTTCCATCTTTAATAGCTGGATCTAGCCTATTAATAATGAAAAAGGATAATCTATTAAATGAAGATCAATTTTGTAATTATATTTTAAAACATAAGGCAACTATAATTAATATACCAACAGCATTATTGCATCATATGAGCAATTGCAAACTGCCAAGTCAGGTAAGATTAGCTATAACTGGTGGTGAAAAGTTAGACAAAACACATTATGAAATGTGGCAAGAATATAATGATATAAAGTTAATAAATGCCTATGGTCCAAGTGAATGTACTATAACCTCAACATTATATGAATGCACAAATAATATTGCTTATAATAATGTCCCTATTGGCAAGCCTATTGCAAATACTCAAACCTACATACTAGACAAACACCTAAACCCAGTTCCAAAAGGAGTTGTTGGAGAGTTACACATAGCAGGTGATGGTGTGGCTCGTGGTTATTTAAATAGAGAAGATCTAACTAAAGAAAAATTCATTAAAAATATATTTAGCGATGACCCTAAATCAAGAATGTATAAAACTGGTGATCTAGCAAGATATCTTGAAGATGGTAATATTGAATATATAGGGAGAATAGATAGTCAGGTTAAAATTAGAGGATTTAGAATAGAACTTGGAGAAATTGAACAAGAATTGCTTAAAATAGATGGCATCAGAGAAGCTGTTGTTTTGGTTAAATGGTACAATAATAATAAAATGTTAGTAGCATATATTGCTACCAAAAATAACCAAGTAAATATTAATGAAATTAAAACAACTTTAGAAAAGAAGTTGCCAAATTACATGGTGCCTTCAACATTTATCACTAAAGATTCTCTGCCACTAACCTCAAATGGTAAAATAGATAAAAAGGCTTTAGCTAACTTAGATCTAGATATTAGATCAACAGATGAATATGTGGCTCCTAGAAATGAAGTTGAGAAAAAACTAGCTATTATTTTTAAGGAAGTTCTTGGTGTAAATAAAGTTGGTGTTTGTGATAACTTTTTTGAAATAGGTGGAGATTCTATATTAAGTATTCAAATTGTATCAAAAGCTAAAAAATATGGATTATATCTATCTGTACAAGATATATTTAATTATCAAACAATAGATAGATTAGCACTAAATTGTAAAAAAGAGGCTTTAAAAACTACAGCAAAACAAGAAACATTAACTGGAGAAATACCATTATTACCCATACAAAAATGGTTCTTTGAAAACCAATTCAATGATCAAAATCATTGGAATCAAAGCGTGATATTAGAATTAAAAGAAAGGGTTAGTTTTAACATGCTAAAACAAGCAATGGAATATCTAATTAATCACCATGATATACTCAAATGCCATTATACAAATACCAACAATAGTAAAATATGGCATCAATCTTATAGCGATAAATTACCAAAAAATGTTGTTGATTACTGTGATTTAAGAAATATTACAAATCAACAATTACTAAAATCTTCAATAGAAAAGGAATGTAACCTTGCTCAAAATAATTTAAATATTGAAAAAGGAATATTGATAAAAACACTACTTTTTGATACCCCTAATAATAAAAATCAAAGATTATTTATAACCATACATCATTTAGCAGTAGATGTGGTATCTTGGAGAATCCTATTGGAAGATTTAAATAATACATTAATATCTCTTCAATTAAACAAAACTATTGATTTACCAGATAAAACAAATTCGTATAGAGATTGGTCAGAAAAATTATTGACATATAGCAAATCATCAGAAATAAAAAAGGAAATACCATACTGGAAAAATCAAAGTTCTCAATCTCCTACATCATTAATACAAAATCAAGAATTCCAGAAAAACAATTACTATATAAGTGATACCAAAACCATTAGGCTAACTCTTGGTCAAAAACATACCAACCAATTATTACAAGAATGTCATAAATCTTACAATACACAAATTAATGACTTATTATTAACAGCTTTAATAGATACTTATAGCAAATGGAGTGATGAAAAAGAGCTAGTTTTGGATCTAGAAGGACATGGCAGAAATGAAATGTTTGATGATATAGATTTAAGTAGAACAGTAGGCTGGTTTACTACGATATATCCTGTGAAGCTTGTAAAGTCAAAGGATAGCAATATGGGACATCTAATAAAACAAACAAAAGAAATTCTAAGAAAAATTCCCAATAAAGGCATAGGTTATGGAATATTGCGTTATTTATCACAAAATAAAATAATCAGTGAAAATGACAAAAGAATAATTAGTTTTAACTATCTAGGACAGTTGGATAATATCACCACAAATAAAGAAAAACTATTTCAAAACACACAAGAAAAAATGGGAGATATGATATCTCCAAAATCCAAATGTAATCATTTGCTTGATATTAATGGTTACGTGATTTTAGGAAAATTAAATCTTGATATAAGATATATATCCAAATTATTTAGTGAAAAAAATATAAAGGAATTTAGTAATCTATATAAAAAATCACTTATAAATATTATAAAACATTGCCAAGGTAATAAACTGAAAAGCTATACACCATCAGACTTTGGCTTAACATCTATTACTCAAAAAGAGCTAGATAAATTTAATAATAAAAGATCAAAAATACAAAGAAATAATATATCATCAATATATCCATTATCTCCTATGCAACGTGGATTATTATTTGAGAATTTTGTATCAAAAGAAACATATACTCTCTCTATTGTAATAAATCTTAAAGGAGAGGTTAATATACAAGCCATGAGAAAATCTTGGCAATTTATAGTAAATCATTACGATATATTAAGAACAATAATAGTTAATAATATATCAAAAGAACCTCTACAAATTGTATTAAAGGAAGTTGCATTTGATATTAAAATATTAGATCTGCGAAACAAACCAGATTATATTCAAAAAAGAGAATTAGAAAATTTAGTTACAAAAGGCAAACAAAAAGGATTTGATTTAGAAAAAGCTCCATTAATGCGTGTAACTCTAATTCGCATTAACAATGATGAATATAAATTATTATGGGAAAACCATCATATAATATTGGATGGCTGGTCAAATCCAATATTTCTTAAATCTCTAATGCAAGCATACCAATCATATTTAAAGAATGAGGTACCGAATTTACCAATACCAGCAAAATATGAAAGCTATATAGGTTGGCTGCAAAAACAAAATACTGACAAAGCTCGAATATTTTGGCAAAAATATCTCTTAGATTATGAAGGGGAATGTGATTTGCCTATAAATCTTAACTCAAAGAAACTTATAAAACCTAAGAATAAATTTGGAGAATATAGCCATAAACTAAATTATAAGATAACATCTAACATAAATCTTTTTCTAAGAAAAAAACGCATAACTTTAGGTGATATATTACAAGTATCTTGGGCTATATTACTATCTAAGTATAATTCCAAAGAAGATGTAGTATTTGGAAATGTGTCATCTGGAAGATCAGGAAATTTATCACAAATAGAGGAGTTAGTAGGCTTATGCATAAATACTTTACCTATAAGAGTTAATGCTAAAGGAGAAAATACTATAGAATTCTTACTAAAGGAGATGAACAAATCATCAGTAACGGTTAGAGAATATGAATATAGCTCATTAACAGATATTCAAAAATGGTTGAAAATCAAAAATAATAATGAGCTATTTCAAACCATATTTGTATTAGAAAATTATCCAATGAAAGAAATTGCAAATCAAAAAGATGCAATATTAAAAGTAGATGGATTTGAAAGTCATGAAACGCCGCACTATCCATTATCACTTACTTGTATTCCAGGTGAAGAATTAGAAATAAAAATAACATATGATAAACATTACTATGATGAAATATTTGTTAAAAAATTAAGTAATCATTACAAATTAATTTTAGATCAAATAATATCTAATACATCGCAAAAAATAAAAGATATATCATTATTAGAGAAAAAAGAAGCCACCCAACTATTAGTAGAATATAACAATACCAAAGCATTTTACCCAAAAGATAAATGCTTACATGAATTATTTGAAGAGCAAGTTAAAAAAACTCCTAATATCATAGCAGTAATTTTTGAAGATCAAAAATTAACCTACAAAGAATTAAATCAAAAAAGTAATGTGCTAGCAATATATTTACAAAACCTTGGTGTTAAACCAGATAGCTTAGTTGGAATATGCACTGAAAGATCTTTAGAAATGATTATTGGCATAATGGGTATATTAAAAGCTGGTGGAGCTTATGTACCTCTTGATCCAGAATATCCTAATGATAGGTTAAAATATATGATTGATGATGGTAATCTTAATATTATCCTTACTCAAAATAAACTAAAAAAACAAATCAATGAAATAACAAAGAAAAAACCAACGCAAATTATAAACATAGATGATTTTGAAAAAATAAAAAATGTAGCAGATAATAAAAAACTAAAAAAAGAAGTAAAATCAAATAACTTAGCCTATATTATTTACACTTCTGGAAGTACAGGTAAGCCTAAGGGAGTAATGGTGGAGCATAACCAAATTATTAATACCCTCTTTTATTTAGAAAATAAATACCCTGTTCAACCAGGCAACAGCTATCTATTAAAAACTAACTATGTTTTTGATGTATCACTATCTGAACTATTTGGATGGTTTATTGGAAAAGGTAGACTTGTAATACTATCACCTAAATATAATAAAATACCTAGCAAAATTATAGAGACAATAACAAAAAATAATGTTACGCATGTTAATTTTGTGCCTCCATTATTAAATAGTCTAGTTAATGAATTAAATACTAATAATGGCAAAATGGCACCATCGTTGAAATATATTATGGTAGCAGGAGAAGTATTTATCCCTGAATTATTAAGAAAAACACAAGGATTATTAGCGGATCAGCAGATAGAAAATATATATGGACCTACAGAAACTTCAATATATGGATGTGGATTTTCTTGCCCAAAAAATAAAATATTTAAGACGAATATCCCTATTGGCAAACCCATCTCCAATACTCAGCTCTATATACTAGACAAACACCTAAACCCAGTTCCAAAAGGAGTTGTTGGAGAGTTACACATAGCAGGTGATGGTGTGGCTCGTGGTTATTTAAATAGAGAAGATCTAACTAAAGAAAAATTCATTAAAAATATATTTAGCGATGACCCTAAATCAAGAATGTATAAAACTGGTGATCTAGCAAGATATCTTGAAGATGGTAATATTGAATATATAGGGAGAATAGATAGTCAGGTTAAAATTAGAGGATTTAGAATAGAACTTGGAGAAATTGAACAAGAATTGCTTAAAATAGATGGCATCAGAGAAGCTGTTGTTTTGGTTAAATGGTACAATAATAATAAAATGTTAGTAGCATATATTGCTACCAAAAATAACCAAGTAAATATTAATGAAATTAAAACAACTTTAGAAAAGAAGTTGCCAAATTACATGGTGCCTTCAACATTTATCACTAAAGATTCTCTGCCACTAACCTCAAATGGTAAAATAGATAAAAAGGCTTTAGCTAACTTAGATCTAGATATTAGATCAACAGATGAATATGTGGCTCCTAGAAATGAAGTTGAGAAAAAACTAGCTATTATTTTTAAGGAAGTTCTTGGTGTAAATAAAGTTGGTGTTTGTGATAACTTTTTTGAAATAGGAGGAAATTCTTTATTGGTTACAAATCTTGTTGCAAAAGTGAATAATGAATTTAAAAAACAAAAAATTGAAATCGCAACTTTATTTTTAAACCCCAATATTGATAAATTAGCAAAATGCATAAAATCTAACAAAACAGAGAGTATAAATAAAGAAATTACCCTAAAAAATGAATTAAAATTAGCAGAAGAAATTCCAGATCAGTGTCATAAAAAGGGCAATTATAAAAACCCAAGAAATATTCTAATAACTGGTTCTACCGGCTTTGTTGGTACATATTTATTGCAAAATCTTTTATCTAAAACTACTGCTGATTTATATTGCCTAGTTAGAGGAAATTCTAAAATACAATGCAAAAATAAAATTGAGGAATCTTTTAAAAAATATCAAATTAAACTTACAAAATCCAACTGGGATAGAATTAAAGTTATAAAAGGAAATTTAGAAAAAGAAAAACTAGGAATAGATTCACAAGAATATCAAATACTTGTAAATAATGTCGACATAATTATTCATAGTGGTGCATTTGTAAATCATTTATATAGCTACAAACAACTTAAAAAGGCCAATGTTTCATCAACATATGAGCTTATTAAAATGGCAAAAACACATCTAAGAAAGAAGCTAATTTTTATTTCTACAACATCAGTTATTAATGACCCAAATCAGTATAAAAATGGTGAAAATACTAATATAGAATCATTCAAATTTAAAGAAACAGATGGCTATGTTGGAGGTAAATGGGTTAGTGAAATGATGATAAAAAATGCTAATATAGATTATCAAATACATCGAATATCCAGAGCTGGTGGCAATGTTACATCAAATATTGGCCCTATGAATGACTTATCTTATAGATATTGGAAAACATGCTTAATGTTAAAAAAATATCCCAAAGAATTTGAATCATGGCAAGAAGACATAAGGCCTATTGATCAAATTGTAGAAATAATATCTTTTTTAATGATGAAATCTGATCTTAATAATAATGTTTTTCATTTAAACAATAATAAAACCATTAGTATTAATAAGCCTTTAGAGGTTTCTAAAAATTCAACAACACTTAGTAAAATTGATTTAGAAGAATGGATAGAGTTATTAAAGAAAGGTAAATTAAATGGTAAAAATTTACCATTCTACCCATACTTAAATTTAATTAAACCAGCTTTAAAAAGTTTTAAAAACCAAGATGATATTTGTAATAAAAATACTATGAATCTAATTCCTGCTAAAAACAGAATTTTTGAATTTAATGACAAGCAATTAGGCTCATATGTTAAACAATGTATTGAGGGATAAATGAATAATAGCATTTTTAAAAATGCGTCGAAAGACACATGTAATCTGATCAAAACAATGAACCAAAACAAAGAGCCAACCTTTGTTTTGCCAACAAAATATGTTTCTAAAGAAGCAGCGCAAGTAGGGTATTTACTGCATGAAATTAGCAATAAAATAAGAAATAAAAAAGAGAAAACTACTAAAAACTTTTTTTGCAACTCCTCAGATGAAGCCTTACAAGGAGCAATAAAAATAATGCGTCATTTTGGTTATAAAGAATATAAAAAACACCAAGGAAAAATTGTTATATACAGCCCTAATAAAAATATGTACCAACAACTTAATAATAATCTTAACCATGAAAATGGTAGGCTATATCCTGGTGTTAAATTTATTGATAACTTGCAACATATTCAAAAATATAGCCAAGAAGAAAATATATTAGCAATTATATTTATTGTAACCACAACACATAATCTAGAAGAAATTAATTTATATTTAACACAAAACAAAAATAAAAATACTATAATAGGTTTAGATTTATCAATTATACCTGTTAGTGATCTTGGTAAAATAAAAGTAAAATCAAACAAAATAGATGTTATTATCTGGGGAGAGGAATTAACTAATAGAGAAATACCTTTTGGTGCATTCTCAATGACAAATAAACTACATAAACCATGGAATAGCATAATTAATTGTCTAATGCATTCATCAACTTATAGTGGCAATATCTTATCACTTAGAAAATTACTAGAACATGTTTTAAATAGCCATAACACAGCTGGTCAATATAAAGAAAATATCAAAAAAATTGGGCAATCATATAAAGTTCGTAAAGAGTATTTTGCAAATTATGTTAATCCAAAATTAATTAAATTATATAAAATGACTGGCTATGATTTTGATGTTATAAAGGCACAAGGCAGTTATTTTACTGTGCAAAAAGATAATAAAAAATATGAAGTATTTGACTGTGTTGGAGGAGGAGGCCTATCAATTTTTGGTCATAACCCTGAGGATCTTAACGAAAAAGTTATTAATAAACATGATGTTAAAACTGATTATGTCAAAAAATTAACTCTCAAACTTAAAGACTTAACTGGCTATGATCACTTTTTTCCGTCAGTTAGCGGAGCAAGTGCTGTTGAAAGTGCAATTACAATGGCATTAATGGCTCAATCAAGTCAAAAACAAAAAGTATTAGTATTTAAAAATAATTATGCCGGCAAATTATTATTACCATTAATTGGCAGTAAAATAGATTCTGATAAATATTTTCATCCACTTTACAACAACATTGTAACTATTGATCCATTTTCCAAAAATGCCTCAAAAGAGATCAAAATGATACTAAATAATAACAATATTGGCTTAATTTGGTTTGAATATATTAGAGGACTTGACGCAAAGAAAATACCATTAGATATAATTAATATTATTAAAGAAAACCGCCAAAAATATGGTTATTATGTGGGAGTTGACGAAATATTATGCGGAATGTGTAGAACAGGACCATTTATGAGTATACAAGCAACAGATTTACAACCAGATGTTACAACCCTTTCTAAAGGGCTATCATATATGACTTTTCCAGTTGGTGGAGCTTTGATAAAAGATAAAATAGAAATAAATGCCAGAAAGAATAATAAAAATATGGTTTCATATCTAAAAAATAGATATGTCAACCAAATTGGTGCTCATATTGCTTATCATTGCCTAAATCGTATAGAGGAAGAAGCAATTGCACAAAATGTAATTAATAGATCAAAACAATTAGAAGATAAAATAAAAAATAACGTAAAAAAATCTGCATCAATTCAACAAGATGGTTTGTTTTTTAGTATTATACTAAAAGAACCTTGGTGGACTAAATTAGGAGTTATGTCTGAATTATTAAAAACCATATGGTTATTAAAATTAGTAAAGAAATGGTTGATAATAGGAGGTATTTTTACATTTTTTGATACTAGGCTTTTTCCAAGGTTAAATATCAATAATAATGAATGCTGTGACTTAACTCAACGTATTAATGGACTATTAAAAAACTAGCAAATTATAGAATTTAATGTTCAAAAATAAATTTGTATTATTAACAACAATATTATTCTTTTCTGTCCTAGCATCAGATGTAATTAGCTTTACCTTGGGCCTGTGGATTTATAAAGAGTTTGATTCAACTACTCTATATACTTGGATAGGTGCTGCTACATTATTGCCAAGCTTACTAGTAGCTCCATTTTTTGGAGTATGGATAGATAGTCAAAATAAGAAAAAACTAATTATTATTAGCTTAATAGGAGAAATGGTATGTGTTACATTATTAGCACTAGTTTTTCTTCTTGGATATATTAAAATATGGCAAATTGTTATTATTATTGCTGCTATTTCTTCATTATTTAGTGGCTTAAGTCTACAAATATTACAAGTCTCATCAACATTATTAGTATCAAAAAAGAATTTATCTCGAGCACAAGCATTAATACAGGCTGTTTATGCTATTGTTTTTATTGGATCACCAGTATTTTCTGCTATGCTTTTTGATATTATTGATCTAAAAACTATTTTTTGTATAGCCGTAATTTTTTATATTATTACTGCTATATTTATTTCACTTGTTCATTTTCCTAAGAAATTTACCAAATGTAATGAAGCAAGATCTATCTGTGTTAGCGAAACGTTAAAAGAGGTAAAATCAGCATGGTCTTACATTAAAAACAGAGCCGGCTTTACTAAATTATTAGTTTTAAGCTTTTTAATGGATTTTCAAATGGGAGTATGTGGCGCTTTGTTTATTCCTTATGTTTTAAGCTTTAGCAATGTTATTACTGCTGGAAATGTATTTTCTATTGTTGAATCTGGAATGTTAATTGGAAATGTTATTATGATTATTTGGGCTGGTCCAAAAAAGAAAATAACAGGAGTTTTAGGATTTGGACTATTTGCATCAGCCGGAATTATAGTATTTAGTGTGGTAATGCCTACCGTAATGTCAGTTGCTATATTGGGATTTATTGCTAATATGCTAATATCATTATCTGTAACTTGTAATATAGTATTATGGCAAGAAAATATCCCTGGTCAAATGCAAGGTAAAGTACTAGGCTTAAGAAGGCTAGTTGCAATGAGTGGAATACCAGTAGCATATTTAATTGCAGGACCAGTAGTAGATAATATATTTGCACCTTTATTTAAATTAAATGGCTTATTGCATAACAGTATAATTACCCAAATTATTTCTACAAAAAATGCCCAACCAATAGCACTTATGTTTTTAATTAGTGGTATATTAGCCTTTATTGCTGTTGGCATAGGACTTATAAGTAGTAGTTTATATGAAATAGAAAATAAGATCAAAAGTAGCAAAAAAATGGTAGGTTGCCTAAGATAAAAAAGGTTCAATATGCATGAAGAAGAAAAAAATATTCAATTCTTAAGAGATGATAATAAGAAGTATAATGCTAATTTATTTATTTGTAGCAATTATAATGACATTGCAGCTGACGAATTAGGATATATCTTCTCAAATGAAGAATATAAAAAATATAATAATTTTGATTCTTTGACAAGAAAAAGTAGCTTTTTATTTGGCAGATACGCAGCTAAAAAAGCATTATCTAAACTTTATAATATCTCTAAATTATCTGACATTAATATATCAAATGGTGTTTTTGGACAACCTATTATTAGTCATAAAAGTCTAAAAAATATTCAAACATCCATTGCTCACAGTAATAATATAGCAAGTGCTATAGTTTTTGAAGAAAACCATCCAACTGCTATTGATGTTGAAATAATTGATAAGTCTAAAAACCAAAATATTGAGGAACAACTAACAAAATATGAGCTTGGATTATTGTCCAATACTAAAACATCACAGGAAATTTTTAACTTTATAAGCTGGAGTGCTAAAGAAAGCTTAGCAAAAATACTAAAAACTGGCTTTACCTTACCGCTATCAGTTATAGAAATTGCATCAATAGAAAATTATCAAAATAAAGAATTTACCTCCACTTATAAAAACTTTACACAATATCAAACTAAGAGCTACCCAAAAAATAATTTTATTTATTCTTTAACATTTCCAAAAAATAGTAAATTACTATTCTAAATAACGTTTAAGAACTCATCTATTAGTCTAAAATCATACATTATTTTTGCAAAAATGATACATAGATGTAATTAGATTGACAGTTAACCACATTCTAACCAAAGTTTAACCAATATTTTTACTAACTAGCAACTTAGTTTTTTTATGATTAAAGTAGACAAGAATTTAACAACACCAGTAGATTTAAAATTTTTAAGAAATATCACCGATAATGACATTGAGTTTGAAAGAGATTTATTAAAAATCTTTATTGAAAGCTCAAATAATGACCTTAAAAAAATGGAAGCTTCCATAGGTGATCCTAATAATAATGACTGGTATTTATCATCTCATTCTTTTAAAGGTTCTGCTGCTAGTATAGGAGCCTTTTCTTTAGCCCAATCTTTAGAATATGCCCAATTTCATAAAGACGATGTTGATGAGAATAAAAGATCAACCCTAAAGGAAATCTCAAACAAGCTTGATATTGTTATTAAATTTCTAACTAAAGAATTTTAGTATGTCGCACAAGTAAGAGCCAGCCAATAACTCTGCCAAATTATTAGTAGAGTTATTAATTGGCTAACAATGCTTAGTGCTTTCTTTTATTGCTGTGATTACTATTGCCCGAATGTTTTTGTCCTTGATTTTTATTAAATCTTCTAGGTGCTCTTCTATTCATAATTCTTCTTTCAACAAATGTTAATAAAAGAGCAAATGTCATTAAAGCTGCATTAATAGTAAATAACTTAACTGCTAATTCACTATTACCATCTTTAATTAAGACTCCAATTAATAATAGTAATAATATATTATAAGCAAAGGCAAAGATTTGACCCCATTTATAAATTCTACTATGAACTTTAAGGTGCTCTTCTTGCCAAACATGACGATGTTCTTGTTCTTGTGCTGCCATTTCTAATAGTTTATCAACACTACCTGGAGCAATATCCTCATATTCATCTAATATTTTAGATGGAGGTAAAATATTGTAAGGATTTTGATGTTTTGATCTATTATTTCTTTTGTTGTTCATTATTTTTATTAATTGAGTGTTTAATGTCATTTCCAATGGAAATAAAATCCTGATTTAGAGCCTTAAACTCTTTAGAAAATGGATAATTAACAGGATTAATTTTAACCGATGGTATTATTGTAACTATTGCTGCTAAAAATTTGCGTAAATATTGAATAATTTTAACCATCTCGTAATATTCCTTTTAATTTATTTGTAACAACATCAATTACATTATTGCTAATTTCTTCAATTTCTCCAGAAGTTAATGTTTGTAACTTAGGAACAATTTGTATATTAAAGGCAATAGATTTTTTATTATTCTCAATATTATCTCCTTCATAAACATCAAAAATACTTACTTCATTTATTAAATCTTGATTTATATTTTTAACCAATTTGATTAAGTCACCAATTTGAGTTTCTTTATCTAAAATAAAAGCAAAATCACGATTTACTACTTGAAAATCAGATTTTACAAAAGCTTTTTTTGAAGATTTAACTTTCTTAATTGGTAATTTATTAGTAAATAACTCAAAAATATTAATTTTTCCTTTTATACCTAATCTCTTATTCATTATTGGATGAAGCTCTCCAAAATAACCAATAATATTTTTACCCATCTTTATTAAGGCTGATTTATAAGGGTGATAAAAAGAAGGTAATTCAACATCATTTACTACAATTTGTACAGACTTAGGATTAACTCCTAAGGCCTCTAAGGCAATAAATAGATCTTTTTTAATGTCCATTACATCAAAAATTCTATCATCCTTGTAGTGGTTCTTATTCTTATTTTTACCAACTCTTAAAGCACTGACTGATTCAATCTGGCCATCAAGATCACTGTTTAAGAATATTTTACCAATTTCAAATAATGATAAGCTGGAAAAACCTCTTGATTGATTCTTTTTCAAAGCACTAATAAGACCTGGAATTAAAGAAGGTCTCATATAATTCATCTCTTCGCTGATAGCATTAGAAATAACTAGCTTTTCTTGTATCTGTGTAAAATGACTAGCAATGTTAGAATCAATAAATGACCAACTAATAATTTCATCAAGACCAGAATTACATAATTTTGAACGCAAATCATTAAAATTAAATTTATGCTGAATTGGTTGATATTTAATATTATCTAAAGGCTGTGACTTAATATTATTATAGCTATAAATTCTTATAACTTCTTCTATTAGGTCTTCCTGTATTTTAATATCAGATCGAAAAGATGGAACAGTAACTTGTAATTTATTATTTCCTAAATCTTTAGGATTAAAACCAAGATTTGTTAAAATTGTTACTACTGTTTCTGGTTTAATTTGTACATTTAAAACTTGTTTGATTTTATCTAAATCAAAATCAATTGTATCTTCTGATAAATCTCTACTTCCAGCTTCAACAATATTGCTAATTTGACCACCACAAATTTCTAAAATTAGGTTTGCTGCCATATCCAAACCTCTTTTAACTCCTTTAAGATCTATAGTTCTTTCAAAACGATAGCGAGCATCAGATAAAATTTTTAATTTTCTACCACTTCTAGCAATATTTGTACTTTCAAAAAAAGCTGCTTCTAAGAAAATATCCTTAGTATCTGGCAAAGTAGTCGTAGCATCTCCACCAACTATCCCTGCTAAGCCAGCAATTTTTTCATCGTCACATATTAATAATTCACTACCTTGTAAATTATATTGAATATCTTTTAAAGAAGTAAATTGCTCACCTTTTTTAGCAATTCTAGCTGTTAAGTTACCTTTTATTTTATCAGCCCCATAAGAATGAGTTGGCTGGTTTAAGGAGTACATAACATAATTGGTTATGTCAACAACACTACTTATAGGGTTAACACCTATTGCCTCTAATCTATCTTTTAACCATTTTGGAGATTCTTTATTGGTAATATTTTTAATGTAATAGCCACTAAAATACGGGCAATATTTTTGAGCATCTTTATCTATATTAACCTTAATTTTAGAAGTAAAGTTACCAGAAATGTCATTTATTTTTGGCTCTTTTAATGTGCCCAAACCAGCACTAGATAAGTCTCTTGCAATGCCATAAACTCCTAGGCAATCACCACGATTAGGGGTGATGTTAACATCAATTACAACATCACCACAATCATAAATTTGGGTAATTTTAGTGCCAATATCAAACTTATTATCAATTTCTACAATACCTTCACTATCTTCTCCAAGGCCAAGCTCTGCTGCAGAGCAAAGCATACCATAACTTTGCACGCCTCTAATCTTAGACTTTTTGATTTTCATTTTATTAGTTGGAATGATAGATCCAATTGGGGCATAAATGACTTTTAGATTAGTTCTAGCATTTTTAGCACCACAAATTATTTGTAGATTTTCTTTAAGACCAACATCAACTTCACAAATTTGTAGATTATCAGAATCTTCATGTGGGGATGCTTTAATGATTTTAGCAACGCTGAATATTTCTAAGGATTGTGCTTCATTAACAACCTCTTCAACTTCAAGACCTATATCGGTTAATTTTTGACAAATGATATCTGCGTCTGCATTGGTGTCTAGATATTCTTTAAGCCAAGATAAGGTAAATTTCATGTTAGATAATTTAGTTAACTAATTTACTACCAATTTGACTAATTGAGTTTTTAGCAACAACATTAAGTGATTTATCATCAGCAATATTATTGATATTATTTTCTATTGCGCCAATTGCTGATTCAATAATTTTCTCCTTAATTTCTCTAACGACTCTATCTTCTTGAGATTTTATTCTTTCATCAGCTGCAGCGATCTTCTTATCAATGTCACTTTTAACTGCTTTTTTATAGTCCTTAACTATCTTATCTGACTCATCCTTAGCATCTTTAATTAATTGATCAGCA
The DNA here is from genome assembly GCA_038123275.1 of Rickettsiales bacterium. Classification (GTDB taxonomy): domain Bacteria; phylum Pseudomonadota; class Alphaproteobacteria; order Rickettsiales; family UBA1997; genus CAJQHT01. The sequence continues at coordinate 10,633 of JAYORG010000008.1, read as the reverse complement.
TATTTAATGCTTTCATCATGATATTTTTCTGCCTCTTTTAATAGCTTTTCAGCTTTTTTTCTCATTGCTTCAGCCTCATTTAGATCATTGGCGATTTGACTAGCTTTATTATCAATCATTTTGGCAATAAAAGGCCAAGCATATTTAAACATTAAAAGTACAAATACACCAAATGATACTGCTAACCAAAATTTTGGATCATGTAACATAACTTGAATAATTATTTTTCACTAACAGGAACTTTAATTTCCTTATTAAATTTTAAATCTTTACTAAATATTTTTTTAACTATTGTATCAGCCAAAGTAGTGGCTACTTTTGAATAGTCTGATTTTGATTTTTTGATAGTATCTGATATCTTTTTTTCTGATTTAGATGTCATTTCTTCAATTTCGACGGCAACTTTATTAAAAGCCTTTTCTCTATCTAAGGTGCATTTTTCTAAAGTATTTTCAATTGATTTGAAATAGTTTTTACTAGATTTTTCTCTTAATTTTTTAGAATCTTCTTCAACCTTTGCTATCTTTTCTTGAAGCACAGAAGCAGAACCTTGGTCTGAACTTATTTTGTTTTCCCTAACCTCAAGAATAGCTGCTATTCTTGGAATTATTATTCTACTAACCGCAAAATAAAGGATACCAAAACAAATTAAGAGCCAAAATATCTGCTCTGTGAATGTTGTAAAATCAAATTGTGGCATTTACCTAACCAAATAATATCAAAAAGGCTAATAACACAGCGAAAATACCCATAGCTTCTGCTAAACCAACAGCGATATAGATGTATTTTTCAATTTTTTCACTAGCAGATGGGTTTCTAGCGATAGCATTAAAAAATGAACCGAAGATATTTCCAATAGCAACTGCAGCACCAGCCATACCAACACCTAGTAAGCCAACACCAATATATTTTAAAGCGATTAATTCCATTTTATTTTAATTTGAAGGTTAAAAAGAGGTGAATTCTTAAGAAGAAAAACTATCTTAAAAGGACACCAAAAAACTGGTCATAAAACTAATTAAGAATAATTTAAAAAGCAAGCGTCAAATGGAGCTAAAAACCTATCAATTATATATTAATTTGAGCAAAGATATGAAAATTGAAGTGGGAAAATTAGGCACATATACCTTTTATAAAGGCAATTATATATATACTGGATCTGCCAAAAAAAAATATTGAATCCAGAATTAAACGTCATAAAGCAAAAAATAAAAGATTATTTTGGCATATTGATTATTTATTAAATAGCCAATATGCCAAAATTTTTGATGTAAAATTATCTAACCTTGGAGAATGTGAATTAAACCAAAAAACCAATGGTAAAATTTTGATTGATGGCTTTGGTAGTTCAGATTGCAAAAATAATTGTAAATCGCATCTAAAATTAATTATCTCTTAATAATTATTAATCTATTAAAACTCCAATAAAGCTACTTAAATTTAAGACTTATGCAAAAGGTAAAATACATTTAGTGGTAATCAACTGCCCTTGCGTAACTCCTAAAATTATCTACTCCTGGTGATATTTACCTTTAAGTGATGATCTTTTTGCTTCAAATTCAGCGTGTAAAGCTTCCATTTCTTGTTTGCATTTTTTACGCAGTGCTTCTTTTCTGGCTTTAAACTCATTGCGCAAAGATTCTCTTTGATCTTTTCTTTGGGCTTTTTCTTGTTGGCGCTGCTCTTTTTTGACTGCTCTTTATTTTTTATATTTATTTTTTATAGCCTCTATTTCTTGTTTTTCTCTTGATTTTAATTCGTCAGTTTCAGCAAAACTAAATGTTGGGATAAATAAGACTGTAAATAATATAATATATATTGCTTTTTTCATGATTTTTTAAAATTTATTATTAACGAAATAGTAAAGTAGGAATATTGGCTTTATTAATTAATGCAGTTGTTGTGCTTCCTAAAATTAGACTACGTATTTTTGAATGACAATAGGCACCAATAACAAGAAGGTCTATTTCATTGTCATTAATATAATTTGATACTGCTTCATGTACTGACTTGCCTTGTTTTAGCGAGGCTGAAACTTTAAAACCTGCTTTGGCTAATTTCTTTTGCGCCTCTTGTAGAGATTTCTCTACCTTTTCATTAGCATCTGATATTGTTAATAAATGGCATTTAAGATTTTTAAGTAATTTATTATTAGCAACATATTCTATTATTTTAGAAGAGTTTTGACTGCTATCATATGCAATTACAAAATTTTTAATAGGTTTAGAATTTATAGAGGTAACCAATAATGGTTTAGTAACGTGACGTGCTACTTTCTCTAAATTTAAACCAATTTTGCTAGATGAATTATCTGTGTCTTCGCCATTTCTACCCATAACAATTAAATCTGCTTGAGATTCTAGCTCTAGAATTGTCTCAACCACAGAACCGCGACGATGTAATGATTCAACATTTTTTATGTTGTTAGCTGCAAGTTCTTTGATAGCATGTTTTAATATTGATTGCCCTTTTTGCTGCTCCATTTTGCCATGAGCTTCATCATCATTGCTTAACTCTTGAAGTAGATCACTTTGAGTATCAAGACCAATTGAACCACTAAGATTAGTTTTTGATGCAACGTCACAATGTGGAATTGCAACATGTAATAAGGAAATATCAAGATTTGTATTTTTATTTACCCAAGAGCTTAATTCACATACGCTATAAGCGTGGTGAGATCCGTCGACGCATGCAATTATTTTACCCATGATTTATCTATTTTTTTGTTATAAAAATATAAGTATATTGGATAATAAATAATTAATTACTTAAGAGCAACAATACTATACATTAAAAAAGCAATTTTTTACAAAAATTAACTAACCCCAGTTACGCTTTTTTAATATTCTTAATTTTGAGATAATTTTTAGCAAAAATTAACAAAAATCTAAGGATGTTAAAAAAGCATAACTGGGGTTAACTAATGTTTTGGAATTATCTCTACATCGTCTAACTTATCATAAACACCAAGCTTGTCCACTATTGTTGCACTTGCTTCATTAAGACCAATAATTTCTACTTTGGTGCCTTCACGACGAAACTTTAATACTACCTTATCTAGCGCACCAACTGCTGATAGATCCCAGAAATGAGCCTCTTTTAAATCAATTGTGGCTTCTTGTATTACTTCTTTAAAGTCAAATGAATCTATAAATTTATCGGCAGAAGCAAAGAAAACTTGCCCATATACTTTATATTTACGATGTTCATTACCTTTAAGAATTGTTGATTTAACTGTTAATAATCGTGACACTTTTTTAGCAAAAAATAACGCACTCATTAAAACTCCAGCAAATACACCTTGAGCTAAATCATGAGTATGTAGCACTACAACAACAGTTGTAATCATAACAATACTTGATGCTCTTGGATGAGTTTTTAAATTTTTTATACTAGACCAGTTAAAAGTTCCTATTGATACCATTATCATAACAGCAACTAAAGCTGCCATTGGAATTTGGCTAACCCAGTCACTTAAAACTAAAATTAGGAATAATAAGAAACTACCCGCAAAAAAAGTTGAAAGCCGACCACGACCACCTGATTTAACATTAATGACTGATTGACCAATCATAGCACACCCAGCCATACCACCAAAAAAACCAGTTATAACATTAGCAATACCTTGCCCTTTACATTCCTGATTTTTTTTACTTGGTGCGTCGGTTAGGTCGTCTATAATAACTGCTGTCATTAAGGACTCTAATAAACCAACCGAAGCTAAAGCAGCTGAGTAAGGGAAGATAATTTTTAATGTTTCAAAATTAAAGGGAATATCTGGAATTAAAAATACTGGTAAAGTATCAGGAAGCTCACCTAAATCGCCGACAGTTCTGATATCTAAACCCGTAAAAATAGCAAATATTGTTAAAGATATAATTGCCACTAAAGGTGATGGAATTACCTTAGTAACATATGGAAATAGATAAATAATAGCAAGACCAGTAATAACCATAGCATATACCTGCCATCCTGCACCGCTAAATTCTGGTAATTGAGCCATAAAAATAAGAATTGCCAAAGAATTAACAAAACCCGTCATTACCGATTTTGATACAAAACGCATTAAAGATCCAAGCTTAAGAAAACCGGCTATAATTTGTATTATTCCTGTTAATATTGTTGCTGCCATTAAATATTCTAGACCATGTTCTTTAACTAAAGTAACCATAACTAACGCCATAGCAGCTGTTGCTGCTGATATCATGCCTGGCCTTCCACCTACAATAGCAATTATAACAGCAATAGAAAATGAAGCATATAAACCAACCTTAGGGTCAACGCCAGCAATAATAGAAAAGGCGATTGCTTCTGGAATTAAGGCTAGAGCCACAACCATTCCAGCCAATAAATCACCACGAATATTGCCAAACCATTCTGATTTTAAGCGAGATAGGGACATATAAATTCTTATTTAATTGAGAAGTTAAAGCGTGTTTATAAAGGAAGATGGTTAAAAGTCAAAGTTTACTTTATCAAATATTAACCCTTATTCCCCATCCCTGACGGGATGGGGTCAATGACTAAATATCCACTAACTAAAAGTTAGTGGATATTTTGCTTTGACCCCCTCGCCTGTGTGGCGAAGCCGAGATGTGACAAAGACGGTGTTAATATTATGCAAGTCTGTAATTGTGGGGAGATATAGGATTAAACATCTCAAATGTTGGTACCTGGCTTCGCCCTTCAATAAGGGGTCAAAGCAAAAAAGTTATGAACCAAAAGGTTCATGACTTTTTAGTCATTGACCCCACCCACGTCACAAGGTTGAAATTTGATAATATTTATACTTGTAAAGTATAGAGTTGTAGTTTATGGTTTATAGTCATGAAATATGATGATTTTTTACTTAAAAGACAAGAATTAAATCAATACAGACCCTTTGACAAGGAGCTTTCTAATAAGCTTGATAGCTGGTTTAAGGTTGAACTAACTTAAAGCAATAATATTATTAATGAGGGCACTTTATCGCGCGAAGAAATAGCATTAATAATTAAAAAAGATCTTGCTATTGGTGGAAAATCTCTAAGTGATCACCTAGAAGTTATTAATTATGTTAAGGCTATTAATTTTATAAAAAAACAGGTAAATCGTAAAGTTAATACAATTAATAGGGCTGACATACTAGCAATTCATAAAATTCTCTTAAATAATCTAGATGAAAATAATGCTGGTTTTTACAGAAATATACCAAAAATAATTAGTGGAACAAACCTTAATTTACCAGACCCGCATGAAATTTCTAATTTGATGAATGGCTTCTTCTTATGGATTGAAAATGAAGAAAATTTAAATCCAATTCAACTAGCTAGTGAGGCTTATCACCGTTTAATTAGAATTCACCCTTTTATTGACTGTAATGATCAAAGCGCAAAATTATTAGTAAATATGATATTAATAATGAAAGGCTACCCACCAGCAATAATTAATAAAAATGATCATTTAAAATTTATAAATAGATTGGCAAAAAATGATGATGCACCTTATTTAGAACTAATAGAAAATGGAGTAAATTATTCTTTAGATATTTGTTTAAAAGCTGTAAATAATGAAAATATTGAAGAAAAAGAAAAATTTTTAAAAATTGGTGAATTAGCAAAAATAGTACAAGAACAAAATTCTACTATTCGCTACTGGACCAAGGCCGGATTATTAGAAGTTGCACAAGTTACTAATGCTGGATATCAAATATATGCATATGATATGGTAAAAAGAATTAAAAAAATTAAAAAATTACAAGAAAAACGTTTTACTCTTTTAGAAATAAAAAATAAGTTGGCTATTTATTAATAATCTTAATAGTACCTAAATACAATATGACAAATTGGCAAAATAAACCGTTTCCCATTAAGGTAAAATCTCAAGATCGTAAAATATTTTGTATGTGTGGGTTATCACAAAATGGCCCTTATTGTGATGGATCTCATAAATCAACTCATATTTCTCCACAAATTGTTACCTTTGAAAAAGACGCAACTATTTATGCTTGCGGCTGTGGAAAATCTAAAAAACGCCCTTATTGCGATGGTAGTCATCAAGAAATTTAAGCTATTACAATGAAAAACTTTGATGCAATCATAATAGGAGCCGGTGGAGCTGGCTTAATGTGTGCTATTGAAGCTGGTAAAAGAGGTAGAAAAGTTTTATTGATTGATTCTTCAAAAAATGTTGGGGAAAAAATTCGTATCTCCGGGGGAGGTCGTTGTAATTTTACTAATTTAAATATTAGTGCTGACAATTTTTTATCACAAAACCCTTCTTTTTGTATTTCGGCATTAAAAAGATTTACTCAACATCACTTTATTGACTTAGTTAAAAAACATAAAATTGACTTTCATGAAAAAACTTTAGGACAATTATTTTGTGATGTTTCTTCAAAGAAGATAATTGATATGCTACTTAAAGAATGTCAGGAAAATAATGTAGAAATTATTCTTGAAACTAAAATAGAGGACATAAGAAAAACAGGCAATGAATTTAATATTACTACTAATAAGGGATTATTTAAATGTAGTTCATTAGTAATTGCCACTGGAGGATTATCAATTCCGAAGATGGGAGCAACAGATTTTGGTTATAAAATTGCTAAGCAATTTGGACTAAAAATTATTGAACCAAAACCAGCCTTAGTACCATTTACTTTTAATAATGAAACCCTGCAAAAAACTAAAATATTATCTGGTATTTCGCTTCTTGTAGATGTGTCTTTAGGAAAAAGAAGATTTAGTGAAGCTATATTATTTACCCATCGAGGTTTGAGCGGACCAGCAATATTGCAAATTTCTTCTTATCATAAAAAGGGGGATAAAATTACTATTAATCTTGCACCCAAAACTAATGTCTTTAATTGGTTAAAAGATGAAAAAATTCAAAAACCAAAACAAGAAATTCAAAATCTTTTGGCGCAAATTTTGCCAAAAAGCCTAGCTTCATTTATTTTAACTCAAAATAATATTAAAGGAAATTTGGCTGACTTAAGCCATGAAAAACTTAAAATAATTGGAAATAATATTAATAATTGGCAAATTGTTCCTAATGGAAATGAAGGATTTTCTAAAGCTGAAGTTACATTGGGAGGGGTTGACACAACTGAAATTTCTTCTAAAACTTTTGCCAGCAAAAAAGTTTCTAACCTTTATTTTATTGGTGAGGTTTTAGATGTGACTGGGCATTTAGGTGGTTATAATTTTCAATGGGCCTGGTCTTCAGGACATGCCTGCGGACAATATATTTAATCTAAATCAACTTTTTAGCGACCATAACCAGTGATATTTTTCAACGATTCTAAAATATCTTCTAAGTCAGCCCTATTTCTATAATTTATGTCTATAAAAGCATAATCTACTATGCCATTTTGGTCAATTACTAAGGTTGCTGGAACTGGTAATTTAAAATCTTTTTGTCCGTTAAAATCTTTTAGGGTTTTTCCAGTGGTCTTTTTTAGCCAACTAACAAAATTTTCCCTACTTCTTTCAGGCATAGTCCAAAGTAAACCAAGCTTTCTAGCTACATTATTGTTTTTATCATGTAATACTTCAAATTTTAAATGATGTCTTAGAGTAGTTAATTGCGCATTAACTGGAAGCTCGGGTGAAACAGCAATTAATTGAGCCCCGAAAGCTTCTATTCTATCAAGATTTTGCTGGTAATGGCGCAGTTGGATATTGCAAATTGGACACCAACCTCCACGATAAAAACTTAAAACTACTGGTCCTTTTTTTAGTTCATTGTATAAATTAACTTCCTTATAATTCACATTTAATAATGTAAAATCAGGAATTTTACTGTTTTGAGAAATAGTGTGTGTGACATATTTATCTTTTAAATTTGACTTCACTGCCATATATGCACCAACAAATAAAGCTATTAAAACTAGAAATATTATTAATTTTTTTATACTAAGTTTCATTTTATAAATATTTTTAATTATTAATTAATGATAAAAATTATTGTTTTTTCTTAAAAATAGCAGCAACTTTAGAAAATAAACTTTTAGAAGATTCATTTGCTATTTCATCATAAATTTCGTCTTGAACTTTATTAACTGACATCTCATCAGTTTTATTATCAGCAATATTGTTATCAAGAATATTTTCTTTATCTAACGTATTATTAATAACATTTTCTGCATCTAATATTAAAGGCTTACTTGATTTAATATCAACTTTATTAAAAATAATATCCTTTTTAACTTTACTATTTTTATCACAAAATTGACTGATTTCTTTTAACATTAATTTAATTTTACTTTCAACTAATGATGCATTTTTACCTTTTAAATCTTTAAGAAATGCACCATCAAAACTAGCGCCTTTATTAAGTAAAATTTTAGAAATTTTAGCTCTTTGCTCTTTTAGATTTTGTAGTTTCTTGCTATTAATATCCTGCCCTAAAATAGCTTGGTATGTTGACTCAAATAATAAAATATCCAACTCTTCTTTGGTTAGATAGTTTTCAGGCGTAGCTTTCATTGCCAACTTAAATAAAGCAAGATTATTTTCTTCAGCTGGTATGTGACAAGGTAACTCTGTAATTGATTGATCCTCAAGATGGGGAACATAAGAGCTATTTCTCCAGGTTAATAATTTTTTAGGACAGGCTTTTAATATTTTTATTGCAAATTTTAAACCACCCTCACTTTTACAACCAGCAGCAAAAACAAAATGAGTAATGTTATTACCATTTTTATCTAATGCCTCAAAATTAATTATCTTATTCTTTTTATTATTTTTAGATAGTAGATAACTTACTGATTCTTGGCAATTTTGTATTATTAGCTCTTGAAAAATACTATCGCCATGAGCATTGTCATAAGTTGAATTAATAATTTGTTTTAATCTACTTTCATTACAAAAATTAAGTATTTTTAATATCATTTCATCTTTTTCCTTATTTTTATATTTACTTCTAGACAAAATAATACGTATATTCTTTAGACGTTTTTGCACTACGTCAACGCTGCTTTTTTTCTTAATGTCTTTACTCACCTTGGACATAGCTACTTTAAGGAAATAATAAATTGCTTACTATTAGAGAAGTTTAGTGACTAAATTTTATTTTGAAACTTCTTAGTTCTTTTTGATTATTATTGGAATTACTACCCAAATTTTTTACTTAAAAAATAATTGTGCTCACTGAGCACAATTATTTTTTTACAACAAAACTTCATACTAAATTACTGATTTATCAATTGATATTGCAAAATTGATTCTTTGCTTTAAAGTATGTTGCTCTTAATAAAAATGACTGAGGTAAAACCGTTAAAAAAACAGTTAATAACTGTTTTTAGCTTTTACGCGCATCAATCTATGATTGATCGCAGAGTTACTTAGTTAATATTTAAGTAATAATTTGCCGTAGTTTTTATTTATTGTATGGAGAAATGGCCGAGTGGCTGAAGGCGCTTCCCTGCTAAGGAAGTATGCGGGTTAACCGTATCGAGGGTTCGAATCCCTCTTTCTCCGCCATCCTGAGGGGTCAAGTCTCTTGTTCCAAATACAAAATTAAACATGACATATAAATAAAGCTAATTTACTATGATTTTGTTATTTGTTTCACCAAAACAACCAAACCCAAATCAAAATGCCAAGACCTACAAGAATAGAATATGAGAATGCCTTTTATCATGTAATGAATAGGGGTAGAGCTAGAAATAATATTTTCTTTAAAGATATTCACTACCAATTCTTTTTAAATATTTTAAAAGAGTCTAGTGAAAGGTTTGGAATTATTATTCATTGTTACTGCTTAATGCCAAATCATTACCATCTTCTGATACAAACTCCAAATGCTAATCTAGGAAGAGTAATGAGGCATATTAATGGTGTTTATACTCAAAGATACAACAAGCTACAAAAAATAGATGGTCCACTATTTAGAGGAAGATATAAAGCAATTTTAGTTGATGAAGATGACTATCTTTTAGAGTTAAGTAAGTATATTCATAAAAACCCAATTCAAACAAAAAATAAAGAAAGAAGATTGGTAGATAGGTTAAGTAATTACAAATGGTCTAGCTACCCCTCTTATCTTAACCTAGTAAATACTCCAAAATGGCTCAATAAAGAACTGACATTTTCTATGTTTAAAAATGATAAAGATCTTTTGAAAAGATATCAGCTATTTATAGAAAATGAAGATAATCAAGAGTTAGAGGATTTCTTTAGTAAAAAGAATAAAGAATCAATTTTAGGAGGTATAAATTTTAAAAGAAATGTTTGCAATAAATTGATGAATAAAGAGGTAAAAAGAATTGAATCTAAAGAAGACATCAGAAATAAAATAAAAAAAGAGATTAATAATAGAATTACAGTAGATAAAATTATTGAATCTGTTGAAAAAGTTTTTAATGTGACAAAGAACACAATATTAAAAAAGGAAAATGGTCAAAGAAAAAAGAATGTTCCTAGAAGTTTTGCTATGTATTTAATTCAAAGACATAAAGACTACAAATTAGAACAAATAGCACAAATATTTGGACTTAATAATTATAAATCAGTAAGTTATCAAATATCAAAACTAAGAGGTAAAATAAATGATGGTTTTTATAAAGAAGAAATATATTTATTAAAGAAAAATTTGTATTTGGAACAAGAACTTGACCTACTGTGTTAAAAATCAACTAAAAACTTTA
>JAYORG010000007.1:0-71841 GCA_038123275.1 Rickettsiales bacterium | reverse complement strand
TTTAAGCAAATTTAGATTAGGAATTTAGCTGTATTTGAACATACAACCCCTTTATTAGCCTCTTTATTTAGCCTTGTAATAAATGGAGTTCTTCAAAAGGTTAATCAAAACAAATATAGCCATAGTTTCATCACCTCTAAAAATAAAATCACCCTCCAAATCAACATTAACTAGGTGCCTTTCTTCTTCTGATTCAAAAGCAAATTCTCTAATAGCGGATTTAACAATTTTAGCAATTGATAGATCAACAAATTTACTAGAATCAATTTTCTCCTCCCTAATATTAGCTAAAATCATATCCGACACCATCAAGCCACGATTTGAGGAGGTAGAAATTAAATCTAAATATTCCATAGCTTTATTAAGGCAATTTCTAACAATATCACAGCCTTGTTGAATTGAAGCTAAGGGGTTGCGTGTTTCATGTGCTATTGAGCCAGCAAGGGCTTTAAGGTTTTTGATTTGATCTGCATTTTTCATGATTATGACAATTTTAAATATTAAAAAGCTTACAAGTTGTTGCAATTTAAGTGTAATAAAGGAAAATTATATTTGGTTTTATGAGTAAAATAGCATTTATTGCGCAGATATCTTGTTCACAAGACATCATTAAATATAATTAATACAACATAGTGTTGTAATATAGCATCACTAAATTGCTTTAGTCAATAAAAAATTTAAAATAAATGAGCAAAATAATTATTTCTTATCAGCAATGCAAGGCAGCAAGAGATCTATTGAGTTGGAAGCAGGAAGATTTAAGCAAAAAAGCAGGAATTAATAGGGCAACTTTGGCAGATTTTGAAAGAGGAATCAGAAATTTAAAAGTTGATACGCTTGAAAAGGTGGTTGAAGCTTTTGAAGAAAATGGAATCAGATTTGAGAATGATAAGGTTAAATATAGAATAGATCTATTGAAAGAGTTTAGTGATAATAAATCTGAGTAATATCAATATGAAAAATGCTAAAAAAACAGTAATTGATTTATTTTGTGGTTGTGGTGGTTTGTCGCATGGCTTTACTAAAGCTGGATATGAAATTATTTTAGGAATAGACAATTGCAAAGATGCGATTGCAACCTTTAGAAACTCTCACAAAGATTCAATTGGACTTGTGGCAGATTTATCAAATGAAACAGTAATGGATATTGGCAAGAAAACCAAAGTAAAGGATGTCGATTTAATAATTGGTGGCCCACCATGTCAAGGTTTCTCAATTGCTGGAAAAAGAATTATTAATGATGAAAGAAATAAACTTTATAAATCATTTATTGATTTTGTTGAATACTATAAGCCAAAAGCATTTTTAATGGAAAATGTCCCAAATATAGTTTCTATGGGCAGTGGCTCAATCAAAAAAACAATAATAAAAGATTTTGAGGAATTGGGATATAAAGTATCATGCGAGGTTTTAATGTCATCAAACTATGGAGTTCCTCAAAATCGAAAGAGAGCTTTTTTTGTTGGATTAAAGGGGGGACAAGAATTTATTTTTCCAGAGCCTACAACGTTAAATCCAATAACCTCAAAAGAAGCCATATCAGATCTGCCTGAAGGTAGTATCATTGATGGTGGTAAATATTTTATAAAGCCAGAATCTAAATATCAGGAGTTACTAAGAAATAACTCAATAGGAATTTATAATCATCAAGTATCTAACCACAAAGATCAAACCATTAAAATAATTGCCATGGTTCCAGATGGAAAAAATTACAAAAGTTTACCAAAGGGATTACGTAAAACTAGAAAAGTAAATATTGCGTGGACTAGGTTAAATAGTAAAAAACCAAGCTTTACAATTGACACAGGACATAGACATCATTTTCATTATGAATATAACCGCGTTCCAACAGTCAGAGAAAGTGCAAGGATTCAGTCTTTCCCAGATACATTTATTTTCCTAGGAAGTAAAACGAGCCAATATAAGCAAGTAGGAAATGCCGTGCCAACTTTATTAGCGGAAGTATTGGCCAAATCATTGGAGAAATATTTATGAACAAAAAAGGAAAATATAAGATTCCTGACGAATATTTCTTTCGCTTACATCATGTAAGGCCACGCTTTAAAAATGATGTAGAAGAAGTTTTGCTTTATGTAGCAACATCAATCTCAGAAATAAGCATTCTGCCAGAAAAAGAGTTTAACATTGAGTTGAATAAAATATTATTTAGCTTTAAAAAGAATTTGTCATCTACCAAAAAAACAATTGATAACTGGAGAACTGAGATTTCTGCACTATTTTCTTTTATTAAAGAAAAAGATGGGTATTTGCAGCCAAATCAAATGGCTATTCGTTTAGCTGAGAATCAATATTTAGATGAATTCTTTAATTATTTTCTATACTCATTCCAGTACCCAGCTGGACACATCAAATCTCATAATGTTGCTAAACAAATAAAAGCAGGCATAAAGTTCAAGCCTTGTAACTTTATTTTACAACTTCTAATTGAGGGAGAAAAAATAACTGGAAAACCCTTTAGAGTAACAGCAGAAGAGCTAACTCAATGTGCTTATTTTGATTTAAGAGTTACAAGAGATGGAAAGAGTCCTAAATATGTTGCTGAAATGATAATCAAGCATAGATCCGAGAAAATAGAATACGATCATCACTATGCACAATTAAAAAATGGCAAAACTTCAAACTACCCATCTAAAGGTGATCTATGTAGATATGCTGGGGATATTTTGGACTACATGGTTTTGGCAAATCTATTAAATCACAAGGGCACGAGTTACTATTACTATCTAAATATAGATAATAAAGAAGCAATTGATTATCATTTAAACAATTCGGTTTGGTTCAGAGGTTACGATGAATTTTACACAAAAGAAGAATTTACAAATCCTGAAATATCTGACATTGAAGAGTCTTGGTTCTATTTCGTAAATAAGTTTGATAATATTGAGGCTTTTGCTCCAAGGCTAAATAGAGCAGAAGAAGAAAATATTTCTAACCTTGTTCAAGAATATTATTCACGAATGAGTGATAATAGAAAAGTGCCTACTAAAATCATAGGAGACTATGGTGAAAGTCTAGTATTAGCGCATGAATACCTAAGAACAAAAGGTAAATCAAGTAGGCAACATTTAATTAATAAAATATCCACTCCACTTGGAGTTGGTTATGATATTCAGAGTGTTGAATTAGAAAAAAAGAAGCGTTATATTGAAGTTAAAACAACAAAATCAAAGAAGGCTATTACAAATAATCGTTTTAAATTAACTCCAAATGAGTGGGATACGGCTGAAACACTTGGAAAAAATTACTTTATTTATTATTTGGTGGTAAATGAAAATTATAAAAATATTTTTGTAATTCAAGATCCAGTAAAACACTATAAAAGTGGTAGTTTAAAAGTTGATAAAAATTTAATTGTTGAGTTTTCTAAAATATCAGGACAATGGGAAAAATTATTGGAAATAAGAAATTAAAAATAACCTCATTATTTTGTGGATGCGGAGGAATGGACTTAGGTATTCAAGGGAAATTTGATTTTCTTGGAAATCATTTTGAAGAATTGCCTTTCGAAGTTGTTTACTCAGTAGATAATGATCCATACGCTACAAAATTATACAATGATAATTTTCTGCATCAATGTGAAATAAAGGATGTAAGAGACCTTACCACAAGTAAAATACCTGATCATGATATTTTATTAGGGGGATTTCCTTGCCAGTCCTTTTCAATTAGTGCACAAAATCCACCAAGGCTGGGTTACGAAGATGAAAAAGGAAAGCTATTTTTTGAAATGGTAAGCGTTTTAAAGGAGAAAAAACCACGTTTTTTTATTGGCGAAAATGTTAAGGGGTTACTTTCGGCAAATAAAGGGAAGGCATTTCCAATGATTGTAAAAGAGTTCGAGAATGCTGGTTATTATGTTAAAAGCAAATTATTGAATGCGTCTGAATTTGGGGTGCCCCAAAAAAGAGAGCGTGTTTTTATTATTGGATTTAGGGAAATTGATGATTATTCTAATTTTGAATTTCCAAAACCGCAAACACTAGATGGCAGCAAGATAAAATTAAGGCAAGTTATTGATTTGCAGGCAGATCAGGATGATAAATGGTTTTTTAGCCAGAGGGCTGTTGATGGAATGTTGAGGGTAAGAAAAAAAATGAACAAGGGTAGGGTTCAGAATATTGATGAGCCTTGTAATACAATTAGCTCTCATTTATCTAAAGTGAGTCTAAACGGAACAGATCCTGTACTAATGGTTAATGGAAGGTATAGGAGATTCACTCCAAGAGAGGCTGCAAATATTCAGTCATTTCCTAAATCTTTTAAATTAGGTTCAGTTTCAGAAAACAGACAGTATAGAGCGATAGGAAATGCTGTTCCTCCAGTATTGATGTGGCATGTATCAAAAGCTTTAGAGGAAGTCATTACAAAAAGTGCCTAACCTAGGCCTTGATTAGGAAAATAATCTTGGGGCATTTATGGGGGCAGAAATTAATTTTGGTGGTTAACAAAAGCAGTATTTATAAGGCTCTAGCCCATGTAATATGAACGCCTCTTTCCCTAAGACTCCTTAAAACCTTCGATCTTCTCTTTACAGACACTCTCAACAACTTTCTTTAAACATTCAACTTTTTTGATTAAGTATTTTAATTGTTCTTTGGTTATGGAGTAGTTTTTGTTGTATCTGGCTTCGACGTAGGCTCTTTTTAAGAGATCGAAACATTCTTTTTCTTCGGCCGTTGTTTGAGGGAAGGTGTTTAGGAATTGTTTTGAGTGATAGATTAGAGACTTGTTTAATTTTTCGAGATCATGAAGCCTTGGGCTGTAATTTGTAAAAACTAGATGAGCACATTGATACAAACTTTCGGTAGTTTGATGCAAATTAAAAGCGGCAAGTCTGTTATCTTTTTCTTTTAGATAAAAATTTACCCCTTTTAAAAATCCTTCAGCTCTATCAATCCAATAATCATAATACTCCGTCGCTATCCTCTTCTTTTCCTCATCTTTCAACTCCTTCGCTTCTTTTAATTCATTTGAATCATCACTTTGATAAAGAAGAATCCCTTCTTTTTTAATATCTGAAAAGAAATATTGTCCTTTTCTTAATTCTTTATTAACTCTTGTAAGAGGCTCAATAATTATTGAAGCTGGATGTTCGATGTCTGGGAGTTTTTTGTCTATTTTTTCATTAATTTTGTTTTCTAAATTTCTGGCGTTTGCTCCGGTGCCAACGTTATGTTGTTTGGTTATTACGAGAATGTCGTAGTCGGAAATGTAGTCTAATAATCTGCCGTCTGATTCTTCTTTTAATTCGTTTATCCAATTGCCGCGTGCAAATGAGCCAAAAAGAATAATATGAGATATCTTATTTTTGCCAGTTGTTTTAATAATATCTATTATTTGAGCTATTATTTCTTGATGGGATTTGGATTTTGCTGGTAGCTGTGTTTTCATTAATTTTTGGATTATTTAAAAAAATAATTTTCTTTATTTATTCAAGTTTTGCAACTTTTTTATTGATACTGCTTCAGCTATTGGTTTTTGCTAATGTTTTAGATAAAGAATTTGAGCTCTTTATTTTATTTGGTAGTAATTACTCTTAATGTTGATATTGTTGTATTGAATTTAATATTAACATTCCTCTTGTGATGTGAGATCCTTCGTCAAGATATTCTAAGTCAGCAAGCTGACTAAGAATATCTACCCTTCAGGATGACAGGTAACTTTGTAAAAAAGGGTTAAAGACCTACAATATGAATGTCTCTCTCCCTTTTAAAGTAAAAAATATTTAGTAGTCCATCATAACAGATATTAATTTTATAAATTGTTAACACCTAGAAAAACAAACCTGATCTCTTTATTCTAGAAAATAAAAATTTATTGAAAAAATTAATTTTAATAAATAACATGAACCAATTAGCTAATTTCTTAATTACAAAATGAATAAAAAGCTTAGTTTATTGTCATCATTAATTATTGCTATATTTCTTAGCATGCAGGCATTTTCGCTTTTGCATGTTAGTGCTTATAGTTTTGAAAAGCATGAACATGATAATAAAAATTGTGATATTTGCCTAAGCGCAGATCAAAGTAAATTATTGGGTCACACCCCTAATAAGCTAACAACTCCAAATTTATTAAACTTTAAAATTACCAATCTCAAAAAAACTTTGCCTTTTTCTGGTAAAGCTCAAATCTTTGAAGCCAGAGCACCTCCCTTCTTTTCCTAATTAAACAAACTAATTTTAAGTTTCACCTATAACGTTGTTTAATGCGTTATATGGCTACTTATTTTATATTTATTTATATTTAAAACTAAAAATTATTAGGAAAATGACTAAAATAAAAATTATAGCACCTATTGTGCTAGTAGCTTCTTTGTGGAGTGGTTCTGCAATTGCTACAACTAGATCAGATATAAAATCTTTGAGAAATGAATTTTATAATATCAAAAAATCTTACGAAAAACGAATATCTAATCTAGAAAATAGATTAGAGAAAAATAGCACAGCATTAAATAGTGCCAATTCTACTCGTAATATTTATGGCAATAAATTAAACCCGTCAATTGGGATTATTTTAAATGGTAAATATTCTAATTTCTCGAAAAATGAATCTGAATTCGCTGGCTTTGGAGTTGGCGAAGAAGGAGAAAGAGGAAAAGAAGGATTTTCCATTGGAGAATCTGAACTTAATTTTTCTTCTAATATTGATGATAAATTTTTTGGTAGTTTAACTGCCGCTATTGTCAATGAAGATGGCTCAGACAAGGTAGAATTAGAAGAAGCCTTTATCCAAACCACTCCAGGATTTGGCCTGCCTACAGGGTTAAGTGTTAAAGCAGGAAGATCATTTTGGAAATTAGGATATTTAAATGAACATCATGCTCATAGCGATGATTTTGCTGACAGGCCTTTAACATATAGGGCTTTTATTAATAAATCGTTTAATGATGATGGTGCTCAAATATCCTATATTTTACCAACTGATTTTTATGCAGAAATTGGTGGTGGATCATTTAGGGGAGACGATTATCCTTTTGGTGGCGGAGATGGCACTAGTAACTATTCTGCCTATTTTAGAGTTGGCTCAGATATAGGAGAAAAGCAAAATTGGCGCTTGGGAGTTTCTACCCTTTCAGGAGAAGCAAAAACTGGTAGAGTTACCAATGAAGATGACAATGGAAACAATGTT
The DNA here is from genome assembly GCA_038123275.1 of Rickettsiales bacterium. Taxonomy (GTDB): domain Bacteria; phylum Pseudomonadota; class Alphaproteobacteria; order Rickettsiales; family UBA1997; genus CAJQHT01. The sequence goes on along the minus strand of JAYORG010000007.1, from coordinate 64,689 downwards.
ACCTTTATAGGCGATACTGATCTTTATATTGCTGATCTAAGATATAATTTTGCACCAACAGGAAATGCAAAAAATCAGGAGTTAACTCTTCAAGGTGAATATTTTTACCGTGATGAAAAAGGCACTTATGAAGATACAAAAGCTGCAACAGGAGTAATTAACTTTGATGATAATTCTTCTGGGTGGTACTTACAAACTGTATATAAGTTTAAACCACAATGGCGAGTTGGTTTAAGATATAGTGAATTGCTAAGTGCTAATACTCCGGCTGGTTTGTCTGATAGTGCATTAGATTCACAAAATCATGATCCTAAAAGCTATACAACAATGGTTGATTGGACAAATAGTGAATTTAGCCGTATTCGTCTTCAATATAGCCATGAGGAATTATCCAAAAATAGTCATGATAACCAAGTTACTTTACAATATATCATGAGTTTTGGTGCTCACTCAGCTCACAAATATTAAAATTAAATTATGAATAAAATTTTATCTTCCTTATTGGTAATAATAGCAATATTATTACCAATAAAGTCACAGGCAAAAATAAATATTTTTGCCTGCGAACCAGAATGGCAGTCTTTAGCAAAAGAAATTGGAAAAGATTATGTTAAGTCATATTCTGCAACAAATGCTAGGCAAGATCCACATTATATTAGAGCAAAACCCAGCTTAATTGCTAAAATTAGAAAAGCAGATTTACTAATTTGTTCCGGCTCAGATTTAGAAGTTGGGTGGCTACCAATATTACTTTCAAAAGCTAAGGTAAATGTTCAAATTGGCCAAGAGGGTAATTTAATGGCTTCTAATTTTGTGCCACAAATTGAAAAACCAGAAGTTTTAGACAGATCCATGGGTGATGTTCATCCTCAAGGAAATCCTCATATTCATCTAGATCCATATAATATTTTATTAGTTGCCAAAGAGTTAAATAATCGCCTAAAAAATATAGATCCGGATAATTCACATAATTATCAAAAAAATTACAATAATTTTGTACAAAAATGGAAAAACTCTATTAAAAAATGGGAAAAACAAGCCTTAAGGTTAAAAGGAATAAAGGTTTTACCTTATCATAAATCTTTTAGCTATTTATTTAATTGGTTAAAAATTAATGAAATTGTAACATTAGAATCAAAACCAGGAATTGCCCCTACAACCAAACATTTAGAAAAATTATTAGTTCTTTTAAATAATGAACAAATAAAGTTTATTACCCTAACTCCTTATGATTCAAAAGATGCAAGTAATTGGCTTAATAAAAAAACTAAAATAAAAGAATTAACTTTGCCATATACTGTTGGCGGTAATGAAAATAGTAAGGATTTGTTTTCTTTATTTGATAATATCATATTTTTAATGATAAATAATATATAATATGAGTGTAGAAATTATAGAAATCATAATTCCTGCCTTAATAGCTGGTTTACTAATATCTTTAACACATGCTTTACTTGGAATTAAGGTTTTAGAAAAAGGCATAATATTTATTGATCTTGCCATTGCCCAAATTGCTGGACTGGGAATAATAATAGCTAATATATTTTTATCACAATATCCTTGGTCGCATCAAATAATCGCGCTTTTATTTGCCACAATGTCAGCTTTATTTTTTTACTATACAGAAAAAATAAATCCAGATATTCAAGAAGCTATTATAGGTTGTAGTTTTATTTTATCTGCCTCACTTGGTATATTATTTTTATCCCATCATCCTCATGGCAGTGATGAAATAGTGCATTTACTATCAGGGCAAATTTTGTTTGTTACATTACAAGATATTTTACAACATTTACCAATTTATATTGGTGTAATAGGATTATGGTTTTTAAAACCAAAAGTACAAAATGGTATTGGATTTTATTTAATTTTTGCTTTTGCTATTACTTCATCAGTTCAATTAGTTGGAATTTATGTTGTTTTTGCAAGCCTTATACTTCCAGCAATTGCTGCTAAAAATCAGAAAAACCCATTATTAATTTCTTGGATATGTGGTATTGTTTCAGTAATTTTAGGAATTATTATTGCCGCAATATTTGATCTTCCGGCAGGAATTTTGGTAGTTATCTCATATTTTATAGTTACATGTCTAATTAAGATTTATTCTAGATACAAATTATATTTAACCCCTTAATGTTGCAATTAAAACGCCGCGGATTCTTGTTAGGAAATGCGCCAACACAACAAACAAAAGCTAATGACCTTAAATTATGGGATCAAGGTTACCCAATTTTACTTCAAAGTCAGTGCCTAAATTTACTTAATTCACACAGCTTAAATATTAAACAAACAGAAGAGTTAGTACATGCAATATTAGAAGAAAAAGGCTGTGATTATATGTTGGCCAAAGAGCCTTATGCCAAGAGATTAGAACCAAAATTTCAATCACTAGGTAGTGTTTTTAATGAAGAAGACCAACAAGAAATAGAAATGGTAACATTTGATGTAATGGATGGCGATAAAATTATTAGCGAAGATTTATGGCTAAAAACTTCATGGTTATCATTTCATGAAGATGATCCTTCTTTGCGTTTTCGTTTTTCATTTGGTATTGACTTAGAAGAAGATGTAGCAGCAGATCCATACCGCCAGCAGCTTAGCGGCGAGCTTACAGATGCTATATTTCCTGAATCGGAAATTATTGCAAATAACGCTGATTTAAAGAAAAAACTTAAAAAAATTCTAGGTAGCGATGACGTTAATTTTGTTGAACGTATCATCTACTTTAATGCCCCAAATGGTGGCTCTTATTTGCACCACGATTTAGAACGTGGTCATGATGGAGTTGTGTTTGCACAATTAACAGGCTCTACCTTTTGGCTTGCACTGCCTAAAGAAATTTTGGTTGAAGAAATTATTCATTTTGCAAAAACTCATTCTTGGCCAGCCTCACTCACTAAAAAAATGAAAAGCGAAATAAGCGAGCTAATAGATAACCGTTCTAAATTATCCAAACAGCTTGATTCTCTTGCAAATGACAGTTTAATTCACCTTATAAATGAAACTAAAGAATTTGTACAATTTTTAATTGCCCGTGGCCATAGCACTAAACTGGAACCAGGCGATATATTATTACTGCCACAAGCAACAAAAGAAACCTGCTGTTGGCATTCGGTTTTTTGTTTAGGAGAAGAGATGGGGCAAGCGCTTTCTTTTGCTATTAAAGCCAACTTGAGATAAGAAACATCCCATATTTTTATCATTTAGGGGAATTAACCTAATACCAAATCCTATCTTTATAAAGACCTTTGCACAACTAAAATCGTTCAATTTTTTTCTAGTTTTGAGGGGAAATTAGCTGATTTTTTAGTCACATATGAACATATTTGACTAAAAAATTGGTTAATTTATACCAAAAATAGAAAAAAATTGAACGATTTTAGTTGTGCAAAGGTCTTTTATAGACTACTCTTTAACATCCAAGCATTCTTCTGATGAACTTCAATCCTATCAGTAACAATACCAGCCGTAACTTCATCGCCTATATTTTGAGCTTCTTTTAAAACATTTGTAAGAGTTTTAGCAATAATATCCTGATCTTTGGCTAATTCCTTAATCATAGAAATTGCATCAAGATTTTCATCACCTTCTTTGATATTGGTAATTTTATTGTATTTATCAAAGCTACCGGGAGCTTTATCACCAATTGCCCTAATTCTTTCAGCAATTAAATCAACTGCTGTAAATAAATCATTATATTGCTCTTCAAACATTAAATGAAATGATTTAAAATTTGGGCCCGTTACATTCCAATGATAATTTTGGGTTTTTAGATAAAGCACATAGCTATCTGCCAATGCCACTTTTAAAGATTCTGATACATTTTTATTAGTCATTTCTTTTTAATTTAATTAATAAATAAGGCATTAATCATACTTACAATTTTAATTATAGGCTAAATTGTAAAATTTATCAACATTAGAATTTACTAATTTCTTAAGATAAAAATTAATAATAAAGTATAAAGGGGTTGAGTTCACTTTTCTAAATGCTAAAATTATCAGCCAAATAATTTTGCTATATTAGATTTATCTAAAGTTTTTATCACCAACAAATAAACCCTTTAAACGCCAATTCGGGATAAGAAAAATCTGGAATTTTTCTTATCCCGAATTGGCGTTTTAATGTAAAATATTAGCACCTAGGAAAATGAACCTTATATGACACTTCCCCTCTTATTTTTATTCTTTACTTATATATAAATATATATTATAATATTTATTATTTTATATAGGAGTAAAAATGACCGTTAAAAAAATAAGCGTCGATTTTCCTGAAGATTTGTATAAATCTGTTAAGGTACTTTCAGCTTTAAATGACTTTTCTATTAGAAAATTCATTGTTGATGCAGTTAAAGAAAAAATGTCTCATACTAAAGTTAGTGGGGATTTAAATTCTACAACAAAAAAGATGATTGCTCAGGCAATTAAAGATAAGAAAAGTAATAAACTAAAAAAATATAATAATTTTCAGGAAATATTAGACGACACCAAATAAAAACCTAGAATCATTAATGGCTTTAATAATAGAAATCACCACTTCTTTTAAAAAGCATCTCAAAAGAGCGCGTAAAAGAAAATTAGATTTAGATAAATTACATAAGATTGTAAATTTATTACAAAATGAAATTGAGCTTCCTAAAAAATGTAAAGATCATCTTTTAAAGGGTAATTTAAAAATTTAAGAGAATGTCATATTGAGCCGGATTGGCTTTTAATTTATCAATTAGATGGAGATAGTTTGATATTATTTGCTACAGGGACGCATAGTGATTTATTTAATAAGTAATTAAAAACTATTTTGAAGATTGAAGAATGAACTTGAACCTGACCTTTACAAACCTTGAACATATAACCCCTTTATTCAACTTATTTACTTTAATTTGACATAAACTACTAATTAGTTTATAATGGTACTTATCAAGAGTTACTATATTATTTCTTGATATAAAATTTTTATTTATTCTAACTCAAATACTGACCAATGAGGGGAAAAAATAACAGCAGCGGCGGTAGTGATAGTAAAAATGACAACAGCCCAAGAAAAAAAAGAAAGATAAATAATTCTACAATAGATGATATCTCATTAAAAGATAGCTTTAATACAAATGATGAAATGTCCCCAGAAGATTCAGAGATAATGTTAAGGATACTGAGTAAATACAAACCTAAAACTCGTGCCAATTTTTTAAAAAAAGCCCAAGAGAGATTATCTTCTGAGCTTACAGAAGAAACAATAACCCCTAAAAAAAGGCCAAAACGAAAAGATGCATATCGTTCTAAAGATAGCCCACTTAGAACTCGTAACAGGGTGCTTCGCAGTACAACTAAAGCTAAGCCAAAACTTACTATTGAAGATGCAAAAGCAGACTATGCTTCACGGGCAAATAGAGCGACAACTGGCATAGGAAAACAAGGTGAGCATGTCTCAGCCTATACACTCTTTGAAGAATTAATCTATTCTGCAATTGAAGGTAGGACCATAAAAGAAGCAAGTACACTACTTTTAGAAAAATTCAAACAACTTTCAATTAGTAAGAACTTAACAAGTCAAATTACAGAAATTATTACAAAGAATCAAGCAGAGATTGAAGATAAATTAATTCTAAGAGATACAAGAAAAGATATTACTAGTAATTTAAGAGCATGTAATGACTATGAAGAAAATAAAGATGATCAGAAATCTGACGCCTCAAGAGCAGTAGTATTTAATGTAGTTGGAGAAAAGTCTATTGCCAATACCAGGGAAGCAATAAAAAGATGGAATCTATCATTATATACCCCAGCAGTAGTAAACATAATAGACGCTTGCATGGTAGACACCAATAGAATGTTATATGCCAGTTTTCCAAAAGAAAGAATGCCTAAAAATCCTCACACTTCCAATGAAGGTCACCATAAAAATAAATTACGATATTTAAGTGACTTACTTAAAAATATTCATGAAATAAGGTGTTTGCGCAGTTTAGAATCAAAATCAAAACCAGAATCAAAAGAGGCTATCTTATTAAGAAAATCAAGAGTAATGGAAGTTCTAAAAGATGTCTCCGTTTTAAGTTTATTAAAAAAACATTGGAATATTGAGAAAGAATTAATTCAATCATATACAGATTATGAAATCTCAGTGTCAAATAAGAGAAAGTCATTAGATGACCTTTTATTAATAACCAAATATCAGTTTATAGTTGATAAAGTATGCGGTTTATTTTGGCATCCAAAAGTAAATGAAGAAGAAACAAAAGCTGCGTTTGATAAAAAACAAAAGAGCAAATCACCATATAAAAAAGGTTCTATACCAAGAGATAATAATTTAGACATACTATACCAGGTAGTATCTAGACATATTGTATTGATATTTAATGCCTTTGATGGTCTGTTGTTTTTAGATCCTCAAACAAAAAATATGATAATTGATGGGTTCTTAACTAATTCAATTCTAGAAAATTGGCAAACAGTTAAAGAACATAAAGAGGATGAAAAAGAAGAAGTAGCTAAAGCAGTAGATTATGGCTGGAAAACTGATATTGCTAAAACAATGAAGCAAAAAAATCCATCTGATGCCCAAATTTTAGAACATTTAAAAAATCAGCTATTAAAATATGTAGTTCTTGATACTGAAAATAACCGATTTTGTATGAATTCTTCAAAAGAAGGAAAAAAAGAAGGAAAAAAAGAATTTGGCATTAATACTAGTAATGATAGCAATAATGATATTCCACTTAACCTAGATATTCCAATGCCATCACTAAATTCACCTAAAGTTGTTGACAAATCATCTACCAACCAGAATAATCAAAATAGCTCAAGATAATATTAATATTCAAACTAAAAATTATGCGTTCTGCTCAAGAAGAAGCTTCAACCCCTGGTAAAGAACAAAAAACTCAAATTTCTGATACAAAACAAAATATTACATCAAAAGAAGGAGAAAATATTGTTGAATATCTTAAAATAATGATTCTAGACCCACTTATTAATCAAAAAATTAAACCATATTGTATTGATCAAATTATCAATAATTGGAGTCATAACCAAAAGGATCAAGGTAGGTTTAAGCTGTCTATTTCTTGGATTAATTCAGCAATTAATGATGAAAGAGAAGTTTTTTCTAAGAAAATACAAGCACTTAAAATACCATCACTTAGTCAAATAAAGCAACATGTTGATAATTTAGAAGCATTATCGCAATATTGCACCATGAGGGATGTTCCTGATAGTTTTTTTGATCTTTTAAGAAAACAAGGCGCTGACCTAAATGACAATCAATTAAGCAATGATATTGCTCAATATTTTAAGGAAATGACTAATACATATTTAAAAGAAAAATATCTAAATAATAATACACAAGTTACTCTGCAATCAACTCCTTCAGTCTTGGTTAATTCAAGGGATGTGAAGCAAATAACCCTCAATAGTAATAATAAACAAGGATCCCAATCCTACTAAGATATAAAGTGAAGAGGTTTATTTTCCTAAGTGCTAAAATTACCAGCCAAATAATTTTGCTATATTAGATTTATCTAAAGTTTTTATCACTAATAAATAAACGGTTATTTTTTGCCTAAAAAACACATTTTAGGAGGAAAATATGGTGTTTTTCTTATCCCGAATTGGCGTTTAAAGAGTAAAATGTTAGCACCTAGGAAAATGAACCTACCCCTTTATTAACTTTATGTTAATAAATCCTAACGCTTCTTATGATCCAAAACTTTGCTGTCCTGTGCCTTAGAACCTTTTGGATGTGCAACTATAGCTTTAGGAATAGATTCCTGTGAAATAATACTTGTTGAACTCTTCTGTGTACTACTTTTGTTTAAATCCAGAAATTCTTCTTTTAGATCTAAGTTAATTTCAGATAAATCTTTAGGCTTAGATTTTATATCTTTTTCTTCTTCCTCTAGAACACTATTTGTTGAAATATCACTTGCATTTTCGTATAAATCAGGTTCTGCTTTTTGAAAGCCTAATTCAGATGAAGAAGGAGGTAAAGGTAAAATTTTTCTATTGTTTTTATTTTTCCTATTTCCTTTCTTTTCTATCTCTTCTCCTAACTTATTTTCTCTACGCTCTTTTTGAAGCTGTTTAAAAGGATTAACATATCTTGAATTAACACCTAATATATCTAGAAAATCTTTTAAATCTGATGCTTTAATTATTATTTTATGTGTAGAATTTGATTCTTTTGATTCTAAGGTTTCAACATCTGCTATTTTACTGCCTTGAGCATCAAGTTTACGGCGAATCATCTGAAAATTATTATCGTCACTAAAATATAGTGTAACAGTTTTATTTTTCTTTTTAGATTCTGATCCATCAAATTTCATTGACCCAGAGCATTGTAATTGACTTTCTATTCTTTTTTGCAAAGATAATGATTTTTCTTTAAATAATGGTATTGTTGCAGCTTTACTATCAACTGTAATTTCTTGAGTAGCATGCTCATATTGCTCACGCTCCTCATTAAGCTGTTTGAAGGGATTATTATCTTTTGTATAAATACCAATTTCATCCAAAAAACGCTTCAAATTAGATTCCTTCATTTCTAATTTTATATCAGCATCTTTTTTGCTTGTTAGAGAAATTTTTACATATTGATCATTACTTTTCCATCTCCAATTATTCCAATGACACATCATTGGTAATTTCTTAAGTTCTTTAAACATTTTATTATTATTAAAATATAGTTTAATAATACGACTAGAACTTGGTTGTTTAGAATCTTTGTTACTAAATCTTCTTGAATTAGGTTTTGCAAATTTCATTGGTCTTGAGCATTGTAGCTGATTTTCTATTATTTCTTGCAAAGTTAATGGTTCTCTTACAGGATATTTACTGGCTAATGCAATAATGTGCTGATTAAGTATCTTTACATCTTGTGGACTTAAATCATTTAAGAACTCCCTTGTGCTTTTGGCAAGGCTTCTATTAATTGTTTCTTTGCTCTCAAACAAATTAATATCTTCTACTAAGAATGGTACTAGTAAGTGAAATAAAGAAATATTATCAATATTTTTATTCCGAGCTAAAAAGTTGGTTATTGCTTTTATGGCATTTATCTTTATTTTTCTCCTTGGTATGATATTATCAAGAATATCTCTTATTGCCGAAGACTTCTTTAATGCATCTCTAATATCATCTCTTTGTTGGTCTGTAACGTTAACATTATTTAATTCTAAATTAACGATATTTACATTATCTCTTAAACACTCTATTAAAAAATTTAATTGCCTTTTATTTAAACGATTACTGTTGAAGTGTAACTCAAATAAGTTTTTCTTATTTTTTAATGACTCCATAAAAGTTTCAAGACCTTTATCGCTAATTTGATTTGCAGCTAAAACTATTTTAATAGGATTCCTAAAATCTGTTTTTATGGATTTTATAATCTTTCCTAGCTCTTTAGATTGATTAATATCTATTTTTCTTCCTATTATGTGTAAATTTGCTCTAGATCTTTTTTGACCGTCTTTTATTTCTTTAGATTCATATTTAATAACATCTCTTAGCTTTCCTAATAAATTTGTCCTTTCTTGTGAGTCTAAACCTTGAACCGTTAAAAGAATGTTGCTTAATAGACCTGATAAATCTCTTTGAGCTTCATTCTGCCTACTAACAAAACTTGATTTTATACCTTTTTTATATCTTCTGCTGACACGTTCGTTAATTCCTACCATAATCATACCTATTCCAAACCCTATAGGCGCTAAAAACAAAGGAGGAAATAAAGGTGATGTTAAAGTAACTACAGTCAACAAAACAAAGCCTGGATTGATATGACCAATAAAAAAAAACACCCGTATTCTCTTTTAAATTAGATATATTTTGTTTTTTCTGTTCAAAGAACTGGCCTCTTGTATTAAGAAGAAAGTAATAAGCAACCATTCTTGCAGTAGAATCCATAATTTCATCTTTCTGGGTTTGCGAAAAACTATTTTTTTCTAAGAAGGCTGCCCATTCTTTATTAATTATTTTTTTAGTTTGTGTTGTAAGACCTTTCTTTAAAGTATAAGCACCATCATTATAGGCATGTTCTATCAAATAATCCTCCACCATCTTTGCTAAATTTTCTTTTGTCTTAGGCATATTTGATCTCAATATTTTACATAATTAATAGTCAATATTAATAATGTGACGGTTAAATTACAAGATTATAATTTCAAATATATGAGTAGAAGAAATAGGACATGCAATAAAAGATACAGGAACACATGGTGATTTATTTGTTTAATAATATTAAACATGTTTAAGAAAATTTAGTATTATCTTAATTTGTATTTAATTGCTTTTAGTATATTTAATATTCTTTAGGAATGTGCTTAAATTTGTTTTTTTAAGTTATTTAGTTGATATTGCCCTGTGGGCAATGACAATAAATTTAAATTAATTGGCATGAATATTACACTTAATAGCTACTGTAATGTTTTGTTTTTGGTTAATATGTTATTAATGAGAAAGTATGGGTTGAGTTTAATTTATTGACGTTTTGTGGGGTGAGATACTTCATGTAAGAGACTCTATAGCTGCAAAAAGCAGCTCGAGATTCTCTAAGTTCAGCATGACAGGTAGAAGGAAGTTTGGTGCACTGGAAAAATAGGTAAATGGTGGTAATTATCTAGTTTAGGTGATAATTTTAAAATAAGTACAGGTTATTTTTTAATTAATTCTGCTAAAAAAGAAGCGGATTTTTTCTAGATATTCTTTTGGGTCTTTGATAGTGACTAGTGAATCTTTTGGTGTGTTAAATGCATCGTAAAGTCTGGTTAGTAGAAAGCGCATTGAGGCACCCATTAAGGCGATATTTAGGAATTGTTTTTCTTCTTTTTTGATTGGTTTAATGGTTTCGTATCCTTTGATAATTTGTTCAAATTTTTCCTCGTTAAATTTGTTATTTTCGTCAAAAGCCCAAGCATTAATGATAATTGCTAAGTCGTAAATGAATAGATCGGTGGCGGCAAAGTAAAAATCTATTACACCGCTAACTTCATTATTTTCGTTGAAGAAAACATTGTCTGGAAATAAATCTACATGCACAACTCCACTTTCAAAATTGCGTTGCCAGTTGCTTTCTAGAAATTTTAGATAATTCTTAATTTCAACACTTAACTCTAATTGATAGCCTTTAATTTTATCTGACATTTTATTAAAGAGCTTTTCCCAACCATCAATACCTAGATCGTTATGTCTTGTCTCTTTAAAATCTTTTACACCAAGATGTAAAAATGCTAAATTTTTACCAATTTCAAAGCAATGTTTAGTGGTAATATTAGCGTAAAGGCCGTTTTCTTGTGGCCTGAGCATGGCGCCGCTTAAGAAGGTAACAATTAAAGCAGGCTTGTTTTTGATATTGTTGATTAAGGAACCAGAATTATTTTTGATTGGTTTTGGACAACAAATATCTTGTTTGGATAGATGGTCTTTTAAATTGATAAAAAATGGCAACTCATCTTTATTAATTCTACTTTCAAAAATTGTTAGAATAAATTTGTCTGAATCTGTTTGGATAATAAAGTTAGAATTATCAATACCATCAATAATTTCTTTAAAAGAAACTAATTTGCCAATATTGTAATTTTCTAAAAATTTAGAAATATCTTCAAAGTTTAATTTTGTGTGAACTGCCATTTTTTAAGTTTTATCTTCAATATTTTTATTACTATTTTGCTCTATTGCTCCTTTGTGATCTTCGTAAGATTTTTGCCATTGAGCATTGGATTTAACATTTGCACTCCAAGTTTTTTTGCCTTTTTCATCTGTTTGCTTGTAAAAAGAATCTACTTTATGAGCAAATTTTTTCTCTACTTTAAAAGCATTATTAGCGATCATTTTGGAAGTGTGATTAGCAATTTGCAAATCAATTTTACTTTTAATTTTTGGATTAAAAATTTGATCAAGCCACTTGGTTGTGTTAGCAAAAAAATCCATTACTTCTGAGGTTAAAAAAGCGCCATTAATTTCTACATCTCGTGAAAGGCTTAATAGTTCAAAATAACGAGCAAATAATTCTGAAATAATTTGATGTTGAGGATAAGATTTTACATCTTCAACCATTACTCTTTTTATCTCGCCTTGAAGAGCAACATTGCTTGGTTTTCTGTCTTTCATGTCAAAACCAATGGCTTTTCTAAAATTGTTATTTAAGACAATACCACCTTCAATTTCTAAAGCATGTGCCATCTCGTGAGCAACAACGTTAACTAATAAATTTCTGATGATAATTTTATGTCTAAATTTGTCAGAAAACATGTTTTTAACCTTATTAAAAACTTTGCTTTGCTCGGTTAAATAACAACCAACATTTGTGTCCCAACCTTTAATTATTTTAACTTCAAATTTAAGGTCGCCCTCTTGCATTTTTGTTAAGACTAAATCTAAGCCATTTTTAAATAATTTAATATTGTAAAGGCTAGTAAAAATTGCATGAAATTTTTCTAAATTAGCAGCACCTTCAAAAGCAACTTGTTGTTTTAAAATATCTTTAATCATGAATTATTTTTTTAGAGGAACGGCGTAAAGTTCTAAGCGATGATCTATTAATTTGTAGCCTAAATCATGGGCAATTTTATCTTTTAGCTTTTCTAATTCTTCATCAAAAAATTCAACTACTTTGCCGCTATTAACGTCTATTAAATGATCGTGATGATCTTCTTCGTTAATTTCTTCGTATCTGGCTTTACCTTCGCCAAAATCATGTTTTAAAATAACATTTTCTTCTTCAAACATTTTAACGGCACGATAAACTGTAGCAATGCCAATTTTAGGATTAATTTTTGATGCTTTGTTGTAAACCTCTTCAATATCGGGGTGATTATTGGAATTGGAAATTACTTTAGCAATAATTCTTCTATTTTCTGTGAGTTTAATGTTTTTTTCCTCACATAATTTTTCTATTCTTGAAGGCATAAGGTATTTTGGATTATTTATCATTGTTTTTTAAGCAATTTGGATTATTTATCATTGTTTTTTAAGCAATAGCGAATAAAGTAATCTAGCATTACAATAAATGCAATTTTTTAAAACAAATAATGTCTAAGAAATTAAGAAAAGAAATTAATGATTCCCCTGTTTCTCTAACATTTGATGATGTTTTATTAAGGCCTGCATATTCAGAAATACTTCCTGCAAATGCGCAAACACAAACTAAAATTACCAAAAATATTGAAATTAACATTCCTTTAATTTCTTCAGCGATGGACACTGTTACTGAATCTAAGTTAGCAATTGCCATGGCTCAGTCTGGTGGTATGGGTTGTATTCATAAAAATTTAACTATTAAAGATCAAGCTGATGAGGTTAGGAAAGTTAAGAAGTTTGAATCTGGCATTGTAATTAATCCACTAACTATTACTCCTGCTCAAACTTTGGGAGAGGCTTTGCAAATTATGAAAAAATTTGACATTTCTGGAATTCCGGTAGTTCAAAAAGAAGGAAGTCAAAAATTAGTCGGCATTTTAACTAATAGAGATGTACGTTTTGCTACAGATAAAAAGCAATTAGTTAGTGAATTAATGACTAAAGATAATTTAGTCACTGCTAAAAGTAATATTAATAGAAAAGATGCCAAAAACCTACTTCATAAAAATAAAATAGAGAGAATATTAGTTGTTGATGATAACCAAAATTGTATTGGTTTAATTACTAGTAAAGATATTGAAAAATCAAAACAATTCCCTAATGCCTGTAAAGATAAAAATGGCTCTTTAAGAGTTGCAGCTGCTACTGGTGTTGGTAAAGATGGCTTTAAAAGAGCAGAGGCTTTAATTGAAGCTGGTGTGGATGTAATTGTAATTGATACAGCTCATGGTCACTCAAAAGGAGTTGTTGACTCGATAAAAGAAATTAAAAAAGCCTATCCAAAAACAGATATCATTGCTGGTAATATTGCTACTGCCAAGGCAGCTAAAACTTTAATTGATGCTGGCGCTGATGGTGTAAAAGTTGGTATTGGACCAGGGTCAATTTGTACAACTAGAATTGTTGCTGGTGTTGGCCATCCACAATTATCTGCTATTTTAGAAGTTAGTGAAATTTGTGATAAGTATAAAGTGCCATTAATTTCTGACGGTGGTATTAAATTTTCTGGAGATTTAGCTAAAGCAATTGCTGCTGGTGCCTCGTGTGTAATGCTTGGTGGCTTGTTAGCAGGGTGCGATGAAACCCCTGGTGAAATTACTTTATTTAAAGGAAGATCTTACAAAATTTATCGTGGCATGGGATCGGTTGGAGCTATGGCTCGAGGCTCTGCGGATCGTTATTTTCAAGAAGATATTAGTGATAAATTAAAATTAGTTCCTGAAGGTGTTGAAGGTAGAGTACCGTATAAAGGGTCAGCGTTTAATGTAATTCACCAATTAATCGGTGGTTTGAAATCTGCAATGGGTTACACTGGCAATAAGACAATTGGCAATATGAAGCAAAATTGTTCATTTATTAGAATAACTAATTCTGGTCTAAAAGAAAGCCATGCTCATAGCATTAATATTACTAATGAATCTCCTAATTATTCTACCGAATAATTCATCTTGCCTTACATATACACTTTTTGATGTTTTTGGATTTAGGACAGGTTTTAAGGATTTAAAGTTAAGTTATCTTTCTTATTTTTTGTTCTATTTTTTAATTTTACTAATTGTAATATTTTAATTAATTCATCCTTGCATTCTTTAATTTGAATCTTGCCATTGGAATATAAAGATTGGTTTAATTTGTTAAATAAATCTTCTATTTTATTTTTATCATAAGAGCTAAACTCAATTAAAGAGTGTTTTACCTCATCAAGAGAAGAGTTTTTGGCTATGAATAAATTAACATAACAATAATCTCTTAATAACTTGACCAAATGATTAATGTCTTTGGATGATTTTATATTTCTAACTATCTTCTTATTGTCTAAATCTTTACTTAAAACCTTTTTCTTAATATTAATAGAATTTAATCTATGACGTAATATTAGGATGTATATGATACTGATAATTAAAAGTGTAGTTAATATTATGATTAATATTTTATTATCAGCTATCTCTTTATTATGAGATTTACTAATCTCTTGCTTAGATTCTATTTTGTTAAAACTATTATCGATAATATTATCTGATTCCCCAACTGTTAATATTTTTCTAGGTAATGAGGCATATTTTAATTTATTGTCATTTACATCCCACCAGGAAATTTTTATTTGTGGAATAATAATTTCTCCTTTTTCCTTAGGTATTATGGCATATGATAAAGATTTTGTTGCAATAGGTAAACCAGAATTTGTATTAAGATCTCCTACATCAGCTTTATTAGTATAAATTTTAAACTCCTTGTTAGATTCCATATATTGTGTATTTGGTAACTGATTCGATTTAATACCAGTAGCATTGATAACTATGGTACGATTTATTGGCTCCCCAACTTTAGCATTTTTAATATTAGACCAACTTTCGCTTAACTGTAAAGAATGTAAAGGCAGCCATTCATTAATATTTGTGGCAGCTTTTTTAACATTTATTTTAATCTTATTACCTTGTACAATGAATGGCTTATATCTAGAATCGTCAAACATACTAAAATGTCCAAATAAACTATCTCTTCTGCCCTTAGAAACCCTAATATCTCCGCTTAATTTTGCAGAATCTATGGTAATAATACCAGGTTTTAAAGGGGTTAAAATATAAGTTATCTCATTAACAGTTTTTGAAATGCCATTATCTATTTCTTCATATTGCTTTACTTCTCCTAATTGCTCAATAATAACATTTTCTAAATCAGCCATTTGTAGATTTGTATTAAATAAATCAACGTCACTAACTACTTTAACTTTGTATATTATCGATTCATTTACATAGGGATCTTTTTTGCTAATATTGGTGATTATTTTTACTTTATCATTTTTTGATACCTGCTTATCAACCTTAATTTTGATTGGTTTTGTTTTCAAAACGCCATCTTTAGTAGCAATAGTAAAAATAGGAATAGTTAAATATCCCTCTTTCTTAGGAAATAAAACAACATTGAAAGCTTTATTCTTACTAGTAACTCCATTAATAACACTAATATTTGATGACTGACTTTGACTGTAAATTACAAAATCATTTTCTAAATTGCTAAAATCTATTTTTTCAGTTGCCTTTGTGTCATGTAATGTCAGCCTTAAATTAATTACATCATTATTTGAAATAATATTTTTATCAACTGTAGCTATGAAACTAGCAGAGTAAGATAATTTTGTAAAAAAAGTTAAAATAAGAAGAAAGGTGTAAAAAAATTTAATCATTTTTATTGTGTAAAAATTGTTGTTCTTCAATATAAAATTGATTCTTTAAAATATTACCATTATTAGTTTTTATTCTATTTAGCTGTTTATCAGCATTAAAATCACGCTGATTATTTGGTTCATTATTTTCTAATTCTTCACTATTATCTTCTTGATCTTGTGTATCTTTATTTTTGATTTTACCTTCTTCTTTACTATCCATATTTTGTTGATTATCACTTTCTTGAGATTTATTTTGTGAATCTTCTTTATCATCATAATTATCATTTCTTTTAGAATCTTTTTCTTGATTATTTTGATTAGAAGCATTTTTACTAGAAGAATTATCCTGATCTGCTTTATTTGAATCTTTACTATCTTGCTGATCTTCTTGATTGTTATTTTTGTTATCAGACTGTTGATTTTTTTGGTTACTGGATTGTTGTTTTAACATTTTTCTAGCTAATTTAATGTTAAATTTAGCATCCTCATCCTGTGGATTTATCTTTAAAGATTCTTCATAAGATTTGATCGCTTCTTTAAATTTATTTTGTTTAAAAAATGAATTACCCAAATTATATTTGGATTTAGAATCATTTAAATTTGCAAATTCTTTTTGTGCCTCTTTATATTTTTTAGCTCTATATAAAGTAACACCTTTTTGATAATGATCATCAAATTTTTCTATTGCTGTTTCGTAATCTTGATTATCAAATGCTTGTTTTGCTTCTTGTTGTTTATTAAGAAAAATAGCTGCAGATAAATTTTTAGATGGCAAAAATAAAATCATAATTAAAATTACAAAAATACCTTTTTGAAAAAGAAATAACATTAATATCATCATCAATATTAATGGCACATAGAAAATTTCATTGTAATAAATAAACTTATTATCATTTACATTATCCATTTCTTTAGCACCATCTTTAACAAAATTTAAAATAAAGTTAGTATCATTATCCAAGAAACTTGCCGTAATATACCTACCGCCATTTTTTGTCATATTACCCATTGCATCACTTTGTAATTTATCAATAATAATTTTATCATCTTTCTTTATAAAATTACCCTTTTTATCTAAAATTGGAGCACCTTCTTTAGTGCCAAAGCCCATAAATGACAAGGAAACATCACTAGAAATATTAATCACAGAACTATCAAAACCTCCATCACTCATAACCAAAATTGACTTATTGAGATAATTACCACTGCTAAATAATTTCTCTGCCATTGCAATTGCCTTATTTAAATTGCTACCTTCTAGATTTACCAAATTAGTATCAATATAAGGTAGCAAATTATTTATGGTTTTAGAATCAAAAGTAAGGGGAGATATGAGATGTGGAATTGAAGAAAATCCGATAAGGGCTACTTTTAAATCCTGATCTTTTAATCTTAAAATATCCTCTATTTCTTGAGTAGCTCTTTTAATTCTTGATGGTTTGATATCACTGGCATTCATTGATTTTGATAAATCAAGTAAAATAACCAAACTATCATTATTACTATAAGTTTCAACTTCATCATATCCCCATCTAGGTCCAGAAATAGCAATAATAGCTAATACCCATAATAATGACCAAAAAAGAATTTTATTTTTGTTAGAGGATAATGCACTATAATTTCTTACCAAATGTGGTAAAAGTTTTTTGTCAGCAAATAATTCTAATTTATTATTAAATAAATTATTTTTCTTAAATAAATTTTTATATAAAAAATAAATTATTGGAATAATTATTATTAATAACATCCAATAAATATTCTCAAAACTAAACTCTTGCATTTTTAGTAATTAGATAATCTTTGAACGGTAATAATATTAATAAGAATAATAACAAAATAACACCAATTAAAGGTATATGATATAATTGTTTTTTTATTAGAAGTTCTCTTGCTTCATTTTCAACTTTCTCAAGCTGATTAATTTCTTCATAAATTCTTTCCATAACGTCCTTACTAGTAACATTAAAATACTTACCATTGGTAGTTTTGGCAATATTCTTTAAAGCGACCTCATCTATCTTAACTTGCATCCTAGAAATATAACCCCTTTCATCTGCAACTGGCGCAATACCACTCTTACCAATACCAATTACATATATTTTGATATCATATTCTTTTGCTATTTTAGAAGAAGTGATAGGGTCTAAAGTTCCAGCGGTATTTTCACCATCTGTTAGCAAAATAATAGTTGAAGCTTCGCTATCAAAATTACGCAACTTTTTAACTGCTAACCCTATGGCATCACCAATAGCTGTTGACTCTCCTGCCATACCAATAAAAGTATTACTTAACATTTCTTGTAAAGATTTTAAATCAGAAGTTAAAGGCACATGATTATAAGCATTATCTGCAAATAATATTAGACCTATATTATCACCCACTCTTTTACTAATAAATGAATTGGTTGTTTCTTTTAAAACATCAAGACGATTAATATATTTATCCTTGGTTGAAAAATCCAAAGCACGCATTGATCCAGATAAATCAGCAATAATCATAATATTTCTACCTTTAGTTGAGATATTAATCTTTTTATCAACTAATTGTGGATGCATAATTGCCAATACCAACAAGACCCAAATTAAGTAGCTAATTATCTTATCTACAGAAAATTTATTGCTAATAAAACTGCCAAATGTGCTTTGTAAGTTTTTTATATTTGGATATGTTATTATGGTATTGCTATCATGTTTTTGTAAATTAAGTTTTATTAAAAACAAAATAGGTAGAAAGATTAAAAATATTAAAAATGGATACTCAAATTCAAACATTTACTTACTTCTTAATTAAATTTAATATAGCAGTAAAAACCATATCTAAACTTTCTTGGATATTCTTTTGCTGTAACTTTTTCTTAATTTCTACATGAGGTCTATATTGCATCTTTACTAAATTGATGGCATTATCAGTCCAGTTAAAACCACTCTTATCATTTTTAGAAAGCCATTTTAGCCATTCTTCTCCTGTTAAGTTAGCACATTTTGACCTGCCAAATTTTAATAAAGATATTTCTTTTAATAATTCAAATAAATCACTAATAATGCTAGGTTGGTTTTTCTTGGACATTAAAATTTGTAACTTTTCATTAGCTTTAAATTTCCAACTATTTTTATATTTCTTCTTCTTTAAACTTACTAAAAAACCACCCATACCAATTAACAACAATAATCCAATAATAATCCACCAGCCATAAGCAAGTGGCCATATTGAAATTTGGTTTAATCCTTTTATATCCCTTAATTGTTCCATATTATATTTTCCCAAGTAATTTTAAATAAACATCATCTTGCGTTTTGATTTGAATAAATTTAATAGCCATTTTATTGACTATTCTTTTTAATTTTTTTTGATTTTCTTGCCATAATGCACGATATTTTTCTCTACCTTTTTTGTTATTAGTATCAATAGAAACCAAAGCCCCTTTAAAATCTAAAAAAGAAATATGCCCTATAGCTGGCATTTCATAATCTCTTTGATCAATAATTTGTATAAAGGTAATTTTACAACCCTTTTCCTTCAATCTTTTAATATCTTTTAATATGGCACTGTAATCAAAATTGGAAAAATCTGAAATCACATAAATTCTTGAATCCATTGTTGCCATTCTTCCTAACTTAGATAAAGCTTTGTCTAACTTTATATCTTTAAGACAAACTTTTTTTATGGTTAAATCTTGTAATAATTTAAGTAAAGACTGCTTAGATTTAGAAGGGTGATAAATAGCAATATCTTCTTTAACACTGCCAAATATTATGCCACCAACCTTATTATTAAGAGTATTAAAAAACCAAGATATCAAAGATACACATTGTGCTGCCTGTATGGATTTAAAAGTTTTTTTAGTGCCAAAATGCATATTACTATTCATATCAACAACTATGTTTATTGTTTGCTCGCTTTCTACTTTAAATAATTTAGAATAAGGCTTGCCAGTCCTAGCCGTAACACGCCAATCTATATTTCTAACATCATCTCCAAAAGCATATTCCCTTACTTCTTCAAACTCTAACCCAGCGCCATAACGCTTAGAAGCGTTATTTCCTACAATATCAGACGATGTCTTATCTTTTAGAGAACGTAACTTCCTAGCTTTATGTTGTAAGTCTAATAATTCATTAAAATCTGGATATATCATGACGACACTATCTACGGTAAAGCAACAACCTCTAATAATTTTTCTATTATCTGATCAACAGTAATTGAATTTGCCTGTGCTTCATAGGACAATATAATACGATGCCTAAGAATATTTGGCAAAACTTTACGAATATGATGCGGGGTAACATAAGAATCATTATTTATTAATGCTAATATACGGCTACAATGCAAAAGTGCTATACTAGCCCTAGGAGAAACACCACATCTAATCCATTTTTCTAAATCAGAATCATAATCCTTAGCATTTCTTGTGGCAAAAACCAAAGATAAAATATAGTCCTTTAATTTTTGATCAATATGTATATCAAAACTTTTCTTTCTAGCATCAAAAATTTCTTTTTGAGTAGTAATTTTTAACTCTTTCTTTTTAGTTTCTTTCTCAACTTTACTACTTAAATCTAAAATTTGTAATTCTTCTTCTTTTGATGGATAACCAACCATTACATTCATTAAAAATCGATCTAATTGTGCTTCTGGTAATGGGTAGGTTCCCTCATGTTCTATTGGATTTTGGGTAGCTAATACCATAAATAATTCTGGTAATTTATAAGTATTTTTACCAACAGTTACTTGTTTTTCTGCCATCGCTTCTAGCAAAGCTGACTGCACTTTACAAGGCGCTCTATTAATTTCATCAGCTAAAATAATATTATGAAATACCGGACCAGACCTAAACTCAAAATTACCTTTATCATGAACATAAATATCAGTACCTATCAAATCTGATGGTAATAAATCTGGGGTAAATTGAATTCTATGAAAATCTCCTTCTATTCCATCAGCTAAAGCATTGGCTGTAGCAGTTTTAGCCAAACCTGGAAGGCCTTCAATTAATACATGACCACCATAAATCATACAAATAATTAGGTTTTCAATCAAATCATCTTGACCAATAATTTGAGTTTTAATTGAAGTAACTAAATTATTAAATTGATTACTTTTTGTCATATTATTTTATAATTAATTTAATTAATAAGGCTAAATATAAAACCAATTAAACCACCAAAAACTCCTCCCCAAACAACTAGCCAACCAAGATGTTTTCTAATCATTTTTTGAATAATATCTTTAACCATTTTAGGGGTTAAATCAGCAAGACGTTTATCAATTATTTTTTCTATTTTGGTAATTAGGTTTTTAGTTAAATCACCTTTTTTGTTACCATCTTTATCATTAACTAAATCGCTAATAACATTTTTTAACTTGTTTGTAATAGGTTCTTTTAATGGTTGTAAAGCCTCTTTACCACCAACCATGGCAAGCATACCACCCATTGGAGATTCCACAATAGCATCTGTTAAATCATTAAAAACCTTTTCAAAATCTATTTTAGCATTTATTGCATCAACAGATAAATTTTGATTATTTTGATTAAAAAACTGTTCAATATGTTCCTTACTAAAAAATTCTTCTATGATAAGATTTTTAATACCGGCTTTAAAATCTTCAAAACGATTAGGGATAACACCAGATCCATAAAGAAAAGGTACTTTCTCAAAGAGCATGTAAATTGCCAATGAATTAGTAATACTACCAGATAAGGCAAATATTGCTGTTGTAAAAATAATATCACCATAAATAGGAGAAAAATATCCAACAATTATTAATATTAAAGCAATTAAATTGGTTATTATATTCTTATTCATAATTAGTAGTATTTAGACTTTATATTATAAATTATACATAAGGTTTATAAATCATTTTACAATATATTTTCTTCAAAAATTTATACTATCCTATTGATCTGTGAAGGATTTTACGATACAATTGTAATATGTATATTAATTTAAATAACTAAACCATGCCAAAAGATCATAGAGATCATACAAAAAACCGCAGAAAACATCAGCAATATTTAGATCGCAAAGAAAGGAAAGACCCTAATATTGACGAAAGAATAAAAAATGCTATGAGTTTTGGTAAACTTGATCTTTCTAGTAATTCTGGCAAATTTATTGCCTTTATACTTCTTTGTAATGTAATTATTACAGCATCCAAGCCAATAAAAGAAAATAATAATCAAAGAAAACTTGGCTATGATGATACAGGAAAATTTGTTAAAAAATCTTTCCTAAAACAAGTAAAAAGTGCAATAGACCCTAATATGCCTTCCAGTGATAGAGAAATGGTAATGGATGCTGTTAGAAAAATGACTAGATCTGGACAAAAATCACTATCTGTATGCTTAGCCAGACTAGAAAGTAACAACCCTGAAAACTCCCTAATATATTCAGTACAAGATATAGATCGTCTTGCAAAATTTAGTATGGAAGCTTCTTTTCCAGGAAAAATATTAACTAATGATTTCTTAAAAAAATATCCAATCAAAGGAAAAATACTTTTTAAACCAGACATAATAAAACATAGACGCAAGGATCCAGAAATAAGCCTAGCTGGCACCATGACACATGAATCTATGCACTGCAATCAACAAGTCGGCATAGATCATGGGAATCATGTCATAGATGCTAATAATTTCCAGGACAATACTAGAAAATATCTTCTTTCTTTGCATAATGCACAAGAAACTCAAGAATGTGTAGATGAATATAATAAATTTGTTAAACGCTTAGAGAAAATTCATAAAAATGTATTAAAAGGCAAAAAAATTGATTATTTACAAAATCTAGGTACACAAATAGTAAAATCTTGGAAAAATGTAAGATATCTTATGCAACAAATTGTTACTCCTGAATTGGTAGAATCAATTGCATATCATGTCCAATCTAGCTTTCAAGACTTAACACCACTAACCAAAAGTGAAATATTACAAGATATGGGTGCATTTCTTGTTGAATTCTTGCATGAAAAACACTTTTCTCAAGTTAGAAACCATAAAGATATGGAAATTTGTACTGAATCACTTGCATATTGTTCAGAAATACCCTCTAATGTAATGCAAGCGCTTGATCCAAAAATGTATAAATATGTTAATACCATACATAATGCTATTTTAGAAGAATCTTACCAAAACTTAGATAAAAAATCTAAGAAAAAGGTAAACAAAATATACCCACCAGACAAAACTAAATCTAAAAAACCAAAATCTAAAGTTAAAACCAATAGTCACCAGAAGATGAAGGAAAAGAGTACCCATAATGAACTTTAAGTACTATTTGAACTAATGAAAAGTTAGACTAAAATTCAGATAATAATAAGCTGTTTTTCCAATGGCAGTTAAAATAATTAGATAGGCTATATTAGTTCTAAAAAATCCTGAAAATAGACATAAAACTGGGCCAATAGAATTAAAAACAGCAATTGGCAATAACCAAATTACATATTTATTCCATATTGTTTCTACTTTTTTAATTTCTTTATCTTTGTCTTTAAAAGCTTGAGATTTTTTTAGAAAAATTAATGCTTTACCTATTCGCCAATTAATTGCTAGGCCAGTGATACTAGCAAGAAGTGCTGTAAGAAATATTAAAAAGCTATCAAATTCATCAAAAATAACCATAGCATGAAACATCATTTCGCTTCTGATTGGCAAAATTAGTGAGGCAAATAAGCTGTCTATGAATAAGTGGGAATATGTTTCAAGCATATTTAAATATCTTTTTTGTTGGATTCTGGCTTTGCCACACAAGCGAAGGATTCCATTGACCCCAATTCGTCAGGAATATTACTATCTTTCCCTAACAACAATAAATTCGGCTAATTGTCTCAATAAATCTGCATTATCACCAAATAGGTGTAAATGCGAAACAGCTTGATCATGCAATAAATTTAGCTGAATTAAAGCTTTATCCATTCCAAGAATATTAACAATACTGGTTTTATCTTGAGTTTTTTTGGCATCAAGTGATTCAATTTCTATCTTGCCAGAACCATCTCCTACATGATCTAAGATGTCATCCTTAATTTGAAAAGCCAATCCAATATCATGAGCATATCTTATTAAAGATTGTCTTTTTGCAGCTTGAGCTTTGCCAATAATTGCGCCAGCCTCAACTGATGCCATAAACATTTCTCCGGTTTTTAATCTTTGTAATCTAGCAATTTTTTCTGGAGTTAAATTAGAATCAAATTCTGCTTCTAAATCTATCATTTGTCCTCCAGCCATACCATTAAAGCCAATTGCTTTAGAAATAATATTAATTAACTCGCATCTAATATGAGGATCAAAAATAGTATTTTGGTCAGATAATATTTGGAAAGCATGTGTTAATAAAGAATCACCAGCTAAAATTGCTGTTGCTTCATCAAATTTTTTGTGACAACTTAACTGACCTCTGCGATAATCATCATCATCCATTGCTGGCAAATCGTCATGAATTAAAGAATATACATGAATAAATTCAATAGCGGTTGCAATATTAACTGAATATTGAGTGTCTACTTTAAAGATGTCAGCACAGGCTATTGTTAAAAATGGTCTAATTCTTTTTCCTGGAGCTAAAGCGCTGTAACGCATTGCTTCAACCAATCTAGACTCACTAAATTGCTCTTTTCTTGGCAATAATTCGTCGATTTTATCATCGACTAGTTTAATTATGTGATCAAAAGCTTCATCTAAATTTGAACTAATCATATTATGCTAGATTAAGTTTTTTATTTTTACCATTTTTATTCAAAACTTTAGATAAAAATTCTCCAGTAACAGAATTTTTATCTTTTACTATGCTCTCTGGAGTGCCTTGAGCAACTATGTAACCACCCTTATCACCACCAGTTGGCCCAATATCAATTATCCAGTCTGACGTTTTTAAAACATCTAAATTATGCTCAATAATAACCACACTATTTCCTTGATCAACTAATTTATGCAATACTGACAATAATTTACTAATATCTTCAAAATGAAGTCCTGTTGTTGGTTCATCAAGAATGTAAAGAGTGTTATTAGTAGCCTTTTTACTTAACTCTTTTGATAACTTAATTCTTTGAGCTTCACCTCCAGATAGAGTAGTAGCACTTTGACCAATTTTAA
The DNA here is from genome assembly GCA_038123275.1 of Rickettsiales bacterium. Classification (GTDB taxonomy): domain Bacteria; phylum Pseudomonadota; class Alphaproteobacteria; order Rickettsiales; family UBA1997; genus CAJQHT01. The sequence goes on along the minus strand of JAYORG010000007.1, from coordinate 39,362 downwards.
TATAACCAAGACCAACATCACATAATGCTTTAAATTTTTCATAAATATGAGGCATATTAATAAAAAAGTCTGCAGCTTGTAATGCATTCATTTCTAAAATATCTGAGATAGAATGACCTTTATACTGTATTTCTAGAGTCTCACGATTATATCTTTTGCCATGACAAGTATCACAAATAACATAAACATCTGGCAAGAAATGCATTTCTATTTTAATTAAGCCATCACCTTGACAAGTTTCACATCTACCACCTTTAACATTAAAAGAAAATCTACCTGACTTATAACCACGAGATTTTGATTCTGGAAGCTCTGTAAAAAACTCTCTAATGGGAGTAAAAGCACCAACATAGGTACAAGGATTTGATCTTGGAGTTCTGCCAATAGGAGATTGATCAATTTCTATTATTTTATCAATATTTAAAGCCCCTTCTATCGCATCAAAAGAACCTGGTGTAACTTTTGATTTATTAATAATTCTATTTAAAGCTTTATAAAAAGTATGAATTATTAAACTTGATTTACCACCTCCAGATATACCACATACACTAGTAAATACTCCAAGAGGTACTGTTAGATCCACATTCTTTAGATTATTGGTTGTAGCATTTCTAATAGTAATATTTCGAGTTAAATCTACTTTTCTTCTAACCTTAGGCAAAGGGATAGATTTTTTACCACTTAAATATTGACCGGTAATGCTTTTTTCGTCATTGATAACCTTATCAGGTAGACCTTGTGCAATAATATGACCACCATGCACTCCTGCCCCTGGACCAACATCAATTAAATAATCTGCTTCACACATCATTTCTTCATCATGTTCAACTACTAAGACTGAATTGCCAATATCTCTTAATTGTTTTAAAGTGGAAATTAATTTATTATTATCTGACTGATGCAACCCTATTGAAGGTTCGTCTAAAACATACATCACTCCAGATAATCCAGAACCAATTTGCGATGCTAATCTAATTCTTTGAGCTTCTCCACCAGAAAGACTTCCAGCTTTTCTACTTAAAGTTAGATATTCCAAACCAACATTCTTTAAAAAGTTTAATCGTCTTGTAATTTCTTTTAAAATTCTCTGTGCAATTTGATTATGTGTTTCATTTAATTTCTTTGGCAAATTTTCAAACCATTTAATAACATCAGAAATTGACATATTACTTAATTGACCAATATGTAAGTCAGTAATTTTTACACATAAAGATTGTTCACTTAAGCGATAACCTTGACATTTACGACATTTTGTTAGGCTTTGATATTTAGATAATTCTTCTTGTACTAAATTGCCTTTAGCATTATTAAATTTCTTTTCGATTTCGTTAATAACACCTCCAAAAACATGCTTGGTTTTAAAGGTTCTGTAACCATCTTCATATTCAATTTCAATTTCTTCTTTAGTGCCATAAAAAATAATATTTTTTACTTCTTCACTAAGTAAATTGTAAGGGGTATCTAGATCAAATTTAAAATGATTAGAAAGACTAGTTAATATTTGCTGATAATAACGAGCATTTGCACCATGCCAAATTGAAATTGCGCCTTGCCTTAAACTTAATTCATCATCACTAACTATTAATTCTGGATTAAAATATAATTCTGTACCAAGACCATCACAAGATTTACAAGCACCATAAGGACTATTAAAAGAAAATAATCTTGGTTCTATTTCAGAAATAGTAAAACCAGATTCAGGACAGCAAAATTTCTCAGAAAATACTAAAATTTCATCATTTTTGACAATCTCACCATTTGGCATTTTATATTCTTCTTCTGGCAACTTAACAATTTCTACAAAAAGCAACCCATCAGAAATTTTAAGAGCAGTTTCAATAGAATCAGCAAGTCTGTTACCAAGCTTGTCGGACATTACAATTCTATCAACAACAACTTCAATATCATGCTTTTTATTTTTATCAATTGCTGGCAACTCATTTAATTCATGAACTTCTCCATCAACTTTAACCCTTTGGAAACCTTGTTTTCTAAGAGATAAAAATTCTTTTCTATGCTCACCTTTTTCTCCTCTAATAAGTGGTGCCAAAATATAAATTTTACTTTTTGGTGGTAAATCAAAAATCTTTTTGGCAATTTGCGATGGAGATTGACTAGAAATTGGCAAATTAGTTGCTGGTGAATAAGGTATGCCAATGCGAGCATACAATAATCTTAAATGATCGTAAATTTCAGTAACAGTACCAACTGTTGATCGTGGATTTCTAGAAGTGGTTTTTTGATCAATGGCAATTGCTGGGGATAAACCTTCAATTGATTCAACATCTGGCTTATCTTGCATATTTAGAAATTGTCTAGCATAAACTGATAAACTTTCAATGTAACGTCTTTGGCCTTCAGCATAAATTGTATCAAATACAAGAGATGACTTACCAGAGCCACTTAACCCAGTAACAACAACTAACTGATTTTTTGGTATTTGAATATTGATATTTTTTAAATTGTGCTCCTTAGCACCAATTACTTTAATGAACTTTTCTTGCATGATAAATTTTTATTAACAACGGTAAAATATTGAGTTTGTAATATATTTAGTAGATGTACGTAGATTTCAGAAAATTAGAATAACGACGAAATTACCAAAAAAGGGCTTGTCCTATTAACTATTTCTTCTAACTATTCTACCCTTTGTTAGATCGTAAGTTGTCATTTCCACTTCAACATCATCACCCTTTAAAATTCTTATTTTATTTTTACGAATTTTTCCAGAAGCATGAGCAGTAATTAAATGACCATTTTCTAATTCAACACGAAATATTGTATTTGGCAAAACCTCAACAACAATTCCATTCATTGATAGTAAATCCTCTTTAGGCATATATCTTAATTATTATTAATAAAACGAATCCATCATAACTAACAGAATACTTCTAAATAAGCAAGTTCTAATGCAATCTAGAATATTTCTTTTCAGGGCTGTTTAAGTTCTAAAATCAAATACTACAGCCCTGAAGCTTCAAGACTGCGAAGCCGGCACTATATCATTTAGAATTGTCAGAATCATTTTTTGAGTGCTTTTCTAAACCTCCAATAGCAAAAGAAGGTTGTTTTTTACTAATGGATTGTAATTTTGACTCCCTACTAAAAAAGAATGATGTCACAGAAGTGTTAGGTTTAGAAGGTCTAAAACCATAAAAATCTATTTGCAAAAAATCTAGCTCATCTCTGACTAGTTTTGTGCTATTTTCAAACCAATCAGAATTATCAATAATAATTATACCATCTTTCTTGATTTTGTTAATAGCAACTTTAGTACACTCAAATCTATTTTGAGACCCATCAATAATAATAACATCATATTTTGTATCAATTTTAAGTATATAATTAATATATTCCTTTCCTTGAGCAAAAATAAATTTATGATTTTTATTAGAGTCTATTTCTTGTGTTAAGTTTTTAAACCATATTTCATTATCTTCAATTGAGGTAACTTTAGCACCTTTATTTAACCAAAATAAAGTTGAATTACCACTACCAAATTCAAAAATTTTCTTATTTTTAAAATTTAAAGATTTTAAATATTCTATTGCCGGGTATGTATATAAAGGAAGAGGGTTTTCATTTCTATCTATTGGTAGATTTTTTTCTACTGATTTTTCAAAACCATATTCATCGATTAAAACTTTCAGGGCCTTTTTAATTATTTTCGCTTTAATAGACATCTTTCTTAAATTGTTCTAGTTTTGAGTGGAAATTAGGTAGCTTTTTACTTAGAACCTGACATTCAAAAAGACTTATGACAGGTTTGTCTAATCAACATCAATCCATCTCTTCATTATTTCCTCTACTTGCTCTCTTTGAATTGGCTTAGATAAAAAATCATTCATTCCAACTTTAAAGCATTTATCTTTATCATTTTGAGCTATATTAGCAGTTAAAGCAATTATTGGTATTGGTTTCATTTTCTTTTCTTTCTCCATTTTCCTAATTTTCTTTGTAGCTGTATAGCCATCCATTACTGGCATCATGCAATCCATGAAAACTAAGTCATAATTTTTTCTTTTACTGTCAAATATCTTTTCCAAACCTTCTTTACCATTTTCTGAAATATCAATATCATATCCCATTCTGCTTAAAACTGCGACCGCTACTTTCATATTTATTTGATTATCCTCACACATCAATATTCTATATGCTTTATTATTTGAATCAATTACTAGCTCAGGAGCCTTATCAGACAAAGATCTTTTGTCTTTTTTATATTTAATATTGTAAGCATCCAACACTGACTCTATCAATGTAGCTTCCTTAAATGGCTTAGTTATTATTGATGAAAATAATCCTACATCTTCACTTGATAACTTTCCTTTTTCATAAGAAGAAATTACCAATATTAAAGAAATATTAGCCAAATCATCTAATTGTTTAATTTTTTTAGCTAAACTAATAGCACTAAAATTACTAACCCTACAATCACTAATTAAAATTGAACTATATTCATTCTCTCTAACTTGCTTTATAATAGTCTGAAAATTACCGCTAGTAAGATTTTGCATGGATATAGGGTAGTCAATATCCATTTTAAATAAGTTAGATAAATTATCACTTAAAACCTGACTGCCAATTTCATTAGGCTCTATTACTAAAACTTTTTTATTTTCTATTTTTGCCCTCTCTTTAGCTTTTAATGGCGCAGCAATTTCTTTTGATTTAATTAAAGGAATTCTAAACCAAAAATTAGATCCCTTACCAACATCACTTTCTATACTTATTTTTCCACTCATTAATCTGACTAATTCTTTACATATGGATAAACCAAGTCCAGTACCACCATATTTCCTGGTGGTTGACATATCAGCTTGGGTAAATTTCTTAAAAAGATTATTTAGATCAGATTTTCTAATACCAATTCCACTATCTCTAATATTAAATCTGAGCGTAAGTTTATCATTTACAGTTTTCTCAAGTAATATTTCGACAAATATTTGCCCTTTAGCAGTAAATTTTATGGCATTATTTATGAGGTTAGTAATAATTTGTCTAATCCGACCCGGATCTCCAACCATAATTCTTGGAATCTCCTTATCAACATGCATAAAAATCTCTAAACTTTTCTTCATGGCAGATGGAGACATAATATCAATTGTATTTTCTACTAATGCATGCAGATTAAAATCAATCTTTTCTAGCTCTACTTTTTGTGCCTCAATCTTAGAGAAGTTTAGAATATCGTTAAGAATTAATAGTAATGCATCTGCTGATTTATGAATTGTCTTAATTTGATCCCACTCTTCATCATTTAGGTTTTTTGACTCAGATAATATTTGACTCATACCAATAATACCATTCATTGGTGTACGTAACTCATGGCTAATTGTTGATAAAAAGTTACTTTTTGCTTTACTTGCTTCCTCAGCTTTTTCTCTAGCATTAATTAATTGCTTAATAATTGGTACAATTTGTACCCTTTTAAATAAGAAAAGAGCTGATAAAAACAGAAAAGTAATAGACACAGATTGAAATAAAATATAACCTAATCTTTGTCTAAAGGCTCTCCAAATTACTTTTTTAGAATAGCTAGCTAATATTATAAAAGGATAATCTGATTTACGATAACTAATATAGCTAGTGTTACCAATATTTATTACCTCCTGTAAATGCCCATCCTTACCACTGGCACTAAATTTATCAAAATTTTTAAATATCTTCTTTAGTTCTTGATTTTCAGACAATTTATGTTTTACAAATAATCTCTTTTTCTCATCATCCAATATAGAATCATTAGTTGAATAAGCTATGACATCAAAACCTCTACTTATAATAATATAACTAACATCCTCATCTTCTATGCCCCTTCTAATATCGCCCTCTACTTTTTTAATAACAATTTTAGAGATTAAAGTACCCCTAGGATTAGAGTCATCATCATCAATGGAAAATGCTGTTGGTATAATATCATAATCTCCGTAATAGCTTTTTATTCGCGTTACTCGTCCCAATTTAAATCTCCATTTCTTTTTTAAAGCTTCATCAACTGGATAATAATGTGGTACATCCATTCTTTCTGGTAAAACTCCTTTTGCGGAAGAGACTATTAACTTGTTATCATTATTAACATAATCAACATCAAGCCAAGAATAAGCATTTCTAACTATTGAACCTGAAGTCATTAGATCTGAACTGTTATTTTTCTTTAGCATTGTGGCGATTGTCTTCTTTTCATTAACGCCAAAAAGCAAAATTTTATCACCAACATAGCTAGAAAAATTATCAACCAAACTAATAGAATTACTGAAATTCTCCTCAATGATAGCTTTTTGTATTTCTACTCTTTCTTGGAAGTCCTCTTTCTGATTTTCATAAATTGACAATGCGTTTAAACAAGCCCAAGTAATTGATAAAATAACAATTATATAAGAAAATGCACTATAAGCTTGGGTAATATTTTGCTTACTTTTTCTTCTAGAAGCAGCTACGCTCTTTCTTTTATATCTTTTAAGAGCTACTTTATGTTTTTTAACATTTGTAAAATTAAGAGATAATATATCCGTAAGATCACTAGTTTTTCTTTGAGACTTACGCTTTAATTTGCTAAATAATGTCTTAAGCCTGGGAATCAAATAATTTTTGAGATGTTGCGTAATAGATTGATCACTCATCAAAATGCCCTAAAAATAAATTAGATTAGGCTAAGCAGCATATATTTAGTGTATGTTGTTGTCAATTAACTAATAGCAACTGTCGCAAGATTAACAACAATACTTTGGAACTTATGCAAAAATAACATTTTATTTTACCTTTAGCTAATTTAGAAATTAACCTTAAATCCAACTCTTGCTGTTAAAGGCTTTCCAGGTCTAAGTCCAGCTGGTCTTGCAGCAACTGCATATTGTTTATCAAAAATATTATCAATGGCGAAGAAAATATTTTGATCTGGTTTAAATTCATAAAACCCAACAAAATCAGTAATAAAATGTGAAGCAATTTTCTCATTTTTTGCAATAGAACCTTTTCCTGCAACTGTTCTCATGGCACTCACAAATTTATTTGATAAATTAAAAGAAAATTTATCAAAATCAGTGCCAAATGCCATGGTTAATTGATGAGGTGCTATGTAAGGCACTTCATCACCTGATGTTACGCTACCCCATTCGTCTAAATCACTTGTAAAAGAGGTTTTAAATTCTGCCTTAGTGTATGTATAAGATGCTAATAATGGGAATTTTATCAATCTACCAAGTATTTTTGCTTTAGCTTCATAAGAAGTTGCAAATTCTAAACCTTTTACGTCTACAGCTCCACCATTATATTGATCTCCTAAAGAGCCAACTTCTTCACCAAGCAAATTATCATAATCATTAAAGAATAATACCGTTTCTAAGAATAAATTATTACTAGTACGATAACGAGTTCCAACTTCATAATTTATTGATTCCTCAGATTCAGCCTGATTTCCAGGTGCCGCAGGAGCAAAACCTTTATGAACACCAGCAAAAATATTTAAGTCATTACCTAATTTATAGCTAGTAGCAATACCAGGAACAATTACATCTTCTGAGGTTTTGGTAGTGTCAGCTGGTGAATTTCTATCAGAAGCATTATTATAATCTTTTCTTTTAAGATCAATATGTTCAAAGCGAACTCCTAGAACAATTGTTAGCTTTCCAAGTTCTATCTCATCCTCAATAAATGTTGATAAAGCTCTAGTAGAATTAACTCTATTACCAGCATCTCCAGCAGTGCCAGCAGCTGATAATTTTATTACACCGCTACTATCTATGGTATAATCGTCAGCATGTTGTAAACGATCTTCATAATCCGCATGATAACGTATACCATATTCTAAATTATGCTTATGATTCTTGCTAAACTTAATATCAGTATTTGCAATTGACTGAATGCCCTGAGAAACATAATTACGCTTATTAGCCTTTACTTCCAATGTGCCAGATCCATCACCCTTAAGAGCTGATAACTCTGATGCATAAGTACTAGTATCATTAAAAATATCAGCAAGCTTGACACCATCAACCTTGTTTAATTTGTACCAATTTCTATCAAATTCATGATAATAAGCAGTGGTAGTTAAGTTAAATTTTTTATTGGGTTCAATATAATGTTTTAACTCATATTGCCTATGTTCAGCCTCCATATTATCAAGAGCACTGCCTCTATATCTCCTATAAGGATTATTCACAAAATCTCCTAAATCTAGGCCAACGTAAGTTTCATGTGATAACTCGTCATTAATACCAACTTTAAATTCTAACGCTTGGTAAATATCAGCATTTTTATCAGTATTGATACGAAATTTAGTAATAAAGTCAGTTAAATTATAACCAGTATTAGCACTACCACCATTAGTTTGACCACCATCTAATTCTTTAAATCCATCAGAAGATTGCTGATCAAAATTAACTACATAACCATAATTTTTTGCTGAATCACCATAGTTAATGTTAAAGTTTTTCTCATCATAATTGCCAAGTGAACCTGTAAAGCTACCTCGAGAAAATTCTGGAATTTGTGTTGTAATTAAATTTAAAGCACCAGAAGTTGTTCTTGGACCATATTTAATAGAAGAAGAACCTTTTCTAACCTCAATTCCCTTAACTCTTCCCATGCTAGGAAAATAATAAGCCGCAGGAGCACTATAAGGTGCTGGAGCAATTAAAACACCATCTTCCATTAATGTTATATTAGCACTTCTATCGTTACCACTACCTCTAATACCAATATTTGGACGCAAACCATAACCATCTTCTTCTTGAATATTGATACCTGGAACTTGTGCAACAATTCTTTGAATATCGTTAGTTTGTCTTTCTTCTATTTCTTTTGGTGAAATGTAAGTTGCCGAACCAGCAAAATTATCAGGAATTTGAAATTCTCCTGTTTTTTCATTCTTTTTTACTACAATTGCTGGAACTTGTGAAGAATTAGCAGCAATAGCAGCTGAATTTACTAAAAAAACTACTGATAATGACCCGATAAATAAACTTCTTTTAAACATTTTAACTAAATATATTGACTTTTGTAATTAAATGAGAATAATTATCATTCTCAATTAAGAAAGAAGTAATAATGATAACCATTATCACAAAGTCAACAATAAATTTTAAGAAAAGCGAAATTAATTTATGTATTGGTTAGATAAAATAAAAACATACCATTCTTTTGCCGCTTCTGCTCTGTTTCACATTTTAATAGTAGCAATACTACTAAAAATATTTAGCAGTGAAAATAGCAATCTTAATTTTGCATCTCAAGTTCAACCAGTTGCAGTTATTAGTGGTAGTGAGTTTGAATCAATTAAAACTAAATTTTTTAAGAAAAATAAAAAATCTATTGTTACCAAATTAGACAAAACATCTAATATGGTTTTATCTCAAAATGAAACCCAAGAAAGAAGGAAAGGCAGCAAAGATTCTAACTTAAAAGACGGATTAAATCTAAATTTATCAGCAAAAAATGGTAAAAATTACAATAATAGCTACGTTAATCTTATTGCTAATAAGATAGAACAAAATAAATCTTATATTAGCATGTCTTTAGCACCAGAAGATATAAAAACCAAAGTTATGTTAAAAGTAAAATTAGATAAAAATGGCAGTTTAAATTCTTATAAAATTGTTGAAAATTCTAACTATAATTTTTTTAATAAAGCAGCAATTAAAATATTAGAACTTTCTGCTCCATTTCCAAAACCACCATCTGATTCAATTTTAGAATTTAATATTCCGATCTTGTTTGATACTGTTTAGCTTCTCTTCTCATTTAAAACTATAGGTTGTAACGTCAAATTCTTCTAACTCTTTTAAACACTCTTTTAATGATACTAATCCTAAGCAAGGCGTTGCACCTCGTAATTTTAATTGATTTTTATAAAGTTTTTTAGCAATTAATATAGCTGGTATTGTTGGTATATTTGGTCCATCTGCATTTTTGGCAATAATAAACCACTTTCTTATTAGTAACTTTGAATTTCTACTTTTTCCTTTTATTATTACATGCATACCACCATCATCTGTTCCTAAGAAGTTGAATAAATTACTTATTTTTAATAAAATTTTACCATATTTTTGCAATTTAATAAATGGAAAAATTCTTACTAACCAAGATGTTAACCAGATGCCTAGATGAAGTGCATTACTTTCCATTCCTGCAGAAAATCTAATGGACTTTACTTTGTAATACTGCGAAAATAAATCTAAGTCTGGTATTTCACAATTTGCCATCCATCTTTTTCCTATTTCTGGATAATCTTGCTTGTATAAATCTTGCCAACCATATACATCTTTTTTTGTTCCTGGAAATGGTTTAATTTTTCTACCAACATAACTAAGAATTGCTTTTGTAGTTGCTAATCCACGTGGTGCCTTCTGTCCCGGTGAGATTCCAAATTTGAGTGAGTCAATTTCTAAAAATTCATTTTTATATTCCTCAAGAACTGCAGATGATATACCAGGAACTGTACTAGCCCCACTTACAACCAATGTATTATTATCTTTAGCAATTTTATTTAAGCTGACAATATTATTAACAAAATCCCTTCCATCAGAAAGATCAATATAATGAGCTTTGGTCGCTATACAATTTTTAACAATTTTGTAATCTTTATTCTGAAATGGACCACAAGTGTTAATGACTGCTAGTGGTTCTTGTAATTTTAATTGTTTTTTTAACTCTTTATCCACATCAAAACAAGATGTCTCAATGCTGGAATTAGGAAATTGACCCTTTAAGTTATCAGCCAAGTTCTGAGCTTTTTGCTTATTGCGGCCACAAATAATAATAGGAACATCAGCCTTTGCCAAAGCTCTTGAGATTCTCCAGCCAAAATTACCATACCCTCCTAATATTAGTATTTTTTTCATTTTTCTATTATATTAAACTTGCCTTTATATTCATAAATTTTACCCCATAAAGGGTGAGTAATTGTCACAAACATATCAAAGCTATTATCGGATATTGCTTTTTCCTGTGCATATCCTTTTCCAATAAAAAAGGATAGAGGTACTGGTATATTTATACCCAAAACTCTAACAACATAACCAAGATGTTTAAGCTTTACTAAATTATCCTCATACTCATAATTCATACACCATCCAAGCCCTAATCCCATAAACTCTATGATTTTTTTATCCTTAATTGGAACCATTTTAGACCTAAAATAAAAAGGTTTCTTATTTGGAAGATATGAAATACGATCAAATAATAATGTATTATCATATTGACTGCTTTTATAATGTACTATTGTTTTAATACCTCTTCCTTGATATGGTATTAAAGTGCCAAATAATTTGAATAATGGCGTGCATAATCTTCCAAACCAATTAAACTTAATATCTAATATGCCTTCCACCGTAACAATATCAATACTATATGGACGATTAGCATAATGTTTCTTCATTACACAAGGTAATTTATCCCAGGATGATCCAAAAATTGATTTAAATATGGGTTGTGTATTTTTATTCATGTGATTAATTATGTAGTTAGATATATTTATTTCAATTAATACTTTAGGTTAAGAATGGACTATATAATTATCAAATGGATTCATATTGTTAGTTCTACAATATTATTTGGCACGGGGATTGGTAGTGCATTTTATATGTTTATGGCAAATAGACAAAAAAATGTTACATATATCTACTATACTGTACGTAATGTTGTGATTGCTGATTTTATATTTACTACTCCTGCTATAATTGTACAACTAATAACGGGTTTATGGTTAGTTAATATTTTAGGATATGACCTAACGGATATGTGGCTATTTCTGGGATTGATTTTGTATTTTCTTGTAGGCATATGCTGGTTACCAGTTGTATGGATACAAATTAAAATGCGCAATATGGCAAAAGAAGCCTTGGACAAAAACCAGCCTCTACCAAAAGAATATTGGCATATAGATATGTGGTGGATTATTCTTGGATCACTGGCATTTCCTATAGTTATTGGAATTTTTTATCTTATGGTAGCTAAACCATTATAATATCAGAAATTTTCTATCTAAATCCCTTATTATTTCGACGGTTTTTAACAAGAAATATCTTTGCATATCTAGAATCTTTTATGCTCTTTATAAAATTAGAATTATCCTTTAATCTATTGGAGGCTAATTCTAGTAAAAGAGGATCTTTGTAAGCAATATCATGACAATTACTTGCCCAAGCCCGAAATTGATATTGTGTGGGGTATATTGATGCTGCAAATAATAAAAAGTCTGAGTTATCTCTTATAGTTTGATGAGATTTTTTTAAATCAATTAAATATCCGGCTTTAACTCCTTCGTAAGCATCTTCAAGATTTGTGTATACTTGAAATATTGTTGCCTTTTTAAGAGATAAGTCATCAAGATAATTCTTAGGATTAGCTAACTTGCTGCATCTTACAGAAGCCAGGGCTGGAAAGGCCTGGCTCCAAAATATTAGTATAAGAATAGTAAAAAAACTATTTCTTAGCACGAATAATACATTTCAAACTCACAAGGGTGAGGAACTTGCTCATACCTCTTAACTTCTTCTCTTTTAAGATTAATATAAGCATCAATTTGAGCATCTGTAAATACACCTCCTTCTTTTAAGAAAGATCTATCTTTATTTAAAGCATTCAAAGCTTCCCCTAAAGAACCAGCAACATGAGGTACCTTCTTTAATTGTTTTTCTGATAATTCATATAAATCTCTATCATCAGCCTTTCCTGGGTGAATTTTATTTTTAATACCATCAATACCAGCCATTAACATAGCAGAAAATGCTAGATAAGGGTTAGCAGATGGGTCTGGGAATCTAGTTTCAATTCTTCTAGCTTTTTCGTTAGTAACATATGGAATTCTAATTGAAGCTGATCTATTTCTAGATGAATATGCCAATAAAACAGGTGCTTCAAATCCAGGAACTAACCTTTTATAGCTATTAGTTGATGGGTTAGTAAATGCATTTAAAGCTTTTGCATGTTTAATAATTCCACCAATATAATAAATTGCTATTTCAGATAAACTAGCATAGCCTTTTCCTAAAAATAAAGGCTTGCCATCTTTCCAAATTGACTGATGAACATGCATTCCAGAACCATTATCACCAAAAACAGGTTTTGGCATAAAAGTTGCTGTTTTGCCATAAGAATCAGCAACATTCTTGATAGCATGCTTAAATTTTTGAATATTATCTGCAGTATTTACCAAAGTACTATACTGAAAACCTATCTCTACTTGCGAATTTGCAACTTCATGATGATGTAAAATTGGCTCAAGGCCAACATCTCTTAGAGATTGGGCCATGTCATTTCTTAAATCTTTAGTGCTATCATTTGGTGAAGAATCAAAATAAGAACCTTTGATGGGAGAACGATGACCTAAATTACCCATTTCATATTCTGTACCACTATTAACACTATCTTCAGTTGAGTCAATTTTATAAAAAGAATCTTGAGCATTGCTTTGGAATCTAACATTGTCAAAAACAAAAAACTCTGGTTCTGGACCAAAATAAGCAGCATCGCCAATACCACTTGCTGCAAGATATTCCTCAGCTAATTTAGCAGTATGTCTTGGGTCTTTTTCATACCCTTCATTTGTTCTTGGTTCAAAAACATCACAAATTATAGCCAAAGTTGGAATAGCAACAAAAGGATCAACAAAAGCAGAATCAATCTGCGGCTTTAAAAGCATGTCAGATTCATTGATTTTTTTCCAAGCTGGAACTGAAGAACCATCAAAAGAAATGCCACTAATTAAAGATTCTTCATTAACTTGATCGGCGCAATGAGAAATATTAAGCCATTTACCATTGTAATCCGTGAAACGAAAATCTACGAATTTAATGTCATGTTCTTTAATAAGGTTAAAAATATATGAAGTTGATGATGATTTTGTCATTGTTTTTAGAAGATTTAATTAAAAAATAAACTGCAACTAGATAATAAATCTACCTTTTTGTAAAGTATAGGGTTTTTTTATAAAGAAGATTTTCCTGGTAATTTAGCGAAAATTGGATCAGTAATTTTAGTAGAAATTAAAGACATTAACCACACGACAAAATAAAGTGGAAATGGAAAGGCTATTCTTGATTTATTTTTTTCTAATCCATTTTTAATTATTTTAGCAGCTTTTTTAGAAGAAATTAAAAATGGCATTGGAAAATTATTAACATCTGTCATTGGGGTTTTAATATAACCCGGACAAATAACATTTACTTTAACACCAAATTTAGCTAAAGACCCCCTTAAGCCCTCACCATAAACACGAACCGCAGCCTTGCTACCGCTATATGCTGGCGAACTTGGCAGACCACGCAAACCTGCTAAAGATGATATAATGGCAATTTGACCAGATTTTTGTTTTTGCATTATTTTTACTGCTGGATTAACTGTATTTAAAACACCATCTACATTGGTAGTAAAAATTTGTGATATTTGTTCTTCACTTTCAATGCCATCTGCTGTACCAGCAGAAATACCAGCATTAGCAATAATTAGATCTAATGGCTGCTTTTTAGCAATTTCTAATATCCATTTTTTCATATGTTCCTTATCTCTAACATCAATAATTTTACTGTTAACTTTAGCTCCCTGCTTTTTACATATCTTACTAACTTCTTTTAAATTTTTTTCATTTCTGCCACTTAAAAATAGAATAATTTCTGTTTTAGCATATTCTAAAGCCAGAGATTTTCCAAGACCACTACTTGCTCCTGTAATTAATATTGTTTTTGTCATTTTATCTATTAGTCTTATTAATCAGTTAGTAAAAATTTTTACCAAAATTATGAAATATAAATTTATTACATTTGAAGGTGTAGAAGGCTGTGGTAAGTCAACCCAAAGTAAGTTACTTTTTGATTATCTGCAACAAAAAAATATACAAAGCATTCTTACTAGAGAACCAGGTGGAACAAAAGCAGCTGAAGAAATTCGCCAAATATTAATTAGTGGTGATATTAATAAATTGGATGGTATTAGTGAAACCCTTCTTAATTTTGCTGCCAGAAGAGACCATGTTGAAAAATTAATAAAACCATCTTTAAAAGATAATAAAATTGTTATTTGTGACCGTTTTTTTGATTCAACATTTGCTTATCAGGGATACGGCCATAAGGAAGATTTAAAAATTATTGAAAATATTAAAAATAATTCCATTGGTAATTTTGCTCCTGATGTTACTTTTTTAATTGATGTTGATGTAGAAAATACTCTAAAAAGAGTCAAAGATAATAACCGCTATGAAGATATGAATTTAGAATTTCATAAAAGAGTTGGTAATGGCTTTTTGCAAATTGCCCAAAATAATAAAGACCGTTTCCAAATTATTGATGGAACAAAATCAATATCTCAAATTCATCAACAAATTATAAGCTTCTTACAATAGACAATTGTAATATGAATCACCAAGATTTCTCATCAATGTAAAATATAAATTTTTGGACGGTTCTAAATTAAAACCAATTGGATCTAATTTGGCAATTTTTGCTTTTGAACTTTTAGCAACCATATTAGAAAACTTTTTATTGAAATGTGGCTCATAAAAAACACATTTTATACTTTCACTTCTAGCTTTTAACCTATTCTTTTTTAATCTTTTAATGGAAACATTAAAATGTGGATTAGTGGTTATTGCACTAACATTATTTAAATGAAACTGCTCCTCAAAATACTGGCTAGCATCATGAAAAACTATAAATTCTTTATCTCTAACATTGTTTAATTGGTCTCTTAAATCTTCATATAAATCATCCATCTTTTTAACAGCTATTTTATAATTATTTTTATAAATTTGAGCATTTTGAGGATAAGATTTTATTAACTCATTTCTAATAGTTTTTAATATTTTCTTTGCATTTTTAGTATCAAGCCACACATGATAATCTATATTACCATTACTTTTTCTAGACTTTTTACTATGCCAATCTTCATCATTTCTAACTTTTAAAAGTCTTAAATTACTTTTTTGTAACAAACTAACTTTCTTAACATGATCAGAGTTTTCTAGGGCTTTACTTAGAAAAATTTCAAAAGAATCATCAATATAAAATATTATTTTAGCCTCTTTAATTTTTTTAACATCAGAAGGTTTTAGACTAAAACCGTGAGGACTTTTATTATTATTCACTAATAGCGCCGTATTTTTGGGATTACTAACAATCATCTTTACCAAAGAATCAATTGGTTTTATTGAGGATAAAATTGCAGATGCAAAAGAATCACGGGGAAATATGATAAAAATTAGTAATATTATTAAAATCTTAAAAGAATTTTTCATATAAAGTAATTGTATTTAAGCAAAAGAACCTTAATATATTATACCATCTATGCCAATATAGATCAATTAAATATTTATTCTTTTTAGATGCCAACAAGCAATATTCTCATAAAAACTAACAATATTTCTTATAAAGCTGACAAAAAGACTATATTGCATGACATCTCAATTGAAATAAAAAAACAAGATTTTATTACAATAATTGGCCCCAATGGTGCTGGAAAAACAACCTTACTCAAAATTCTACTTGGTATTAAAAAACCAGATATTGGTACTATTAAAAGCAAAAATAACCTTGAAATTGGTTATTTACCACAGAAAATTCATCTTGATAGATCAATACCAATTTGCTCTGATTATTTTCTCAAATTAAATAAAGAGTTTAATAAAAATAAACTAAAAGAAATTATTTTAGAAACCAAAATTGATAAAATTTTAGACAAACAAATCTCACAACTCTCAGGTGGTGAAACCCAAAAATTATTATTGGCTAATGCTTTAATGGGAGATCCTGATTTATTAATTCTTGATGAACCTGATCAAAATTTAGATATTTCCGGGCAGTTACAATTTTATGAATTATTAAGTAAAATTTATAAAAAGAGAAAAATTGCAATTTTACTAGTATCTCACGACTTACATTTAGTTATGTCATCAACCAAAAAGGTAATATGTTTATTTCATCATATTTGCTGCTCAGGAAAACCGGATGTTATATCTAAAGATCCTAAATTTACTGAAATTTTTGGCCAGGATATGTCTGAATTAATGTCTGTTTACAACCATTATCATACTCACAGCCATGGATGATTTTATAATAAATGCTATTATTTCAGGTATTGGTATTGCTCTAATTACCGGACTTCTTGGCTGTTTTGTCGTGTGGAAAAAAATGTCCTATTTTGGAGAATCTTTAGGACATAGTGCTATACTTGGAATTGGAATTGGAATAATTCTTGGAATAAATCATGATATTTCTATTATTCTAGTAATAGTAATATTTGCTCTACTACTTACTTATTTACAAAATAAAGAAGCCCTTTCTAATGATACAATTTTAGGAATATTGGCACATGGTGCTTTAAGTATTGGTATTATATTAATTAGCCTAAGTGATAATGTTAATTTTAACCTTCATTCATTTTTATTTGGTGATATATTAATAGTTAATACTACTCAAATTTATTCTATATTTGCTGGAGCAATAGTAATATATTTAGTTATTATCCTTAATTGGAAATCTCTAATATTAAGCACAATTAGTAGAGATTTAGCAAAATCACAAAATATTAGTAATTTTAAAATGGACTTATTGCTCACTATAATAATGGCTATTGCCATTGCTGCTTCTATTAAAATTATTGGTGCGCTTCTAATTACTTCAATGCTGGTTATTCCACCGGCAACTGCGAAGCAACTAGTAAAAAACCCAAAAAATATGGTAATTATTTCTACATTAATTGCTATTTTATCAATATTATTTGGTATTTTATCTTCTTATCATTTTGATATTCCATCTGGACCAGCGATAATTTTAATAAGTTTTATTTTGTTTTTTGTTGTAACTTTACTAAAAAGAATTTAAATTTTCACTTACCCTAAAAGGTAAATTATAGTCTATACTTCAGTTAAGTCTTAAACTTAATTCATTAATTATTTTACATAATATTATGTCCAAAGAAACATCTTCCAAAGTAAAACAAGTAGCATATTTAGATGATTTTAAATGTGCTGCAGATAAATGTGTTGACACTTGTTGTTCTCAATGGATTATTAATATCACTACTGAAAATAAAAAATATTATGATAAAAATAATTTAGAAATAGCCAAGAATGTAGAACCCCACAGTGACGGCGCCTTTAGAATGAAAGAACGAGATAATGGAGATTGTATTCAGCTTAAAAATGGCTTATGTAGTTTACAACAAAAACATGGTGAAACAAACCTTCCGGACGTATGTTATACCTTTCCAAGAACTTACAAACAAATTGAAAATAGCACTTATATGGCAGCTAACTTAGCTTGCCCTGAAAGTTTAAAAGTTGCCCTTTATAACAATAAAAAAACTGATTTTTCTAGCTGGAGTGAAATAACACAAAGCCGTGACAAAACAGGATTATATGATGGTAGATCTGGAGGACTTGAAGACCTTGATGAAGATGAAGTAGTTAACATCTTTAACTCTATCACAAAGATGATTGATGATCCTGAATATAGCGCCGAAGAATCTTTAGCAAGAGTTTTACTTCTATCCCAAAAAATGGATGAGGATGAGGATTTTGACTGGGATAATATAGATAGTGAAATTAATAATATTACAAAAAATAAAATACTAAAAATATCTTACAATAATGAAGATGAAGTAGATATGAGAGAGGAAATTTTTAGTGTTTTAGATGCAATGTTTGACCTTATTAATAGAGACCGACCTCGATATAATATGGTGGTTGCCATGGTCAAAAAGCATTTAGGAGATCAGGATAGCGACGAAGATGAATTGATTGAAAATTGGGAAGTAATATATGAAAATTGGGAAAAATCAAAAAAAGAATTCAATCAAATCTTAAAAAACCTACTCAAAGCTCAACTAAGCTATATAATATTCCCTGTTAATAATTACTTTTCTAATCAATATAACTCTATTGCTGTTATTGCCTTAGAATTTTTGGTAATTAAGATAGCACTAATGGTTAGACGTTCTCAATCTAAAAGAAAGTTAACAATAGCACAAGTAATAGATGTTGTACAACCAACAGCAAAAAGATTCTTCGTTAGAGGCAATCAAGAATTATATGATTTTTGTAAAGATGCTAACTGGGACGATTATAGAACATTAATCACAGTTGTTTTAAATTTAACTGAGTAGTTAATTAAGGTTATAATAAAACATGCCGACAAAATTTGTAATATACAAAAAGATTGTTAACATGCTGAACTAAACAATGATAAAAATTAACTCTTTCTTACTTTATATTTTGTTTTTAGAAATTTAAGAAAACATTAGTAATTTCTACCCTAAATAAATAAGAATTTCTTAGAAATATACTTCCTATGTCAAAACAAGAAAAATCAAATGGATCTGAACACCTTGATGTTAATATAAATTTAGTCGAAGAAAAGGGAAATGATGATGAAATTACACCTCCTATATCTAACAATACAGGCGGAACTCCAAAACCTAAATGCTCTGATTCTGGTGGCAAGAAACTAAGCCCTGATAAGAAAATTATGTCCACATCAATATCATAATCTACCTAGAATTAGACATAAAAATACTATCCTGAGAAATTACTTCATTATTCTCATTGTTAATTATACTAAACTTAATTTCATTTTTGCCATCACCATCGTCTAAATTCTCTTTTTTAGCACTAATATAAAGTTTAATATCTATAATTGAATCCCCTTTCACTTTAATATTTTCTAGGTCTAGATTTGGAGGATTTTGTATTTTAATATTAACATTATCAACGCCACTTATTTCTAGTTTATAGGATTGTTCTAAGTTATTTTTATTAGAAATTTTTATATCATAACCATTTCTAATGTCACCATTGGATAACACAACAAATATAGGATTTCGAGTTGGTGTTACTTTTAAATCTAAACTGGATTTAAGAGCTAAATTCAAAAGAATTATACCAGCAATGATACTTAAAATAAAAATATAACCAAAAGTTCTTGGCCTTAAAATTCTAAACTTAACTTTATTATTTGATGAATCACTTATATGATGATGAGTATCATATTTAATTAAATCTGGTGGCAAACCAATCTTTTTCATAACATTATTACAAGCATCAATACAAAGACCACAAGCAATGCATTCCATTTGTAAACCATTTCTGATATCAATATTAGCTGGGCAAACTACTACACATTGCTTGCATTCTATACAATGTCCACGATTTTCTATTGAATCACCTTGTTTGTATTTTTGTCTAGGCTCACCTCTTTTTTCATCATAAGCAATAATCAAAGTATCCTCATCAAACATTGCACTTTGAAAACGAGCATAAGGACACATATAATTACAAACTTGTTCACGAGCAAAACCAGCCATAATATATGTCATGCCAGCAACACCAAAAATCCAACTAGCTACATTTATGCTTAAACTGGAATTAACTAAACCACTAATAACAACAAACACATCATTAAAATATGATATAAATCCAAAACCTGTTACTAAAGCAATTAAAATCCAAACAATATGAGTTGCTGTTTTTCTTAAGAATTTATTAAAAGAATTTTTACGATCTAAAATAATTCTTTGATTACGATCTCCTTGGAAAAACCTTTCAACCTTAATAAATAAATCTGTCCAAACAGTTTGGGGACAACTGTAACCACACCAAACTCTACCAAATAAAGAAGTGACAAAAAACAAAGCCGTAGCAGCAAAAATTAAAAGACCTGCAAAATAATATGTTTCCTCTGGCCAAATTTTAATAAAGAAAAAATAGCCACGTGAATTAACAATATCAATTAATATGGCCTGATTAGGCAAATCTGGTCCGCGATCAAAACGCAAATAAGGAAAGAAAAAGAAAATTGCCAGAAAAACAATACTAGAAATATTTTTAATATGACGAAATTTACCTTTTACATTTTGCGGATAAGTTCTTTCTCTTTTTTCAAAATGCTTTAAAAGACTCATTTAATTTTTTTGTAAAACAAAATTGATATTAAAACAATTCCTAAACAATAAATAATATTATATCCAGCCATAGAAATGCCAAATAAAATAAACTGAGGTTCGTCACATCGAACAGCTTTGGTTTGTAAAATTTGTTTTTTTAACTCCTCCAAATTAGTAATATTGGCAGACATATCAGCACATTCATCAAAAATAAAAATATGTTGTTCTACTCCAACATGATAAAATGCTAGTAATGCATTAAAAATTAATAAAATTATAACTAATTTGATTGCTAATTTTTGCCAATTATCTTGCTTATTAAATAGGGCAAATAAAGTAATAAAAATAACTAAAAAGAACGGAATTCTTTGATAAATACATAGAATGCAAGGCTGTAAACCAAAAACATATTGGGAAATGTAAGCACAAAAAAGAGCAAAAAATGAGGTGAAGAATAAAAATATTAAAATTGATCTGTTATTAACATTAAGATGCATTATCTAAATATTCTTTTGATAAAACTTTACGAAGTTCAACTGCTGGCTGATCAAAAGGATTAATGTCTTTTACCTTAGCTATTAAAATAGTTTCTAAAAACATTTTCATCATCAAAGCACTTATAACTTCTTCATCAACCTTTTCTAATTCAACTATTCTAATTGGCAAACTTTTCTTAGCTAAAATCTCAATTGTACTTTCTTGTTCTGCCCTAACTATTTCGTTTAAATTTTTATTACCAAACCTAGTTTTATGAGATCCCAAATCTTTAATAGTAAAATTATTATTAGGATTTTTATTGGTTATAAAAGTAAAAAACTTATCTTTTGGTCCATCTAAATAAAGTTGCAATTGGCTATGTTGATCAACTGTTCCCATCGAATTAATTGGCGTTGATCCAAAGCCATCTTTACCTAAAGATTCAGCCCATAACTGCCTGTACCAGTCAGTAAAATCTTTTAAAACATCAACATATGGCATAATTACATTGGAACCAAAACCCTTATCAAATAGATAAAGCTGATAAGCACAAATTTTAGTAACATCATTGGTTTTTTCATCCTCATTAATAAAATCCTCTAATGTATTTTTAGCAGCATTTCTAATTTTCTTAATATCAAAACCAATTAATGATGCTGGTAATAACCCAACAATTGTCAGATAAGAAAATCTACCGCCAATATCACTTGGATGATCATTAATATCAGCATTAATATCTTTAGCAATTTTGCCAATATCACTATCTTTATTTTGAGTTACAAAAGTAAATTGTTTGGCAATATTGGTAATTTTATTATTTCTTAACTCCTCAATAATTATTAACGTCTGACAGGTTGTTTCAATAGTTTGCCCTGATTTACTAATGACCAAAAAGAAAGTTTTTTGTAAATCTACTTTACTTAATTTGTTTTTAATAGTGTTGCCATCAATAGATTCAAAGAAATCTATTTGAACATCGTGATTATTTTTAATTGCTGCAATTGTCTTGGCACCCAGGCTAGAACCTCCAACCCCAAGAATAGCTACATTCTTAAAATTAGATTTAATTTTTTTAGATAAGTCTTGGATTAACTCTAAATCATCTATTTTATTGGCGATGTTTAGAGGTGGAATTTGGTTATTTTTGATCTGTTTTACTATCTCACCTTGAGCAATTTTAACTTTTTGTAAATGGCTACTTAAGCATAAATCGCTAATATCTGGTAAATTTTTAGTTTCTTGGTTATAAAAAGACATTCTCATTTAATTACGTTTCCTTATGTGAGATCCTTCACATAAAAAACTCTAATACACCTTAAGATACATAAGAGTTTCTAAGCTTAAGGATGACATTTAATTAGTAGTTGATAATAATATTCTTTTAATTACAATCTTTTTTCCATTTTGGCTGGGTAGCAAAGTGGTAATGCAGAGGCCTGCAAAGCCTTTATCGTCGGTTCAATTCCGTCCCCGGCCTCCAAAATCTTTTTGAACTTCCTTCTACTTCGAAGTTTTGAATGATTTTTATTTTTGCGGTACGCATGTATATCTTGATACATTTACGTCCTTAAAAATAAAAATCATTCAAAACTTCTTGTATAAGAAACTTCAAAAAGATTTTGCATATAACATGATCTGAAGTTGTAAATTCTAAACTAAATCAACTTTATCAATCTATCAACTAAAATATCAGCTACTTGGGCTTTGGTTGTTTCTTTAAAATCTTCTTTTTCTTTATCTTTACTTAAAATAGAAATTTGATTGTAGTTAGAGCCAAATACCTCACCGTTTTTGATGTTATTAGCAATAATTAAATCACAATTTTTTTCTTTTAATTTTTTGTTAGCATTATCAATTAAATCATCACTTTCAGCGGCAAAACCAACAACTATTTTGGGACGATTTTTTGAGTTTCCAATAGTTTTCAAAATATCAATATTTTCTACTAACTCAATTTTATCTAAAGAATCTTGGCCTTTCTTAATTTTTGTATCTGAGTATTCTTTTGGTTTAAAATCAGCAACAGCAGCACAAGAAATAAAAATATCAACTTTATTAATATTGTTATTAACTGCCTTCATCATCTCATCACCGCTTTTTACTTTAATGATATTTTTAGCATTTAAATTAATATTTTCACTAATATTAGCTGCAATTAATGTAACATTTGCGCCAGATTCAGAGAGTTTCTGAGCAATTTCTACACCTTGTTTTCCGCTTGAATAATTTCCAATAAAACGTACTGGATCTATTGGTTCATAAGTTGCCCCTGCTGTAACAATAATATTTTTCCCAGTTAAAGTTTTTTTGTTATTAAAGAAACTTTCTACATTATCAAAAATTTCTTCTACATCCATCATTTTACCAATTCCATATTCTCCACATGCTAAAATATCAGTTTTTGGTTCTAAAATTTTGACACCATTTACTCTTAAATTAGCAATATTTTTCTGATTATTTTTATTAAGCCACATCTTCTCATTCATAGCTGGAACAATCATTAATGGCTTATTAGTGGCCAGTAAAACAGTGGAAGCTAAATCATCACCAACAGCATTATTAATTTTACTAATAATATCAGCTGAAGCTGGAGCTACTAAAATTAAATCATTATCACGAGATAAATTAATATGACCCATTTTACTTTCTTGCTGCAAGGAAAATAATTCTTCGTAGACCTCATTACCTGAAATTGAACTAACTAAAAGAGGCGTAATAAACTTAGTTGCCGCTTTAGTCATAACAACATTTACTTCATAATCAGCCTTTTTAAGTAGACGAATTAAATCTAGAGATTTGTAAGCCGCAACACTTCCTGTTATTATTATTAATATCTTATTCATTCTTCCTCTAATTTTATACCTAAATGATCAGCTGCTATTTTGGTTAAGATTCTTCCTCTTGGAGTTCTTTGGACAAAACCTTTTTGAATTAAATAACTTTCGATTGTGTCTTCTATCGAATCTTTTTCTTCACTTAATCCGGCGGCAATTGTTTCAATGCCAACTGGGCCACCTTGGTAATGATTGGCAATAAATGATAAATAACGGTGGTCAGATGCATCCAGGCCAGCATTATCTATTTCTAATCTATTTAAAGATGCATCTGCTAATTCAACATCAATCTCATCTTTATTGGCAGCGCTAGCAAAATCTCTAACTCTTTTTAGTAAACGAATAGCAATTCTTGGTGTGCCTCTAGATCTTTTAGCAATTTCCAAGGCTGCATCACCCAAGATTTTTACTCCCAAAATATTAGCATCTCTAATTATTATTTGTTTTAACTCTTCTATTTCATAAAAATTTAACCTTATAGGAATGCCAAAACGATCACGCAAAGGGTTAGAAAGAAGACCTAATCTAGTAGTTGCACCAACTAAAGTAAAATTTGGCAAATCAATTTTAATTGATCTAGCAGCAGGCCCTTCGCCAATAATTACGTCTAATTTGTAATCTTCCATGGCTGAATACAGAACTTCTTCAACTGAAGTATTAAGGCGATGAATTTCGTCAATAAATAACACATCACCTGGTTGTAAATTAGTTAAAATTGCTGCTAAGTCTCCAGACTTAGTAATAATTGGACCAGATGTTCCTTTAAAACCAACTCCCATTTCATGAGCAATAATTTGAGATAAGGTTGTCTTCCCTAAACCTGGCGGGCCATAAAATAATGTATGATCTAGGCTATCTCCTCTTTTTTTCGCAGCATCTAAAAATATTTGTAAATTACCTTTTATTTTATTTTGACCTAAAAATTCTCTTAAAAGTTTTGGTCTTAAGATATTTTCAGCTGTTTCTTCTTCTAAAACTTCTGGAGATAAATTTGGATTTTTTTCTAATGGCTGATTCATTACTTACTTATTTTTCTTAGAGAATTTGTAATTAAAGTTTCTAAAGTTGTATCTGGATTTTCATTAATATTTTGACTAACAACTTTGTAAACATCCATTCTTTTGTAACCCAAATTTTCTAATGCACTAACAGCATCTGTTAATAATTTATTATTAGAAACATCTACATTATCACCTTTATCAACATTAACATTAATAGCACTACTAACAACATCACCACTCACCTTGGGAACGCTATCTTTTAACTCAGAAACAATTCTTAAAGCTAATTTTGGACCAATTCCAGGAACATTAGAAAAATAACTTTTATCAGCTGCACTAATAGCTAAAATAACGTCATTAATTTCTAAAATACTCAAAATTTTAAGAGCAACTTTATTGCCAACGCCTTTAACTTTGCAAAGCTCATTAAACCATCCTCTTTCAATTTCACTTTTAAAACCATAAAGATGGATATGATCTTCACGTACAATAGTTTCAATAATAAAAGATACTTCTTGATTCTCTGCTAAAGAATTAAGAGTTTTAGAAGAAACAAAAATATTGTAGCCAACCCCACCAACATTTAAAATTAACTTATCATCATAAATACTGTCTATTTTACCTATTAACTTGCCAATCATATTTTTTTAATTTATTTATTTGTGGTGAATAATAATTTTTTAAAAATGCTAGACGAAATAAAAGAAAAAATCAAATGGAAAGTAAGTGATGGCCTTGTTGAGTATGAAGAGGCCATTAAGTTTATGGAAAATGAGGTAGAAAATATTGTTTTAGGCAAATCTTTTGGTACAATTTGGCTTACCCAGCACCCGTCAATTTACACTGCCGGCATTAGCTCAAAACAAGAAGATCTTATTAATGAGAAGCAAATTCCTGTCTTTAAAACCAACCGTGGTGGTCAATACACATATCATGGTCCTGGTATTAGAATTATTTATGTCATGATTGATATTAAGAAGATTTTTAATCCTGAAAAACCAGATATTTCACGTTTCGTTAAAATGTTAGAAAATTGGATTATTAATATTCTAGGAAATATTGGAATTAAAGGAAATATTAGAAAAAACAGAATTGGTATTTGGATTGAAAAAGGCAATGGCAAAGAGGATAAAATTGCTGCTATTGGAATTAAGGTAAGAAAATGGGTTAGCTACCATGGAATTGCTTTGAATGTTGATCCAGATTTAAAATTCTTTAATGGCATTGTCCCATGTGGAATTAAAGAAGAGAAATTTGGAGTTACTTCTTTAAAGAAAGAAGGGATTAATTTAGGTGAAGATGAGTTGAATAAAATTATTAAATCTGAGTTTAATAATTTAAACATAAACAACCCTCACTATGGATATTAAACATCCCTGAGTTTTGGCTGATTTCTAACAAATCTTATGTCCTAATGACTTCTATCATTACCTTTAGAGTCTGGAGATCCTGAAGGATAAGGACTAGGTGATGGAAATTGACTATTTACTTCTTTTCTTTCATCTTCTCCTTCGCCTGCTAGTTCATCATCTCTTTCATTTAATAATACTTGACCTTCTTCCATTTCAATATCTTCTGCTTGATCTGGCAGTGGAGGTTCAAGCTCTACTTGTACTGCTGCAACTCTTCTGCCACGAAGTGATCTAATATTTTTTATTGATTTCATGGTCAACAAAGCCATAACAGCAATACCACCAATTATTGGTGATATAGGAGCTTTATGGGTTAAATTTGGGGCTTGCTCTAGATCAACCTCATTCATATCTGAATCAAATAACTTAGCATATATATCGTCATTAGCTCCAATAGAAGCTACTATACCACCATCTGGCATTGGTGTAATTGATGTGGTTTTGTGTTGCCACTTTGTGTTATCAAATATTTGAAATTCATTTTCACTCACAACTTTACCACTAGAATCAGCTTTAAATATTTTCCCCATTGGAGAATAATAATTCTCTACCCTGTTTTCACTATTCCAAGTAAAAATAAAGCTATTATTTTTTGTCATAGACTCAACTGAAGAAAGATAGTAAAGAATTACAGGACTTTCAATGATGTTAGTTTTAAACTCATTTCCTTGCTTAATACCTTCCTCACTAAAAATTTGAACATATACTCTTAATGGATCCAAATTATTTAATGCTTTAGATGACTCTGTGACTTCTCCAAAACGTAGAGCGGCTAATTGACCACTTTGTAAAGTAACAAGCTTTGATCGACCATTGCCAATTTCAATATCCTCTTTTATTAAATTTCCAGAACCATCATATATGGCCATGAAACTCTTATCATTGCGCGCAGAATCTAAGCCATTCTTAACATAAGAAATAGCAAAATTACCATTCTTTAGGGAAGAGATATCAAAAAATGAATCCATGACAATTTGTGCATTTTCCTGTAATTGATTGTTATTATTATCGTAGCCATAAACTTTAATAATTTTATTACTATCATTTATATCATAACTAACAATAAAGTTATTATTAGATAAAGGAATAATTGATGGATGATAAGAATATGCGTTTACATAATCCTCTTGTTGAGTAGCTTCAAATTCTTCCATTAACAATTGACCATTGGTATCATACATATTGACTAGCAATTTGGCCTTGGGGATCAAATTATGATCTCCTGCAAGATCACTAGACCAAGCAATAACAAAGTTGCCATCTGATAATGCAGCTTGATCACCAAATATTTGGTTGCCTTTTGTAGTCTTGTTAATTCTAAACTCTTTACCATTTCTTTTTCCATTGCTGTCATATCTTTGGGCATAAATTCCCCATCCAGAGCCATCTTGCTTTTTGCTTTGCCAAACATCTATAAAGCTGCCATTTCTTAAAGCGGTAACCCGTGGATATGACTGCTCTTTTTTAGTGTAACTATTAACCCTAACTCCATTTTTTTACCAGAGTTTGATTTATCTTCACTATTTTGATATTTCAGCTTATTTTTAACTCTTCTTTCTTTGGCTTTTATTTTTTGTGCTTTATATTTATCATCTCTTGCTAAATCTTGTTTCACACTTTGAGTTTTTAAATTACCATTTACAAGGGGAGGGTTATCGATATCGCGATAATTATTTGCTGCCATCTCATGAGATGAAGTTAGCGAAATATATGAAATATCATTATTTAATACTGATATAGTAGTAATAAAAAGAGCTAATGCTAGATAATGCCCACTTACACCATTGCTATTTGAAGTTGGCATTTCGCTCAAATCATAATTTCTAAGAAATTCTACATCTTTATCTTTAAGACTTGCAATATTTGATATTGCTTGAGGATTCTTTAAGAAAGTTTTTTCAAACTCTATAAATTCTTTTGAATTAGCAACTTGCTTTATGGCCTTATCAATATCACTTTCAAAGTTAATAATTTTTACTTTCTTGCTAGGATTCTTCTTAATATTCTTCATCATTGCATCAATATTCTTGACCAAATCAACAGCACCTATATTTACTGCTTTCTTTCTGGTCTTAGTAAGATCACTTACTGTTTTCTTTAAATTATGTTCCTCAATTCTGCGCAGTCTACTTTGAGTAATCTTGTTATTTGACTTTCTGCTTCCTGTATTTTTATTTTTACGACCCATAACTTATTTTAATATTATTCATTTACCCTATAAATTAGGCATCCTACAATATAATATCATAAATTACGCTTTATGTCCATAAAAAGATTCATTAAAAAATAATTGTACTTAAATTATTTTTGTCGGGAATAATTATCACCAAGACTTTCTTCTTCTATAAAATCTACCCAATTACCTCTCTTTCTAACATCTCCTAAAACTGCTTTTAAAAAATCTAGATTATTTGCTGAGTAAACATTAATTCTATCAACTTGATTGAGATTCATTTTATTAATACGAATAATTTGATTAGCAGTATACTCAATTGCCAATTTATTAGAATGCCTATCTCTAATAAAAGAATTATTTCTTGTAACTTTTCCTTGCAATAATATTTTTCTTACCTCTTCTGGAATTGGAACCCCAGCCCCTTCACTAAAATTAACCAAATATTTAGGATTTCCCAAAGGCATAATACTTGGCACTATTGGCTTACATATTCTTCTTTTTTGACATTGATCCACAAATTCCAATAGGGTTTCATTTCGAAAGAAATGCTGAGTAATAATTCTATCTGCCCCAGAATCTATTTTGCTCTTTAAGCTATCAAAATCTTCTGCATGGACTTTGGCAAAAGGGTGTTTATCAGGATATCCAGCAACAATAACTTCCATGTCTGGAACAAGATATTTTGTTCTTTGGATTAATTCCTCCATATTTTTATATCCATCAGGGTGATATAAATATTCTCTTCCTTTACCTAAAACCATTGGATTTCCCCGAACTAAAAATATTGACCTTACACCCATCTCTTTAAAAAACTTTATTTTCTCATCAGTTCCATCTTTACTATGTGACATTAAAACCAAATGAGGGATTATCATTGATGGCTTAATATCTCTACCTAGTAAAGCCTTTATAGCAAGATAATTATTATTTGGATTATGGGCTGTATCAGTAACAGAAACTGATTTTGGCTTAATGCATTTTATAAAATCTGGATATTGTGTAGAAAAATTATCGATATGTTTCTCATTTCTTGGACAAAAAAATAAGATATTAAATTTGGGAGAATGCAGCCTAGTAGAAAAAGAAACACTTTGATAATTTGGAAATAAATTAAGTAATTTTCTTGATGTTGTAATGCTGACACTAACTTTTTCAAATCTATTTACAAAAGATCTCATAATACTAAATTTTTGTTAAAACATAAATTGTGCTTTAACATAAATCTGGTATTTCTTATGATTCCAAACGAGTTCTTTTCACATATTGTGAATAAAATTCATATCTAATATCCTAAAAGAAATATTGCCGGAACTTAGTAAGTTTTGAGGAAAAATATTTGTGTTTTTCATAAGTTAAATAATATGAATATTGGCTTTTATGACAAATATCCATAGGATTAATAATAGATTTATTTTTAAACTCTTCATCCAGAATAACCTCTGGAACCAAGCCAACCCCGAGATTATTCTTAACCATATCAATTATAATTGAAAAATGTTCTATTCTTGAATTAATATTCAAATCTGTTTTTCTAATGCCAATTTCCTTAGTAAATCTATCCAAAACCCCCTCTCTTGAATGATGTTCTAGAAAGTTACATTTTGTTAAATCAAAAATTTTATTAATTTTTAAATCTGGATGACAAATAAGTCGTAATTTCTCAGAATATAAAAAATGAGAGTGACAATTTTGAAGCTTTTTCTTGGAGGCAAAAATAGAAATATCAGCATTTGCAGATTTTAAATTTCCGCATCCTTTGCTAACAATTGTAACATTAAATTGTGGAAACTTTTTCTGAAAATGACCAATTCTAGAAATTAACCAACTACGAAAAGATGGGGCAATATTTATTACAATTTCATTATCGTTTTTATTAAAATTTCTAATCTGATTTGTCTTGTCTTCAATAATATTTAACCCCAAATCAAGAGTTTTTAAAAAATCTTTACCAATTTTAGTTAACGATACACCTTTAGCATGACGATCAAATAAACATACTGATAGATCTTCTTCTAATTTTTGAATTTGCTTACTAATTGCACCAGGGGTTAAACATAACTCATTTGCTGCAATAGTAAAACTTTCACATCGTGCTGCCGCTTCAAAAATAATAATTGCTTTCATCGGTGGTATTTTTCTGGTCATCTAAAAATTTATTAATTTACCTTATTAACCTCTTACTTTCTGACAAAGACTTTAATTGCCCACAAGCAGCCATAACATCTTCTCCACGCGTTTTACGAATTGGAGCAGATATGTTATAATCTTTTAAAATATTAGCAAAAGCCATCATTACATTCCTACTGGAACATTCATAAATTGTATCGTTAAAATAATTAAAAGGAATTAGATTAACCTTAGCAGAAAGTTTATTTAATTTAATAAAATCTGCCAAAGCGTGAGCATCATCTTTTGAGTCATTAATGTTTTTTAGCATGACATACTCAAAAGTAATTCTTTTGGGATTAACTTTATTATAATATTGACAGGCCTTTATTAATTCTTCTAAAGGATATTTCTTATTAATTGGCATTATTTCACTTCTTAAATCATTATTTGTGGCATGAAGTGAAATTGCTAAACCGCTATTAATTTCATCACAAAATTTTAACAATTCAGGTACTACTCCAGAAGTTGAAATAGTAATTCTTCTTTTAGAAAAATTAATTCCCTTATCATTATTTAATGTTTGAATAGCTTTTTTAACATTTTCAAAATTAAATAAAGGCTCACCCATACCCATAAAAACTACATTGGTAATTGCCTTTTTATCTTTTAATAAATCTCTAGCAACCAAAAATTGCCAGATAATTTCACCAGCTTTTAAGTTTCTAACTAATCTTTGAGTTCCTGTATGACAAAATTTACAAGTTAAAGTACAACCAACTTGTGAAGAAATACACAGAGTTCCTCTTTTTTCCTCAGGAATAAAAACCATCTCAACTTCTTGGCCATCATCAAATTTGATTAGCCATTTGCGAGTTCCATCTTTTGATTTTAAGTCTTTAATTATTTGCGGGGGAGAGATTGAATAATTTGCTTTTAATTTTTCTCTTAAATCTTTTGGCAAATTATTTAGCTCATCAAAATTACGAGCATTTTTTAAATAAATCCATTGCCAAATTTGAGAGCTACGAAATGGTTTTTCGCCAATTTTGATTAATTCTTCTTTTAACTCTTCTTTGGATAAACCAATTAAATTAACCATTAATGGCTTCGTCTTGAATTTTAGAAATTTCTAAAGCTGCCTTACTTGCTAGCTTATGCATATTGGTAATTTCTTTAAAATCAAAAGGATGTTCTTCTCCGGTTCCTTGAATTTCAATAATTTTAGCGTCTTTTGTTAGAACAAAATTTACATCAGCCTCACAATTACTATCTTCATCATAATCCAAATCTAAAATTGTTTTACCTTTAAAAATACCACATGATACTGCCAAAATAGATCCATTAATTGGATCAATTGAAATTTCACGATCTTTTAATAATTTATTAATAGCTAATTTTAAGGCAACATAACCACCTGTAATTGAGGCACAACGGGTTCCGCCATCTGCTTGTAAAACATCACAATCTATTACAATTTGTATTTCTCCTAATTTTTTTAGATCAATAATTGAGCGAAGAGATCGACCGATTAATCTTTGAATTTCCATACCTCTACCATTTGGAGATCTTCTATTTACGTCTCTTTGATTGCGCGAATGGGTTGAACGTGGCAACATTGAATATTCTGCCGTTATCCAACCTTGTCCTTTATTTCTTAAAAACCCAGGAACTTTATTTTCAATTGTAGCTGTGCATAAAATTTGATTGCCACCCCAATTTATTAAACAAGAACCTTCAGCATATTTATTAACATTAGTATTAATTGAAATTTCTCGTAGTTGATCTATTTTTCTTTTTGATGGTCTCATGATTTAAATATTTTAATTATAAAACTTTATTATTTAATTAAATTAACAACATTACAATTAAAAACTTATTTTATCCATCATGGAAGAACTTGGAAAATGTTACAATATTTGTCATGCTGAACTTAGAAAATGTTAGGATTGCTTTAGCAATTCTTACAATTTCTTATGTGAAGTACCTCACCCAAAGGAACGGATGTTAGAATTAACTCCTCCACCCTTGACGTGAGATCCTTCGTCAAGTAACTCTAAGTCAGCAAGCTGACTAAGAATTACTACCCTTCAGGATGACAGTTAACTAATAAATTGATTTTTTAAAGTATCTTTTAAAACGCCTCTGGCTACTTCTTTGATTTGACCAGTTTTTAAATTCCCTAGCATAAAAGGACCAAAAGAAACCCTAATTAAACGATTTACTTCCAGGCCAAAATATTGTAAAACTTTTTTAACCTCGCGATTTTTACCCTCATTTAAAGAAATTTTTAACCAAGAATTAGAACCTTCTTTTTCTAGCTCAACCTTAATTGGTCCATAATTTACTCTGTCTATTCTAATGCCTTTTGAAAGTTTTTCTAGCCTTGTCATATTAACTTTTCCATGTACCCTAACACGATAATTTCTAATCCATTTATTTTCTGGCAATTCAATGTAACGAGCAACTTCGCCATTATTAGTAAGCAAAAGTAAGCCTTCTGTGTTAATGTCAAGACGACCAACTGACATGGTTCTTGGCAGGTTATCTGGTAAAATATCAAAAACAGTTTTACGTCCCTTTTCATCAGAATTAGAACATACAAAACCTTTGGGTTTATGAAAAATCCATAATCTTGTTGGTTGTTTTTTAGCTAGTAACTTGTTGTTTATTTTAATTGATTGATCGGTAATTAAAGTTGCTGGATTATCAATTATTTGACCATTAACTTTGACTCTACCCTCAAAAATTAATTCTTCTGCTTCTCTTCTGGAACAATAACCACTTCTGGCAATTACTTTGGCAATTCTATCGCCCTTATCCTTATTATTTGTCATTTTCTTTGTAATTTTGACATGCCTCAACAAAACCAGCAAATAATTTATTATCAGCAATTGTACTAGCAAATTCTGGATGCCATTGCACCCCTAAACAAAATGGATGGTTTTTATGTTCAATTGCTTCAATAATACCATCACTTGCTCTAGCAGTAACTTTAATATCACCATTTACTTCTTTTACAGCCTGATGATGCGAAGAATTAGTTGATATTTTTTCTTGCTCAATAATTTTAAATAATTTGCTATTTTTTTCTATTATGACTTCATGGTAAGTTTTACCATAATTTTCATAATCTGAAACTTTACTTTGCTCATGCTCTAAATAATTTTTATTATCTGGAATATGTTGAATGGCATTTCCACCATAAATAATATTAATTAATTGCATACCATTACAAATACCAAAAACTGGCAATTTATTATTTTGCAAAGCTTTAGATACTATTTCAAATTCAAAATTTTCTCTGACTTCATTTAATTTTACACTGCCATGAATTTCATTGTCGCCATATCGCCTTGGATTAATATCAAAATAGCCACCAACAATCATTAAACCATCTACTAATTCTAGATAATATTCTATTAATTCATAATCATAAGGAATAAGCATTACCTTAGCCCCCATCTTGTTAATTATGTCAATGTGATTTGCTCTAAGAGCGTAATATGGGCTTGATGAATATTGATTCTTTCCACCTTCACGATAATCTAAAACAACACCAATTACCGGCTTTTTTAAATGCATAAATAGTCTTAATTCATTATTAATGATAGCATACTAGAATTATTTAATTGTGAAATCAATACCAATAAGCAAAGAATTATCATTGCTTAATTCTACCTCTTTACCTTCTACAATATTTAAACCTAATCTTTGGGATTGTTCTTTAGAAATTCTAACCTGATATTTACCAATTAATACCGTATCAAATAAATAAAAACCATCATAAGAAGATAAGGTAGTCTTTACGACTTCTCCAGATTCATTAACTAATTCTAGCAAAACATTGGAGGCTCCAACCAGCTTTTTACCTTTAAATAAACTAACAGTACCCTCAATCTCACCAGTATTAACAATAGGAAAATCTATGTAATCTACTGACCCTGGATGAGATATCAAACTAACTTTCTTTATTACTGGAGCTAAATATGGATCTTGTAACTTTTTTGGATCAATTTCAATTTTAACTTTTCTATTAGAAGTAAGATTACCAATTAACATGGTACCTTTATCATTTGTGCTCTCTTTTAACTTTCTACCATCAACCTTAAAATCAATTCCTTGAAATAATTCTTCACCATCATCATGTTTGTGATTATTATCCTCATCTAAAAATACTTTTACAACAGCAGAACCATTTTTTGCCATCGGCGCATTGGAAATTACTCCAGTATCATATTTAGGACTGTAGCCAAAGGCAAAAGATAATGTGGCATTAAAACCATAACTACCAATATCATTGTAATTAGCACCAAAACTAGCTCTGTATTGCTGAAATATCTTACTAATAGTTGCCACATAATTAGTTGAATCTTCTTGAGTAGAATTGGCAAATTGATGTGTTACATTAAGGCCTAGATTAACTTTATTTTTTAGTATGTAATTAAGATTTAAATTAGAATTGGTCAATTCTTCGGTAGGAGAAATATTGTAAGAAATTACTGATCTGGCAATCAAATTTCTTAATATCCTGTAATTAAAGAATGTTCTACCAGTTGTAATATTTCTATTATCAGTTGTTACCCTATCATCAAAATCATAATTAATATCTTGGGTGATATTAACTTTCTTTGAGGCTGGAAAAGATAAAGAAAATTTATTTTTTAATTTTTCTTTTTTAGAAGAAAAATATTCCCTATCAGTCTTCAAGGATAATCTAAGAATTCTAGATTTAATTTTAATAGGACCATTAACTCTAAATGATGTTTCATTAATTAATGCATCTGAAAAAGATTGGGTAACTTCACTGTTAAAATCTTCTTCAAATTTGGCATGTTTTAAACTAAAGTCATAAGATCTAATTTTAGTTTTTAAGGAAGTTTGCAAAGCATAGAGATCCTTTGTAAGATCATTAACAAGTTCAACTCTGCCATCAACTCCAAATAAAACTGATTTTAAGCCAACGGTTGAATAACTTCTATGTTCACCATCATCATCTTCAAGTGGAATATATGCCAAGTTACCAAGCAACCCTAGATTTTTAGCAAGTCCATACTCAAATTCTCCAACATAACGACTTTTGCCATCTTGTTCATCTTCACCAAAATCATCTTCTTTTTTATTAGCTCTAATTAAAGATTGTTCATGTTGATTTACTGAAAAACGATAATGAAATTTATTTCTTTTGGCTAAAGTTGGATCCATTAAATATCTTCTCTCTTCTTCTCTTATTTCACCATTTGGTCCATAAAATATTAATTTCATAATATTTAAACCTGAAATTAAGGGCACGTCAGTAAATTCATAAATACCGTCATCAGTTGCCTGTTGAAAATCAATTAAAGATTTATTACGATATAGTTCTACCTGCCAGTCATTTTGAATATCTCCTCTGATTATTACTGAGTCAAATTCGCTAACATAATGTTCTGGATAATTTGACACCATGGCACCCTTACCAATTTTACTACCAGCAATTAACGGTAATTGCTGATTGTAAATATCTCCAATAGCAAATTCTCTAGCCTTTAATGGCCCTAATAACACCGGATCAATATCTTTCTTTCCTGACTTTAACCTAACATCAGAAACTCCATCACCTTTATTAATATTAGCAAATAAATGATGGTTTAAATGAAATAAATCACCTGTAGCCAAAATACCAAGCTGAGAAGTATAATCTTCTTCGCTTGAATCACTTTTTTCATAATCATAACGATATCTTATATCAGCAAATGGTAAAGTTGCCAGGCGATATGGTGCTTTTCTAACTTGTATATCTTCCTTGGTTTTTAAGTTCTTTTTTTGATAAAATTCATTCCATCTTCTTTCTCTCTCAACTTTATTTTCAACTGGTAATGGGTCTAAAGAGATAATATTGATTAACTGATTAAAAGGATTAAATTTCATTTTTATTGGAAACCAAAGCTGCAATAATTTAATATCGACAAATAACTCATCGTCAAAGATTTTGAACCAATTAGGATCTACTTTATGTTCTTTAGAGTCTGACATTGAGGTAAGATCCTGTGTATTAAAGATAAATTTCTTATTTTTAGCAATGAACCATCCTTCATATTTATTTGTATTAGCATCTGCATGGATAGGAAAATCTAAAGATTCAACAAATTCATTAAATGATAAAAACACACTATTTCTATGCTCATAACCTACCACGGCATCACTTAAAACAAGATGTCCACCTAATTCCAGGCGCACTATCAACATATTATTTGGATCGAATTCACTATGATCAATTTGATATTGATCTATTGAGGGCAAATCTTGTTGAGCGTAAGATTTATGAACAATTAGAGATAAGGTTAGTAATAGTAATAATGTTTTTAACATTTACCCTAATAATTGACTCGAGATCTAATTAACCCAACTTTGATTTCTTTTTGAGCCAGAAGAAGGTTTTTATCATGTTCTCTACCTCCTGACTCTTTTTTGTAATATTTAACATCAATTACGCTGTCTTTTAAACTGACTTCAGGTGGTATTTTAACTCTAATTTGAGCATCACGACTTTCATATGGATAAAATACGGATACCCCATTTGAAACCCCTATTTCATATTCTTTACTAGAATTATTAGGCTTTAGAGTGGCAATCAAATCCCCGTACACAGAACCATTTCCAGATCTATCTAATTTTAATGAGATAAATTTCTCACCTTTTTTATTGGACTTAATTTCAGCCTGACTAATTTGAGCACTGCTTTTAGTGGTTCCATGACTAACAATAACAGGAATTGAAATACCAAATAATGGTTTGAGATTGATAGAAATTTTTCCGCTCTTTTGATGTTTGCTTTCAACATTAGCACCAAAATCAGCTGGCGCCTCTTCACTAAATAAAGCGTGAGAACGATATTCTCCTTCTTGTAAATTTTTGGGCTTTCTTACCATAAATCTAACTAACTGTACCTCTCCTGGTTTTAAGGTAACTCTTCTTGGTGAATAGCGAATCAATTTATGGGCAAAATTTTCATCTCCTTTAACATCTTCTGGATTAATCTTTTCATAAGAACCATTTTGATTCATTTTTAAATTTTGAAAAGAAATACGATATGTAGTGGTTTCATTACTTCTATTTATTAACCTTACCTCAGATGTTCTAGATTTTCCTTTAAATTCTAACCTTGTTGGGGTTACCATTAATTTAGAAGCATTAGCCGCATAAATATTAGCAAAGATAAGAAATAAAATGATTAATATTCTTTTCATATATTTTAACTAAAAAATTAAATTAATCATATAAAGCACTAATTTGATAACGATCGTCATAAAAACCTTCTTCTTGTCCAGAACTAATATTAGCAGTTCCTTTAATAGTAATTGTCGCAATTCCAGTTGGACCTAGATTAATGAGGTAGCCTTCTAATACTTCAAATTCAACATTGTTAATTTTATTACTGCCATCTTTTAATTTTACTTCTCCAACACTATTAATATTAACATCTGCGTCTGGATTTCCCTTAATTTCAAATATACCATTTTGATTCTCACCAAACATCATAATATCACCTGTATAATTTCCATCAGTTGAAACTGTTCCACCATCACCAACACTAACAAGGCCAAATGATAAATTCTGAACCTCGGTTATTCTTAGAGGAGCGGCATAAATAGTGATAGGCAAAAATAAGAGTGTTACATAGCTCAATAAAAAATATTTCTTATTTTTCATGATGGATAATTTCTTTTAAGAAAAATTAATATTTAGTAAGCAACATTAATATTGTAGGTACCAGAATAATTACCAATGACTTGATTAGCACTAACATTTAAAATGCCATTAACCTCTACAGAGTCTTTGCCATCTTGGGTTAAGGTTCTAGAAGAGTTGCCGTTAGAAAATGATAAATCTGCAACCATTTTGTTGGAGCTACCGTCAGTTAAAGTCACTTCATCTGGAATAGTAAAATTATAGCTAGTATTACCAAGGCCGGAAACATCAAAAACAGCAGATGTCATATTATCTGAATTAATAACCTCAACTCCACCTGTTGCTAAACCATCTTGATTAACTGTTCCAGAGCTAGAATTAACAGAAATTATACCAAAATTTAGATCGCTAGATTTAGAAACATTAATGGCTGGACTAATAGTAACACCAACAGTATTACCGCTAATGCTTGCAGCAAAAGAACTGTTATAAAAAAGAAATATTGATGTAAAGAAAGTTACAAAAATTCTCATGTTAACCTATCATTATATATGAATATAAAGCTAGGCTAACATAAAAATGAAATCTTGTCAATAAAAAACCCCAATCACTCCCAATTTGATCAGGGTTTTTAAAATTAAAGGAACTTATATAAGGGAAACTAATAATTTGAGATTAATAAGGTTTCTCCCTAAGACCTATTAAATGTAATTATTAGCTCACCTTTTATATAAGTTATACAGCGTCAAACTTAAACTATTATTTAGTTATAATTAACGGCAACGTTATAAGTACCGGTGTAACTACCGGCGGCTTG
>JAYORG010000006.1:77388-81494 GCA_038123275.1 Rickettsiales bacterium | reverse complement strand
GCTTTGACCCCCTATTGAAGGGGCGAAGCCAGAATCCAGCAAAAATGGTGTTAATATTGATAGGTTTTAAAAATTAGAATATTTCTCTTGTTTCATGAAATTTTACCTCATAAACTTTTCCAGGTTCTTTTAGATTATTACTTAGTTTATTCATGATTATTCGTTCAATTATATTTGAAATATTTATTACTTTATGGGGTATGGTAATTCCCATAATTTATTCTAGTGTCTTCATAACTGGTAATTCAAAGCATGCTGATGATGGAGCTTTGGCTTGGTCTAAGTTTGCGGCATGGGTATTAAGAAAAGTTTGTGGAATTGATTATGAGGTTAGGGGGTTAGAAAACTTACCACAAGAGGGTGGTTTTATTGTTGCTTGTAAGCATCAATCTATGTGGGAAACTATGATTATGCATTTAGTTTTTAAGCATCCAGTATATGCTTACAAAAAGGAATTATTAAAAGTTCCATTTTATGGATGGTTTTTAAAAAGAATGAGTGGCATTTCAATTGACAGAGAAGGTGGAGCTAAGGCTTTAAAAAATTTAATAAAAAAATCAAAAGAATATTTAAAAAATGGTCAAAAAATTATTATTTTTCCTCAAGGAACTAGGGTGCCAATTGATAGTAGCGTAAAAGATTATCCTTATCAAGCAGGAATTACGGCACTTTATTCACAATTAAAAGCACCAATTATTCCAGCTGCTTTAAATTCAGGAAAGCATTGGAGTAAAAGCAAAACTTACAAGAAGTCAGGCACAATAATATTAGAATTTTTACCGCCAATAGATCCTAAAACTAATAAGAAAGATTTCCTGCCTTTATTAGAAAAAGTTATTGAGAAGAAGAGTAAAGAGCTTTTAAAGGATGCTAAATAACCCCAACTATGGATATTAAACATCCCTGAGTTTTGGCTGATTTTCGCTAAAAATTACCTCAAAATCAGAAATATTTAATATCCATAGTTGGGGTTAAATAATATCAGCAATTAAGCTGCTTGGCCTAGCTTTAGTAATTTTTACTGTTACAAACTGATTTAAATATTTCCCTTCTTTATCTTCAATTACAACTGACTGTAACCAGGGGCTTTTGCCAATAATTTGATTTTTAGATTTAGCCTTACGGTCAAATAGAATTTCCATCTCCATACCCTCAAATTGCTCATTAAATTCTGTTTGTTGCTTAGCAAGTAAATCTTGCATTTTAGCTAATCTTTCCGATTTTATTTTTTCATCAACTTGTTCTAAGTTTGGCGCTGGCGTTCCTGGTCTTGGGGAGTATTTAAATGAGTAACAGGAAGTAAATTTAACTTTTTTAATCAAATCCAAAGTATCTTCAAAATCTTGATTGGTTTCACCTGGAAAACCAACAATAAAATCTGATGATATGCCAATATCTGGTCTAGCTTTTCTAATGTTTTCAATAATTTTAAAGTAATCTTGTCTGGTATGTTTTCTATTCATGGCTTTTAATATGTTATTAGAGCCAGATTGAATAGGAAGATGCAAGAAGGGCATTAATTTATCAACTTCACCATGTGCGGCAATTAATTCAGCATCCATATCTCTTGGGTGTGATGTAGTGTAGCGAATTCTTTTTATGGCATCAATTTTAGCTATTTCTTTAATTAATTTAGCTAAATTTATCTCTTTACCATCTTTATCTAAGCCGTGATAGGCATTAACATTTTGCCCCAATAAATAGATTTCCTTAGCCCCGTTATTGCTTAAATTTTTAGCTTCATTAATAATTTGCTCTACTGGTCTAGAAAATTCAGAGCCACGTGTGTAGGGCACAACACAAAAAGTACAAAATTTATCACAGCCTTCTTGAATAGAAAGAAAACTGCTAACAGAGCTTTTTTCTTTACTTTCCTTAAGAATATCAAATTTGTTATTTGGTTTAAATTCTAGATCTATTTGCTTAGATTTATCTCTTAATACTTTTCCAACTAAGTCAGGCAATGTTTGATAGCTTTCAGGGCCAACAATAATATCAACAATTGGCGCTCTTTTAAAAATTTCCTTACCTTCAGCTTGTCCAACACAGCCAGCAACAGCAACAAGCATTTCACCGCCTTTTTTAGTTATTTTATCTTTGTGTTTTTTAATTCTACCTAAATCGCAGTAAAGTTTTTCAGCGGCCTTTTCTCTAATATGGCAAGTATTAATTAAAACCATATTTGCGTTATCTGGTTTATCAGTATGCTCATAGCCAATAGAGGCCATTAAGTCAGACATTCTATCAGAATCATAAACATTCATCTGACAGCCATAGGTTTTAATGTAGATTTTTTTTGGAGTATTTTGGGTTAACATTAATTAAAAGCAGTGATTGTAATAACTTCAAAACTGGCAATAAAGCCTTTATCGCCATCAGGGTAAAGCTCTTTAATTAATTTTTCCATTAAAAAAAGCATTTTTTTGGTAATAAATTTCTTATTTCTGTCAAATAAGATATTGCTCAAGGCCATATTTTTTAAATCTTGGAGTAATTTTAAAATGTTAGAGTAAGAAATTTCAATTATCTGGCTATCGGTAATTACATTTTTAAATCCAGACTTTTGCACTAAAGAACCAGCATCTTTAATATCAATAAATGGAATAATTCTTGGGGATATGCCGCCATACATTTCTAATTCAGCCTTATTAAAAACATCTCTAAGTTCATTTAATGTATTGCCTCCAAAAAAACAGCTTACAAAAATACCATAATCTTTTAAAATTGCCTTGCTTTGAATTAGGCTGGTCATTACATCGTTAACAAAATGTAAATTGAGATTATTAATTATCAAATCAAAGGATTTTTCTTTAAAACAAAGGAGTTCATCATCCATTATTGCTTTTAAAGGGTTTTGATTTAGTTGATTTAGTTCTTGTGAAAAATTAGTTTGAATTAGGTTTTTAGATTTTTTAATTTTAGTTAGTTCTTGGCCTAAAAAGCCATCCTTAGCACCAATCTCCAGGATATCATTAAAATCTTGTTTAAAATCACCAATATTATCAATTAAACGCTTGGCAATTTCTTTAAAAAGAAAGTCAGTTTTAGCAAAAGACTTGCTAAATTTATCCAGATTATGTTGTAATAATTTTCTATCAAAAATTTGATTATTTTTTACCACGAAATAATTACTAAAATGATTATCAAAAAATTAAAAAATACAGCTAATTTTATTCTGGGCTTCATAATGCAAAGCAACTGCCTTATTTGCAATAAGATAATTAGCAG
This sequence comes from Rickettsiales bacterium, assembly GCA_038123275.1. GTDB lineage: Bacteria > Pseudomonadota > Alphaproteobacteria > Rickettsiales > UBA1997 > CAJQHT01. Next base: position 78,266 of record JAYORG010000006.1, on the reverse strand, counting down.
TGGCTATTTTTGTGTGGAAGATTTCAACAAGCTACAATTTATCGGTAAACCATCATGTGGCATTTGTGGCCATCCTTTTGAGTTTGAGGTAGATAAAAATATGCTGTGTGGCGCTTGCATAGCACAAAAGCCTAAATACAATAAAGCCATATCAATTTTAAAATATGACGAGTTTAGTAGGGGGTTTATTTTTCAATTTAAATATGGCGATAAGATAAATTTATCTAAATTTTTTGCTAGCTTAATGTTTAGTGGTAGTAAGGAGTTTATTGAAGATATTGACTTTATTACCCCTGTTGCACTTCACAAAAAACGCTTAAGAAAAAGAAAATACAATCACAGCGCTTTACTAGCTAAGGATTTTGCTAAATTTTCTAAGCTACCATTAATAATTGATCTATTAATCAGACACAAAAACACCAAACCACAATCTTCACTAAGCAAAAAGGCACGAAAAAGAAATATTCAAGGCGCCTTTAAATTTAATGATAAATATTTAAAAAGAGTTCAAGGTAAAAATATCTTAATAATAGACGACATCATTACTACTGGAGTTACAATTGATAATTATTGTAAGATTCTAAGAAAGGCCAAGGTGGGTAAGATTTATGTTTTAACTTTAGCCAAGAAGGTTTTGTAGTAATAAATTACTTGACTAGTACTAATAATGATACTATAATTATGAAGAAAATAGAAGAGCTTGTTGTTTTAATGCAACAAAAACAAAAAGGAATAAAATTTAAGGATTTAGTCAAGGTTTGTAATTATTATTTTGGAAAACCAAGACAAAATGGCACGAGTCACGTTATTTTTAAGACTCCATGGTTAGGTGATCCTAGGATTAATATTCAAAAAAGTGGCAAGGAAGCCAAGCCTTA
>JAYORG010000006.1:14862-77288 GCA_038123275.1 Rickettsiales bacterium | reverse complement strand
TCAAGCCTTATCAAGCCTTATCAAGCCTTATCAAGCCTTATCAAGCCTTATCAAGCCTTATCAAGTTAAGCAAGTATTATTGGCAATAAATAAAATAAAGGAGGTAGAAAATGAAAAAAGATAATAGTGAGTTTTATACATACAGAGTTACTTGGTTAGAAGAAGATAACGAGCATGTAGGATTATGTGCTGAATTTCCAAGCCTTTCTTATCTGGATAAAGATATGATAAAATCTTTAAAAGGAATTAAAAAATTAGTATCTGATGTTATAAAGGATATGGAGGAAAATAATGAACAAGTTCCCGAAATTCTTTCTAAAAGAGAGTATAGTGGTAAATTTGTAATACGCATTCCTCCAGAAAAACATAGAGAATTAGTTATAAAAGCAGTAGAGCAGGGTGTAAGTTTAAATCGTTATGCCTGTGCTAAATTGGTTAGTTAGTTTTTTGTTAATTTAAATTATGGTATTTTGTGTTGTTGAATTATTTGATTAACTTCTTCCAATATTCTATTGAAATTATTGAGATTTTCTGGATTATATTCTTTGGAAAAGATTGTATATCCTAAATGTTTCTTTCCAGTTAAAGCCATTAAAATATCACGCCAGTAATGTCAATGATATTAGCGTTATATTCATTGCCAATAATTCTAACTAATTTATTTTGTTGACATAAAATTTATTTTGGGTAGAAGCTTCTATTCAAGTATCATTTTAATATCAAAATAAATTAAATAAATTATGAAACGTGCAAGTATTAGTAAGCGTATAGGTGCATATGTAATAGATTATATGATTTTAAATATAATTTCATTTATAATTCTATTTATTATTACTAATATAGTAGATACGTCACTTAGTTATGCCTTAGGACTTGGTTTTTGTCTTGCGCTATCTATTATTTACTATATTTTCTTTACAGGCTCTTCCTATATGGGAACTCCAGGAAAGATAATTTCTGGCATTGTAGTTTTAGATTTAAATTCGCAAAGAATTTCCTACCTTAGGTCTTCGGGGCGTTGGCTGGGATATTCACTATCTTTTCTAACTCTTGGTATTGGGTTTTTAGTGGCATTATTTAATAAAAAAAAATCGTGCGCTGAATGACTATTTGGCTGGCACTATGGTTTGTACTAAAAATAGTATTGGAAAATCTTTTTGGTTAATATCTATAACTTTATTGATAATAAATATTTTAATATATCCAATTCAAAATTCTATGGATGAATCTGCCAGAAATACTATTATAGATAATCTTCAGAAGAAAGTATCTGTTTATTATAAAGGAGATAAGGAACAAAATATTCAAAATAATTATGCCTCTAAGATTCTAGAAATAAGAGAAAAAAATTCTCAAATAGATAAGGAAAGTACGGTTATACTTCTAGAGGTTGTTAATTATACAATAGAAGACCAGAGCCAGTATGTTCCTAATCAGAAAATAATAAATTTAGAGTATAAAATTAATTCAATCTCAAGTTTTAAAAATGATCAAAATAGACTAAAAATAGAGAATTTAAATTACGGAGCTTACCCAACTGTTTTTGTAGTTTTAAGAAAAGAAGGGGAATATTATGTTTCTGACTATGTTTCAATTGAAAAGCCTAAAAAAGTCATAAATGATCAGGTAATAATTAAAGCTAAGTTTAATGTTTCTACTGGTAAGCTAATTTATGGTCGCGGAGGAATTTACCATCTAAATCAAAAGAAGCGTCCAGTTAACACAGACAAATTGACTGCTGGAGTTAAAATTGGAGTAGATTATAGTGCCGTTGTGACTCGTCTTTATGTTAATGGTGAAGCTTTATATGATCCTATCCACTAATCGCTATCTCTCAACTTCTTCTCACCTCTAAACCCAGCAGCAGGGCCAGTTCTAGAAACGCCATCAAGGCCCAGTAAAGATAATTTATCAATTAATTCATCAATATTATCACTATTGCCAATTATTTCAAAAACAATTGAATCGCCAGTAATATCTATGATATTGGTACGGTATTTATCGGCTATTTCCATGGCTTCTTTTCTTTTATCTTCATCGCCAATAATTTTAACTAAGGCTAATTCTCTTTCTATGTAGCCTTCTTCTTTTGTTAGTTCTACAGCTTTGTGAACAGGGACAATTCTATTTAATAATTTACATATTAAATCGATTGTTTTTGCGCTGCCGTAAGTTGTAATGGTGATGCGAGATATTTTGCGATCTTTTGTTACTGGAGCAACATTTAGTGATTCAATATTGTAGCCACGTCCTGAGAATAGGTCAACAATTCTAGCTAGAGAGCCAGCTTCATTGTCAACTAATATGGCAATTACATGTTTTTTTATTTCTTCTTTTGTCATTTTAAAATATTTTAAATTTTATTTTTCAAAGTATTTTTAATGTGAGGTAGGTGATAAATTTATAAGTCGTATCAGGAAGTACGTCTTTAAATTTATCACCTACCTTATATTAACAAAGACGCAGTAAAATTAGATTTAAACGGCGTTTTTGTTTTTTTGGACATAGCTTTTTGCCTGGCTTCCAAGTAAAATTTCATTATGAGCTGATCCAGCAGGAATCATCGGAAAAACATTCTCAGCTTTTTGTACACTACAATCAAATAATACCGGGCCGTTATGATTTAACATTTCTTGGAATTTAGAGTTTAATTCTTTTGGATCTTCGCATTTTATACCTTTAATGCCAAAACTTTCAGCCAATTTAACAAAATCTGGCAAGGAATCCATGTAAGATTCGCTTTCACGGTTTTCAAAGACCAATTCTTGCCATTGCCTAACCATGCCAAGATAGCGGTTGTTTAAAATGATAATTTTAATAGGTAAATTATATTGTTTTATTGTACCTAATTCTTGCATATTCATTAAAAATGAGCCATCACCACTAATGCAAAAAACTAATTTCTTTGGATTAGCAATTTGTGCTCCAATAGCAGCTGGCACTCCATAGCCCATTGTGCCAAGGCCACCAGAGGTTATCCAGTGTTTAGGTTTGTCAAAAGTTAAATATTGAGCTGCCCACATTTGGTGCTGTCCAACATCAGTTGTAACAAATGGCTGATTTTTCTTAGTTAATTTATCAATTGTTTGAATAGCATATCCTGGTTTGATAAATTTGTCATCTTCTTCATAAGATAAGCTTTTAATATCTTGCCATTCTTTAATTTGTTGCCACCAACCATTAATTTGAGATTTTCTATTGCCCAAATTAGATTTTTGCCATTTTGCAATTAAAGACTCTAAGGCAGAGGTTGCATCTGCAGTTATTTTAACCTCAACATTAATGATTTTATCAATTGAAACATCGTCAATATCAATATGAATTTTCTTTGAATTTGGTGAGAATTTATCAACTCTTCCGGTAATTCTGTCGTCAAAACGAGCGCCAATATTAAGCATAACGTCTGAGTCATGCATAGCCATGTTGGCTTCATAAGTGCCATGCATTCCAAGCATGCCAATAAAATGCTCATTGCTTCCAGGAAAGCCGCCAAGACCCATAAGGGTATTGGTAATAGGGTATCCGGTTAATTCAACAAATTTAAGTAATAATTCACTAGCTTTTGAGCCAGAATTAATAATACCGCCACCAGTATAAATAATTGGTTTTTTAGCATTTTTTAATAACTCAATAGCATCATCAATAGCATTTTCATCAGGTGAAATGTGTTTTTTACTATCAACCTGATAAGATTCACGATTAATTCTAACTTTGCCCTGATAAGTGCCTATGTTATTTTGTACATCTTTAGGGATGTCAATTAATACTGGGCCAGGGCGACCAGTTCTGGCAATATGATAGGCTTCATGAATAATGTAACCTAAGTCATTAACGTCTTTAACTAGATAATTATGTTTAGTACAAGGGCGGGTTAAACCAGTAACATCAGCTTCTTGGAAACCATCTGTACCAATAACACTTGTTGCAACTTGACCAGAAATACAAACAACGGGAATTGAATCTAGGTAAGCATCGGCTAAGCCTGTAATTGTGTTAGTAGCACCTGGCCCTGAGGTAACAATGATTGTGCCAACTTTTCCAGTTGAGCGGGCATAGCCTTCGGCAGCGTGAGATGCGCCTTGTTCGTGACGAGTTAAAATATGTTGTAATTTATCTTGTACAAATAGTGCGTCATAAAATGGTAAAATTGCACCACCCGGATAGCCAAAAACAGTATCAACGCCTTCATTTAATAAAGCTTGAATTATGATATTAGCACCTGTTAATTTTTTTTCTTTTTCTGTCATTATTATTTATTCGAATATTTCATCGCAAGAAGACCATTTAAGATCAATAGAATCAATAATTCAATCACTATTTTTGTTAAAGATAGACTCACCTAATTTTTTTAGAGTATTTTTTAAATTTGTATTCTTAATTTTATTTGTACTAGTTGTAATTAATTGCTGATCTTTTTCATTTAATTCTATTTTCTTTTCTTCCTTTTTAAGAGATATTTCTTTGAGCTCTTGAGAAATTTTAACATTAGAAATTATTTTATAGCCAAAATAAGAGGCAATTTTTTCAATAATGTAGTTTTGATTTCCTTCTAAAGCAAAAGCAACAGCTGAATTATAAGCACCAATAAATAATATAGCTTTACCATCTTGATTAAATTTTATCTTTTTTGGATAGCAATATTGATAATATTTATCCCCAATAATTTGCTGCCAATTTTTAGATAATTTAGTTAAAACAGCAAAATTATCTCGCTTCTTTTTAGAAATAGGCTTAATGATCTTGCTGATTTTGTGATCTAATTTTTGAAAACCTTTATATTTTTTCATATATTAGACGGGATTCTTTGACATAAAATTGAGGAAATTCCTTTTTAAGGTTATTATAAGCATTTTTTAGATCTAGATCATTATCAAATAGGCCAAAACACGTGGCTCCAGAGCCTGACATTCTTGATAAAAGGCAGTTTTTTTGTTGTTTTATTTGATCTAAAATTAAAGAAATTTGAGGCATAATTTTTATTGCTGCAGCTTCTAGATCATTATTTCTATCCTTGATGAAGTCAATGATGTTTGAATTTTTAGGAATTTTCTGACTATTGTTTTTATTGCTTATGGTTAAAGATTCAAACACTTCTTTAGTTGACAGATGCTTATTTGGATTAGCTATTAAGCAATAAAATGGCTTAGTTTTAACTTCAATTGAAGTTAATTTTTCTCCAATTCCTTGTACCAAGGCCATATGATTATTTAGGCATATTGGTACATCACATCCCATTTTTAAGCCAATTTCTATTAATTGAGATTCACTTAATTTGAGATTAAAAATTTTATTAATTGCTAGAATAATGGCAGCGCTATTTGCTGATCCACCACCGATTCCAGCGCCAATTGGGATATTTTTTTTTAAATTAATTGCTAAATTAGGGACAAAATTGAATTCTTTAGCTAAATATTTGATTGTTTTTAGAATGATATTTTCTGTATTGTCATTTTCTAGAAAATTAGCATATTCTCCGGTAATGCTTAAAGATAATGTATCACTTTTTTTGATTTTTATTATATCGTAAATATCAAGAAAACAAATTAAGCTTTCTAGAGTGTGGTAATTTTGGTCATTTTTTCCTAAAATTTTTAGAAATAAGTTAATTTTGGCATGTGATTTAATAATCATTGATCTAAAGCTTAGTTTAAGTGGATATTATTGGTTTTTAAGTGAAAGACCAGTAAGTTAATTCTTTTCTTGACTATTGTCAAAATATTCTTATATTATTTTTACCCCTAAAGAACTTTTAAAAACTAAAGATGAATGGAGGTGTAAATATGACTAATAATACGATTACAGCTACAAATTTCCTACCAGCGGTTAAATCATTTGAATCTGGTTTTTTTCAATATTTGAAAGAAATTAACAAGTTTCCTATGCTAACTCAAGAAGAAGAGTATGATTATGGTATGCGTTATCAAAAAGATGGAGATAACCATGCTGCTCAAATGCTGGTTCAAAGCCATTTAAGGCTAGTTGTAAAAATTGCTGCAAAATTTCGCAATTATGGCCTTCCTATTGTAGATCTTGTTTCTGAAGGAAATATTGGTTTAATGAAAGCTGTTAAGAAGTTTGAACCTAAGAAGGGCTTTCGTCTTTCTACCTATGCTATGTGGTGGATTAAGGCTTATATACAAGAATATATTTTGAAATCTTGGTCTTTAGTTAAAATTGGCACAACTGCAGCACAAAAGAAGTTATTTTTTAATTTGCGTAAAATTAAAAAGAAATTAAATGCTAGCGAAGAGGGTAATTTGCTTGGAGATCACATTAAGGCAATTTCTAACGATTTAAATGTATCTGAAAAGGAAGTTATTGATATGAATTCTCGTTTACAAAATTCAGATAGCTCTTTAAATAAAATTGTTGGTGATGATGATAGTGAATTAGAGGTTATTGATCAATTAGAGTCTGATTTTGACAGCCAAGAAGAATTAGCTATTAAATCACAAGAAATTTCTAGTGGCGAAAGTCTTATTAAGGAAGCCTTTAAAAAATTAAATGAGCGTGAGCAAGATATTATTAAAGCGCGTCAATTGTCTGATAAGGCTCAAACTTTAGAAGTTTTAAGTGATATTTATAAAGTTTCTAGAGAAAGAATTAGGCAAATTGAAGCTGCTGCTTTAAACAAAATGAGAGTTGAAATTCTAAGGTTACAAAAAGCATCTTAATAATTTATTATGTTCACAGGAATTGTTAGTGACATTGCTTTAGTTGAAAATTTACAGCAAAATGCAAAAGAAGATCTTTTAATCACATTAAGAATAGATAATAGAGATGGTTTAGATAGAAAGTTAGAAATTGGCTGTTCTATTTCCTGCTCTGGATCTTGCCTTACTCTTATCAGGAAAGAAAAAGACAATAATTCATTTTTATTAAATTTCCAAGTTTCACGAGAAACAATTAGCAAGACTAATATTGCAAATTGGCAAATTGGCAAGAATATTAATATTGAATTTGCTCTTAAGGTTGGTGATGAGCTAGGTGGGCATCTTGTTAGTGGCCATGTAGATGGTGTGGTGCAGATAAAATCCATTAAGAGGGTTGATCAATCAAGAATTTTTACTTTTAAAGTTAATAAAGATTTTAGAAAGTTTATTTGTCAAAAAGGATCTGTCACTCTTGATGGGGTTTCTTTAACTGTTAATGACGTTCAAAATGATCAATTTCAAGTAAATATTATTGATCATACTTTTAATAATACTAATTTTAATTCTTTAGAAGTTGGAGATGAGGTTAATTTGGAAATTGATCAAATTGCTCGTTACTTAGAAAATTTAAATAGATAATATGTTAAGCTCAATATCAGAAATAATTAAAGATGCTAAAGAGGGCAAGGTATTTATCTTGGTTGATGATGAGAATAGAGAAAATGAAGGTGACTTAGTAATACCAGCTTCAATGTGTGATGATAAAAAAGTTAATTTTATGGCTAAATATGGTCGTGGTTTAATTTGTTTAGCTCTTGATGCTAATAGGGTTAGAAAGTTAGAATTGCCATTAATGTCGATGAATAATCAATCTCGTAATAAAACAGCTTTTACTGTCTCTATTGAGGCTAAGGAAGGCATTACAACTGGTATATCTGCACAGGATCGTGCCAAGACTATTTTAGATGCTATTGATTCCAAAAAAGATAAAAAAGATATTGTTAGCCCTGGTCATGTTTTTCCACTTCAGGCTCAAGAAGGAGGAGTTTTGGTTAGAGCAGGTCATACAGAGGCAGCAGTTGATATTTCACGTTTGGCTGGTTTAAACCCATCTGGGGTTATTTGTGAAATTATGAATGATGATGGAACAATGGCTAGAATGCCGGATTTAATTGAATTTGCTAAAAAACATGATTTAAAAATAGCTACAATTGCTGATTTAATTAAATATCGTCGTCATCATGATAAATTAATAGAAAGAATAGAAGAGGTTAAAATTGATAATTTGAGTGATTTTAAAACTATTATTTATCGTAGTAAAATTGATAATTCAGAGCATTTGGCATTGGTTAAAGGTGATTTTAAAGATGGTGAAGAAATTACAGTGAGGATGCATCATTTAAATGTTTTTAATGATGTTTTTAATAAAAAAGATAGTAATTTACAAAAATCAATTTCTAAGATTTCTCAAATGAAAAGGGGTGCAATTGTTATTATTCGTCAACAAAATGAGTCCTTATCTAATCTTTTAAAGAATAAAATTGATAAAAATAATGATAAAGATGAGCTTAGGAATTATGGTATTGGAGCTCAAATTCTTCTTGACCTTGGTATTAAAAATATGAATCTTTTAACTAATTCAAAAAAATCAGTGGTTGGTCTAGAAGGATATGGATTAAAGATTTGTGGCTATGAAGACATTAGCTAATTTTGACTTTTACCAAATGATTGTTGTTGTAATGGAGCATTTATTTGCGCTGAAGACGGAGAATTATTTGGTTCATCACTCATTGTTACTAAAGTATCAGCGCCAGTAATATTTACTAAGACTTTTCCTTCTTTTTTCTCTTTTATAGTAACTTTTTGTTGATCAATAGCAGAAATTACAATTGATTGCAATTTTCTTAAATTAAGATTTTCTGGTAGTTGTTCTACTGATTCTAAGCAGTTTAGGAGATCTTCTTTTTCTGCTAGAATTTCTACTACTGATACATATTTTAATAGTCTTTCTTTAAAATTATTATTTTCCATGTGATTTGCTAGTAATAATTGTAGCTTTTCACTTTCTTTTGAGTCTTCATCTTGACCTTCATGAATTGCTACAATTATTGTTGGCACAATTCCTGCGGTAATAATATATTTTAGATCATTAACTTTAGGTGCTGTAATAAAGTCTCTTAATAGACAAGATGCTAGAAGAAATTGAGTTTTTGAACCGTCTCCTGGTAGCTCTTTAAATCTTTTCTCAACTAGCTGATAAAATTGTTTATTATTAGCTTGTGTTATTGCATCAAGAAAATGATTAAATTCCAAAGGATCATTTGAAAGAAAGTGTGGTAAAATTGTTATGGTAGTTGATAAATTATTGAAAATGGGAGTTAAGATATTTTGATTTACTCCATATTCTTTATTTATTTTTTCTTTTAAGGTAGTGATATTTTCTTCTAGTGAGGAATGTGATTTGGACATTAATATTAGTTTTATATATTTTTATCTTTTGTTTTTGGTTTTGTTGTTTGTGATGTTATGGATGTAGATGGTTGTTTTGTTAATAACTGTTTTGAGTTGATACTTTCTTGTATAGAATTGAAATTATTAAGAGATTGTAAGAATGTTTTTGCAACTTTAATATTAGATCCAAATCTAAAGCCTTCTTTCATGGTAATACTGGATTTGGTAAAATCAATATATTTTTGTAACCCTGAAAATAGTGATTCTTTTTGTTGTTTTGTAAATGCAGGAATATTCTCGTGCATTTCTTCTAATTTTTCTCTTATTACAGCACGTTCCTTTTCATTCTTACTAGCAAGCAGTTGTGCATGAAGTTCATTATGTTTATCTTTATATGGAGTTTGTTCTGGCTCTAGGTTAATTTCTAATTCTTCTAATATATCAAACCTGCCTTCTGTGCAAATAAATTTTATTAAGAATTTTGTAATAAAATTATTAAACCTATGGGGTTTTTGAGTCATATAGTTAACTGCAGAAAAGGTGTTATGACTTAGGCATAAGTGAAGACCAAGAAATTGCAAGGTTTTTTCTGCTAATAATGCATCACCAGGATTACTCAAAAATTGTTTTGGTGGTATATCAAGCATTTGTATTAATGGCTCAACAACATGTGTAGAATTTACCACAGACAATTCTGCTGAATCGAGTTTTTGACTAAGTTTTAATAGTTCATCTTTAGCAAGTTTTACTTTACTTGCTTCGGCCATGAGTTCTGTTTTTGTATAAGTTATTACAGGGTCATATGTTAGGCCATTAATGGCTTGTAGCATATCATGGGCTGTGTTTAATATATTTTCTTGAAATTGACCAGTGTTATAAGTTTTTTGCGTGGCTAATAGGTGTTGTAATAATTGAAAAGCAAAGCTATTCTCTGGATCTATGCCACTATTCTTTAACAGAAGGGCATATTCTTCATACGCACTATTTGCTAACTCTATAGATTTTTCTAAGTCTGTATTTCTTCTGTTGTGGCTTTCTTTTAATTGAAATAATGGCTCGAATTTTAACATTGATTCTCCATCTAAAATATTGCTTAATATTATCCTAATTTGTTCTTTTGCATCTGGGGTTATTTCTCCCAGGTCATCTCTTGGAAGTATCTTGTCAATTTGATAAATAAAAGTTGTTATAAGTGAATGTGGGCATAAGTGGTGGCCATGCTCATTTCCTGCAAATTCTCCTCTTGAGTTTGGAAGGTAAACAGTTCTTGTTTGGTCTTTGCTTTCTGGCTTTGTTGGGGATACAGTAAGTTCTATTTTTGCCTTTTTTTTAGAGGTTCTTCTTTTCTTGCTAGATATTTGTTCTTCGCGTTGTTTAATCCTTCTTTTTTCTGCACTTTGGACTCGTTCTTTTTTATAGCTGGGTTTTCTAGTACGTTTTTTTGGTGTAGAATTATTATCTTCTTCATTTGAATTAGAGTCAGACATTGATCTATTATCTATTGATCTAGTGCTTTTGTTGGATTTTTTCTTACCTTTGCGTTTTAACATTTTATATTTTTTTAAGGTATATTATTGTGTTATCATAACATATTTTAAGAAATAGGTCAAGTTAGTGGCTAATTTGGACGTTTATGGTTTTTATGCTTGAAAAGTATCTTTAATTGATTGCCTAATTTAAACAAAGATATTTTTAACTAATTATATTTTGCAATGACTCAAAAGTTTATTCTTACTATTGACCAAGGTACCACGAGCAGTAAGGCTACTTTGTTTGATGATAAAGGGCAAATTGTTGAAGTTGCTAATAAGGAATTAAAGCGTTTATTTCCAAAAGAAGGATATGTGGAGCAAATAGCGCAGGATATTATTGATGTTAGTTTTCAGGTAATAAGAGAGGTTTTGTCAAAGCATGGTGATAAAGATATTGTTTCTTTGGGCATTGTTAATCAAAGAGAAACAGTAATAGTTTGGGATAAAATAACCGGTAAAGCTCTGTATAATGCAATAGTTTGGCAGGATCGTAGAACTGATGATTGGTGTAAAAAGTATAGAAAAGAATATGATCTTAAGTTAAAAAATAAGACAGGGTTGATATTAGATGCTTATTTTTCTGCTAGTAAAATAAAGTGGATTTTAGATAATGTACCAGAGGCTCAAATTTTACTAAAGCAAGATAGGGTAATTTGTGGCACAGTTGACACTTTTTTATTATGGCATTTAACCAAAGGTAAACAACATTTAACTGATGCATCAAATGCTAGTAGAACTCTTCTTTATAACATTAATAAAGGAAAATGGGATAAGGATCTTTTAAAATTTTTTAAAATTCCCACTAATATTTTGCCTAAAGTTAAGAATTCTTGTGATGATTTTGGGGTAATTGACAATAAATTATTTGGTAGATCAATACCAATTAATGCTTTAATAGGAGATCAGCAAGCAGCAACAATAGGGCAAGGGTGTTTAGAGAGTGGCATGGGTAAAATTACTTTTGGCACAGGTTGTTTTATGATGTTAAATACAGGAAAAAAGCAGATATCTTCAAAAAATGGCTTACTAACGACAGTTCTTTATAGTTTGGATGGGAAAATTACCTATGCTTTAGAAGGTTCATGTTTTTATGCTGGGGCAGTGATTCAATGGCTTAGGGATAATTTAGAATTAATTAAAAGTGCTGATGAGACACAAGATTTGGCAAAAAAAGCTAAAGATATTAGGGGTTTATATTTTGTTCCAGCATTTGGTGGGCTAGGAGCGCCATATTGGAATAGTGAAGCTAGGGGAGTAATTAAAGGTATAACTAATCAAACTGGTAAAAATGAAATTGTTAAAGCTGCTTTAGATGCTATTATTTTTCAAAGCTATGATTTGATAAAAGCAATGGAGGATGATGGTATGAATTTTTCTGATATTAGAATAGATGGTGGAATGGTTAAGAATGATTGGTTTAATCAAAGATTAGCATCAATATTAAAAGCAATAATAGAGGTTCCTAAAAATATTGAATCTACATCTTTGGGGGCAGCACTTTTTGCTGGTGTTGGTGCAGGAATATTTAAAGCTTCTGATATTGTTAAATTTTATCAAAGAAAGGAGAAAAAATTTCCTCAAGATTTACCAAATCTTGAGGAAATGATTAAAGGCTGGCATTTAGCTGTTAGTCAGCAATAGACTTAGGTGTCAATAGTCAAATGAAAAAGTCTTGATAGAACAAAATAATAATATTACTATTAGCATTTACGCAATTTTAAAATTTTTGTTATATGAGTAATATCAAACAATTCTTATCGGCAATATCTTATAAATCAGTAATAATAGCAACATTATTTGCTGTTATTATGACAATTATTCTTGGGGGAATTATTGCTATTATTATTTTTTCTAATTTGGATTATTTTCAAGCAAACCCAGTATTATTTACCAATAGTTTTTTTATATCTAATGCTCCGATGATAGTTTCTATTATAATTTACTTTTTGTCTGGATTTGTATTGTCCAGAATGGCCAAGAAGAATTTTGTAATTAATATTACGGCTTTTATTATATTTAATATTTTTATATCAATTATAGTAAATTTATCACTTAAAATGGGTTCTCAAGAGTCAGATTGGGTTGGTATAATGGTATCATTTTTACTGATACTTGCTATTGTAATGGGTGGTTATTTAGGCTTTTTATCCTTTAAAAAGAAGGAAAAGAAACAACTAAAGAGTTAATTCCAGGTCTTATTTTATATGGATCATTTTTGGTTTGTTTATTTTAGAAAACCATCATCCTTCATTTTTAATAACAGCACTTTAAGAGTGTTAGTGAGTATTTGGTCTGATATTGTTAGGGGATTCTCGCTGAAAGGCATTGCTATTATTAAAGGTAGCCATTTAATTATAGTCATAGAGTCTTGTAAGTCATAAGAAATAGTTTTTTTGCCATTATTAACTTCTATTACAATATGTTCTTTTGTGTTGATCCAAGAGGGTATTAAATAAAGAGTTATTCCTGTTATTATTGATGTAGTTTGATTTATGGTGTAGTTATTTTCATCATAAATATTGCCTTTTAAAGTGATGTCAGCATCTTGTGGATTTTGTGTTATTTCGCAGCAATTAGATAGTGTGACAATGTTATTAAATCTATCTTTTACATTATTTTCTAGTGCTATATTTGAAATAAATTTTGAATAAGAATTCCATTGGCTAAATATTTTTATTTTCTTCTCCAAAGAAAATTTAAAGTTTTTTTGATTAATTTTAGGTAGGTTATTATGTTTAAATCCTACACATGAGTTTGTTGATAAGAGTAGAATGATTGTTAAAAAAGCTGAAATAATCTTTTTATTCATAAAATTAGCCTATGCTTTGTTTGATTATAAGTTCTATTTCTTCATCTAAAAGTTTAAAATTAAAAGCAGCTAAATCTAGTTTCATATGTTCTTTATTGGTGTTGCCAGTGAGAGGATGTATTCCAATTTGATGAGAGAAACAAAAAATAATTTGCTGGGGTGTAACTTGATATTTTGCTGCTAATGAAAATATTGCTTAACTTTGTACAATGTTAATATTGGCGGTTAACAGCGAAAAGCCTTGATATTTAATGTCATTTAAGTTGCAGAAATTTCTAATTTCTTTGTCCCAGCCCTTATTAGCGTAACATCTATTTTGTACTGTCATTGGTTTTATTTTAGCTTCTTTAACCAACATTTCTAATTGTTGTAAATTAACATTGCTAATACCAATTATTTTAGCACTACCATTTTCATAGAGCTTTTCTAGGGCTTTCCATACTTCAAAATCTTCTTTACCAAGATGTGGATAATTATAAGGCCCATGTAGTAGATAAGAATCTAGATAATTGGTATTTAGATGTTTTAATGAGCTAGCAAAAGATTGTTCAACTTGTTTTGTTAATGTAGCATTTGGATCATAGGGTAGGTTATTGTCTTGTCCATTAATTGAGGTAAATTTTGATTGAAGCCAAATTTTATTTCTACTGATACCCTTATTGGCTGTATTAGTTAAGGCTTTTCCTACTAAAGGTTCGCTGTAATGTTTGGCTTGATTTGCAGTATCAATTGCTCTAAAACCTGAATCTAGGGCTATTTCTACCAGGCTAGTTGTGGCTGCTTTCTTCCAAGCGGTTCCGTAAATAAAGTTAGGAAAATTTTGAATCATTTATTTTATTAATAATAAAATTAAACAAAAATCAAAGTATTAGTAGTTTCAAAAGAAGTCTATTAAATTAAAATATTATGACTACTGGGCTGAAATTTCAAAATCAGTATTTAAGTCGACCTCAATATTAGTTCCTTTTCTTGTTACCCATTTGGCTTCAATTGCTTTTGTATTATTGTCATAAAAGTAGATATGAGAAGAGCTAACATTTCCAGACATTAAGTTCCAGGTTGGATCAACCTGGATCCATTTATTGTTGTAATAAATCATGTTCCAGCTATGTCCTTCAAATTTATCATACTCGCCTTTGGCAGCTCCATTAATAATGATTGATGGAATTCCAGACATTCTAGCTAAGTCATTAAATAATTTAGCATATTCCACACAAACACCTCT
This sequence comes from Rickettsiales bacterium, assembly GCA_038123275.1. Taxonomy (GTDB): domain Bacteria; phylum Pseudomonadota; class Alphaproteobacteria; order Rickettsiales; family UBA1997; genus CAJQHT01. The sequence continues at coordinate 62,618 of JAYORG010000006.1, read as the reverse complement.
TTTTTTAGATAAAATTGTTTTGGTATCTAGTAGCTTTCCAACATATGATTTGTCATATTTTATGTAGTCATGAACAAATTGTCCAATCTTGGCATAAAGAGGCAGACCTTGATATTTGACGTTGCTAGATATTTTTGTTGTTATGTCTGATAATAAAAACCAGTCATCATTATTTACTTTTAGATAATTGTTAGGGTTTCTATTGACAGCTTGCCTATTAAGGGAGCCAGTGTGGACTTTAGAGCTAGTAGATATTTCAACATTATTGGTATTTAATTTACCATATTTAAAATTATAATAGTCACCTTCTTGTTCGCTATTTTTAAATTCTGGATTGGAAGATGTATAATTATTTTCACCTCTTTGTCCGCCATTAAAAAAGTAAATTGGTACTTTTGCTTCTAAGCCAATAAGGGCGTTATTTGAATTTATTGTACTTTTAACATTAACATTCCAAGTGCTAGATTTTGGTGTTAGTTTAATAAGTTCGCTAATACCAGATTCAGGAACTTTTCCTTGATATATTAATTGATTGCCATTTCTTTTTAGGTTTTTATTGAAGCTAACAACTTCTAGATTTGCAGGAAATGTTAAAGAGCTTATGGAATTGGCATTTTTAACCCAAGATGGAATATTGACAAATTCTTGTCTTAAATATGGATCTATTTTTTTACTAGTTTCTAGATAATTATAGTTAATTGATAAAAATTGACCGTTAACTTTTTTACTAAGGAAATTAACTTTTAATTGATTGTTTTTAAATGAATATCTTGCAACTCTATTGTCAAATTGCACTTTGTTAATTTGAATATCTTTCTTTTTATCAAATATAATAGTAAAGCCATTATGGTATGTGCCTTTTTTTAATTTTTCTACTTTGGCTTTGATGCTTACTTTACTTTCTTTACCTGTTCTGGTTAAGGAAACTTCCTCTTGCCAGTCAGTTATGACAATTTCAGACCATGAAGTTGAAGAAAATAATGTAAGGATAATAATACTAAGTAATATTCTAACTAAAAACACTTGCAAAAAAATTAAAATTATAAGAGGTTCTATATTGCTACATTAAATAAACTAACTGAAATTTCAAAGGTTAATAAATAATTTACAATTATTATCCAAAGCTTGCTAAATATGGCTTTTGGTATAAATTTTATGTAGTCAAATCAATAATACTTCAAAAACAATTAAAAAGCAATAAAATGACAAATAAGATTAGTGTAAAAAATAAAATAGTTGAAATAGATGGTGATGAAATGACTCGTATAATGTGGAAAATGATAAAGGATGAGTTAATTTTTCCATATCTTGATTTAGAGATTGAGTATTATGATTTATCAATACAAAAAAGAGATGAAACAGATGATCAAATTACAGTTGATGCAGCTAATGCTACGTTAAAACATAAGGTGGCAGTGAAATGTGCTACAATTACAGCAACTCTAGCGCGAAAAAAAGAATTTAATTTAAAGAAAATTCATAGATCACCAAATGGCACAATTAGAAATATTATTGGTGGAACTGTATTTAGGGAGCCAATTATTATTTCTAATATTCCAAGAATTGTTAGAACATGGGATAATCCAATTTGCATTGGGCGTCATGCCTTTGGTGACCAATATAAAGCTCTTGATGTTAATGTTAAGAAAGGTCAGAAGTTATTTTTAAAATTAGTTGATGAGAATGGTAATATAGAGGAAAATGAAGTATTTGATTTTAAAGATAGTGATGGAGTTGCAATGGCTATGTATAATACAACAAAGTCAATAACAGATTTTGCTTACTCTTGTTTTAATATGGCTTTATCAAAAGGATGGTGGCTTTATATGTCAACAAAGGATACAATTTTAAAAATTTATGATAAGGAGTTTGTAGAGATATTTGCTAATGTTTATGAGAGTGAGTTTAAGGATAAATTTGAAAAAGCAGGTATTGGCTATGAGCATCGTTTAATTGACGATATGGTAGCTTTTGCTTTGAAGTCTTCTGGTAAATTTGTTTGGGCATGTAAAAATTATGATGGTGATGTACAATCAGATACATTAGCACAAGGTTTTGGATCTCTTGGTTTGATGACGTCAATATTAATTTCTCCTGATGGTGAAGTAGTTGAGGCCGAGGCTGCGCACGGAACTGTAACAAGACATTATCGTGAGCATCAAAGAGGTAATAAAACTTCAACTAATCCAATTGCTTCAATATTTGCTTGGACTGGTGGTTTAAAACATCGTGCTAAGTTGGACAATAATAAAGAATTAGCAGATTTTGCTAATAAGTTAGAATCTTCAATAATTAAAACTGTTGAAAATGGGTTTATGACTAAAGATCTAGCTTTGTTGGTTAATAAAGATTATTATTTAACTACTGAAGAGTTTATTTCTAAGGTTAAAGAAGGGTTGGATTTATCATAGTCTAATTTAAATTAATTGCATGTTGTCTTAAAAAATGATATAATACCTTAGGGAATAAATTTACTGTACTTTGTCTAAAGTTAAAACACTAAAACACTAACAATAAGAGATTTTAGTGGTATAATGCTCCGTATAAAGATGGAAACGGGTATTATTTTCTAAAAGGAGATATAAGATGTTAAGAAATGTAGCGCTAAATATACTATTATTAGTTTCTTTAACAGGTTGCTTAATCTCGAAATCTTTTGCCTCTCCTGATGAGTGGAAAAAGGAATGGCCAAAGACTGATTTTTCTAAAACTAGTATTGATTTACAAGAAATATTTTCTGGTGGCATACCAAAGGATGGCATTGAATCAATAGATAACCCTAAGTTTGTTGATATTGATGAAGCTCGTCGTTTAAAATTAACTAAACTTATTGATAATCCAAAATTTGTTTCTATCAATAGAGCTAGACAATTAATCGATACCTCTCCTGTAATTAGCTTGGAAATAAATGGTGATGTTAGGGCTTATCCAATAGCCGTGATGATGGTTCATGAAATTGTTAATGATACAGTAGGAGGTATTCCAGTTGTTATTACTTATTGTCCTTTATGTAATGCATCACTAGTATTTGAAAGGACTGTTGATGGCAAGATATTAGATTTTGGTGTAACTGGCAAGTTAAGAAATTCTGATTTGATTATGTATGATAAGCAGACTGAAAGTTGGTGGCAACAATTTTTAGGGGTTGGAATGGTTGGTAAAATGGATGGAAAAAAATTAAAACAAATTCCGTCTAGGATAGAGTCTTTTGCTTTATTTAAAGAGCGTTATAAGAGTGCAAAAGTTTTACAAGGTTATTATTCAATTCTTTATACAAGAAATTCATATAAATATTATGATACTAGTAAATGGCCAATGTTTTTCAAAGGTAATTTTGATGAAAAAATTTACCCTTTATCATATGTAGTAATGGTTGGAAAAGATGCTTGGCCTCTAGATTTAGTAAGAAGAAAAGGTAAGGTTAAATATAAAGGTATAGAGATTAGATGGATCAAAGGTCAGAATTCAGCTCTTGACACTCGCTATATTAATAAAGGTAGAGATATAGGTAATATTATTGTTACTAGAGACGGTAAGATAATAAATCATGCAGTACCATTTGCTTTTGCTTTTAAAGCTTTTCATCCTGATGGCATAATACATTACGGCCCAAGGAATGTATTAGATTATCAATTTAAAAAGATGAAAGATTATCTCCTCTCAAAAATTCGTCTAAGGTCATAGCTTTTTTACCAGCTTTTTGGAGAATTTGAGGCTGTATGATTCCGGTATTGCAAGAAATATGCATTGAATTATTTAATATTTGACCATGTTTTAGATTGTTTTGGTCAAAATTAATTATTTTGGCTTCTAATATTTTTATTCTTTCATTTTTATGAATAAAGTAAGCTCCAATATTACCAGATAGACCTCTAATTTGTTGATTTATTTCTTTGGCTGAGTTGTTCCAATTAATTAGAGATTCTTTTTTGTCTATTTTTTTGGCGTAGCTAGATTTTGAGTTATCTTGTTTGGTAAATTTTGCTGTGTTATTTTCTAATTCTTTTAAGGTTTTAAGAATTAAACTTGCTCCATCATTGGAAAATTTTTCATCTAGCTGTGTATAATTTATTTTATCATCTAAGTCGAAGATTTCTTGATTGATGATATCTCCGCTATCAATGCCTTCATCCATTTTTATTATTGTGGTTGCTGTTTTATTATCACCATTCATGATGGTTCTTTGGATTGGAGCGGCACCACGCCATTGAGGTAAAAGAGAAGGGTGAAGATTAATACAGCCAAATTTGGTGCCATGTATTATTTCTTTAGGAAGAATTAAGCCATATGCTACAATAATTGCCGCATCAGCTTTAAGATCTAAGAATTCTTGTATTTTATTTGGAACTTTTAAAGTTTTTGGAGTGATAATTTTTAAATTATGTTTTAGGGCTAAGTTATGAATTGGAGAATTATTAATTTTTTGACCGCGACCAGAAATAGCTGGTTCTTTAGTATAAATTGCTATTAATTCTATTGTTTTGTCATCAATTAGCTTTTGCAAAGTAGGGCATGCAAAGTTTGGTGTACCCATAAAAATAACTCTCATAATTTTATTGTTTGATCTATTAAATTAGAATATTAAAATCTTCTTTATGCACTGGTTAATAGCTTAATTTTAATTTTAATTTTTCATGAATCAATCTATCAAGCAATTTTTAATAAGTCACAAATTATTTTTCTATGGTATTTTTATGGCTTTATTTTTTATGGCTATTGATCTTTATTCTAAATTTTATGTATTTTCGGTTTTAGATTCTTTGCAAAATCAGTATCCTATTATTGAAGTTACTAGTTTTTTTAATTTAGTTCAAGTATGGAATAGAGGGGTTAGTTTTGGTATGCTTAATGATCTTACGCATGGTAAGATATTAATTATTATTTTAAATTTAATTATTACTACAATTTTGTTGATTTGGCTTTTTAGAAATAAGCATCCTTATTTAATGGTGGCTATTTCTTTAGTTATTGGTGGAGCATTGGGTAATTTAATGGATAGAATTATGAATGATGCTGTTGCAGACTTCTTGGATTTTTATGCATTTGGCTATCACTGGCCTGCTTTTAATGTTGCTGATAGCTGTGTGTTTATTGGTGTTGTTATGTTGCTATTTGAAAATATTTTTATAAAAAATGAAGATAAGAAATAAAATTTGTTATTTATTTGTAGTGATATTTTTGGTATCTTGCTCTAAAGATAATTCTGACCATCCTTTGATAGTTCCTCCTGATTTTGATATTTTACCAACCAATGATTCTAATGAAGATGCTGATAAGGTGTTAGGAAGTGATGATGATATTGAGGAATTAAAGGATCTTTTACTGGATTAAAATTTATTCTATTAAATTGTAAGCGAGGTAGGCTTTCTTTTCTTGATCCATATAGCTATCATTAATCTTGTAAGCATGATGGCTGAAAACATAGAAGCTAATATTCCAAAAGATAGTGTTACAGCAAAGCCTCTAACTGGACCATTGCCAAATATATAAAGTAATATGGCAGCGATTAATGTTGTGATGTTAGAGTCCAATATTGTTCTAAAGGCTTGAGAAAATCCACGATCAATAGCGACGATAACATTACGATTATTTCTAACTTCTTCTTTTATTCTTTCAAATATTAAGACATTGGCATCAACAGCCATGCCCATGGTTAGAACAATACCAGCAATTCCAGGCAATGTTAGTGTGGCATTAATTAAGGATAGGGCGCTTAATATTAGGGCAATATTAACTATTAGGGCTAAGTTAGCAATTAGGCCAAATAATTTGTAGAATATTACCATAAATATGGCAACCAATATTAGGCCAGCAATAGAGGCCAAAGCACCTGATTTAATTGAATCAAGGCCAAGAGATGGGCCAACTGTTCTTTCTTCTATTATTTTTAATGGGGCAGGTAAGGCTCCTGCTCTTAGTAAAAGAGCAACATCATTAGCTTCGTTAACAGTAAAACTGCCAGAAATTACCCCCATTCCTTGGTTAATTACAGAGTTAATTCTAGGAGCAGTGACAACTTTTCCGTCTAGGACAATGGCAAAAATTCGACCCATATTATCTTTGGTGATTTGGGCAAATTTTCTAGTTCCAATAGTGTTAAATCTAAAGCTAACAGCTGGTTCTCCTTGATAATAAGTGGCATTGGCATCAATTAGAAGATCTCCACTTAGAATAACATTTTTTCTAATAAGATAAGAGCGCCCATCTCGATCGCGCATTTTAATAATGTCTCTATTTGCTGATGCATCTTGATCAACAAAATGGAAAGTCATTTTAGCTGTTTGGCCGAGTAAATTTTTAATTTGGGTAGGGTTATTTAAGCCTGGAACTTGGAGTAATATTCTGTCATTGCCTTGAGCTTGAATTATTGGCTCTTTAGTTCCTGTTTCATCAATTCTTCTTCTAACAATTTCAATTGACTGAGCTACAAGATCGCGGCGCATTTTAATTATTTTTGGATTAGAGAATAATATCTCAATTTTACCATTATCTTCATTTATGGTAACATCTTTGTCTATTTTCCCTATTATTCTTTTGGCTTTTCTTGAGATTTCTTTATTTTTTGTTTCAAAAACTATTTTTTTGTTTCTTAATGCTGGGATAATTCTAATTTTCTCTTTTCTAAATTCGGCTTTAATGTCATTTCTTAAATTTGCTAATTTCTCTTTTAAATAAAAATTAAAATCAATTTGCAATAATAAATGAGAACCACCCCTTAAATCTAAGCCAAGACTTACCTTTTGATTAGGAAATGTTTTGGAAATTTTAGAATTTTTAGGAAAAAAATTAACTAAGGATAGTAATATTGAAGCTAGGCAAATAAATAATATTAATGATGTTTTTGTTTTTGAAAAAAATAACATCTCAATCCTTATTTTTTAGATTTCTTATTTTTTGAATTTTTTGTTTTTGGGCTTTTATTATCTTTTAATTTTGATAATTTTTTACTGTCCAAAACCTGATTAACACTTGCTTTTAATATTGTAATTACCACATTGTCAGCAACTTCTAAGTCAACCATATTCTCTTTATCATTAATTTGTTTTATTTTACCAAAAATGCCACTTGCGGTACAGACTTCATTGCCAATTTTTAACTCATTAACCATTTCTTGATGTTCTTTAGCCTTCTTTTGTTGAGGCCTAATTAGTAAAAAATAAAATATAGCAAATATTAATATTAATGGCATAAAGCCCATTAATCCTGATTCTGGTGCCCCGGTTGCAGCACTAGCAAAAGCATTTGAAGGTAGTATTATTAGTAGTAAAGAGCTAAATAATTTTGACATATCAAATGAATTTAATTTTGGACTTAATTTTATTTGTAAAAGGATGGTTGATTATTTATTAATATTTCATTAATTACAAGTTTTTAATAGAGAAATTAATATTATAAGATTTTTCAGGTTCTTTCAAGTTACTTGGATTACTTTCAGAAACTGAAATACCATAAATAACACAGCATCCATCATAATCTATTCCCATTCTTTTTCCTATGATTCTGTTGGTTACTAAATCTTTGGTAGCTCTAAATCTTCCTTTTAAATTGCCATATATTTTTGCTTTTGCTCCAACGGAGATTTGTTCTCTTTCTTCAGTGTCATAAAAATCATTACCCCTAATCAAAATGTAGTTAGAATAAATACTATAATTATTAGTGCCTAATCTAGAGATAACCTCATTGACGTCATTGGTATAATTTGATTCATTTAATTGAAAGTTGTAGGTAATTTGAAATATTTCAGGAGATTTATAGGAAATTTCACCCACAATGTTTGATTTATTATTGGTAAAGCCGTTAATTGCTACATCTTGGACCTTATTATTTTCTCTATATCCTTGTCCTAAACCAAAGCCAAATTGACCAAGAGAGTTAAATAAATTAGAAGTAAAACCGTAATTAACTCTTTGCCCAGATTCATTCCTATCAAATCCTACGAATCTATCTTTTAAGAATAGATTTCCTTGAGTTAGCTCTGTATCATTACTATCTTCATTTGGAATATGGTTGTAGTTTTTGCTGTAAGAGCTGCTAATAAAGTTAACTTTTGGTTCAATAACAAATGAAGATTTTTCCATTTTTTTGATCAAAGGTAGGTTCCAAGATAAGGAAACTTGTGGTCTATAGTCAAATTCAGTATGATCATACTCAGTTGTTTTTGGGGTAGAAGTGTAATTATCATCAAGATTATAAAAATCTCCTTGAACCGAAGAGGATAGCTTAAAAATATTACCAGAAAGATTATACGGAATTTCAAATTCTGGAACAAGGGAAAGACGACGATATTGCAGACCACTTCTTCTGTTAATAATGGTTGCATTTGTTAGTAAAGAATATGTTTCGTCTAATTTCCCTGGCTTACTTTCAATGTAAGAGTTTATAACTGGTATGGCATTAACTTCTTCTCTGGAGTCAACGTTATTTTCTAATTCTTGAATTGAAACCGCTTTTATTGAGTTGTAATTTTTGTTTTTAATGTGATCTAAATTAACCTCAGACACAGTGTGTCCAAAGAAATCATTATGATAATCTCGTAAGTAATTTTTGTCACTAACATGATTCATATTAAATTCTATTTGAGAATTATCGGTTAATTCAAAGTAGCCGTTGGATAATAAATGCCATCTTCTTGTACTGTTATCTTCAGTTGCGGTTAAGTTATTGTTGGCTGCTTCTAATTCAACATTGTATTTTCCTTTTTTTGTTAAGTGACGAAAATTATTATTTAAAATTATGTGTTTTTCAGCTGGGTGATATTGAGTTGTGGTGGTTAAATCTTTATTTGGAGCAATATTAAAATAATAAGGAATACTAACACCAAATCCTAGATTGTCAGTATTGATATAAGATGGGTTTAAAAAACCACTTTTTCCTTTTGAAGATCTTAAAGGAAATCTTAGGTATGGTGTATAGAAAATTGGAAAATTTTTAACCCTTAAAACTCCGCTACGAATTTTAGCTGAGCTATCTTCTTTATCAATAGTCGTGCTTCTAGATTTCATCGATATTAGGCCTTTATCATCTTTAACATTGTGGCGATTAGATGTAATTTCTGGATTGGGGCAAAAGGAAAAAATGGATCTTTGCAATATGGTTTTACTTTTGCTTTTTCTTTTGATAGTTGGTGATGTGACATAAGATCCATCATCAAAAATTATCTCGCCTTGAGTTAAGTTGCCTGTGGTAAAATCATCTTTTATATCAGCATAATTAGCAAAAATGCTACCCCTCTCTCCCTTTACTTCAACATTGCCAGTAGCCTTAATAATTTTATTATCTTTATCATAAATTAATTCATCAGAAAATAGTATGTCTTGACCATTTCTAACTTCAACATTGCCTGTAGCATTAATAATATTACTTTGTTTATCGCCATCTATTCTATCAGCTTTTAAAATTGTAGATGTAGAATTTTGAGCAATAGCAATATTTGCTGAAATTAAGAATATGATTGCTAATGTTGATACGAAGCGATTCATTGATTGTAGAAGCATTGGTAATATAACCAAGAAATGATATTTTGAATATCGTTTAATTGCAAGTTGTTATTAAGTTGACGTTTGATATGATTTACTTATGAACCGGTTAATACCTATCTATTTAGAGAAAATAATGTTTATTTTATTCTATTTTAGGAAGATATTGGTTTACTTATTTCCAAAAGTTTTTTAACAATATTTAGAGAAAAATCCAGCTTATCTTTGCTGTTGTTTAATTTTTTAATGAAAAGCAATTGGTGAGTTTGTAATTTTATTTTATTATTACTACTAAAGACCATTTCTAGTAATTTATCTGGATTGTCAAAATGATTATCTTTAAAGGTAATTAAGATTCCGTCTTTTTTAGATTCAAGCTTTTCGATATTGCATTTTTGACATAGATATTTCAAATAGGCAATTTCTAGTAGGTCATTAACTTCTTGTGGCATTTTTCCAAAGCGATCAATAATTTCAATGGCTAGCTGTTCCCTTTCTTCCATTGATTTAATATTACCAATCCTTTTATAAAAACTAAGTCTTGAACCCAAATCATTAATGTAATCTTCAGGAATTAATAAAGAAATTTTAAGTTTAATTTGAGTCTGCCAACCACCAATATTCATAGTATCTTCGGAGGATTTATGATAAGACTGCGTCTTATAATAGGGGTGCCTGCAAGGCGAGCCGCCACTAGTGTGGCGTGAATTAGCATTAGCCGTAGGCTGATGCGAAATATTCTGCGTCTTATCATAACTCAATTCTCTAATGGCTTCACTCAACATATCTTGATACAACTCAACTCCAGTTTCTTTAATATGACCAGATTGTTCATCGCTTAAAATATTACCACTACCCCTAATATCCATGTCATGAGATGCAATACTAAATCCTGCCCCTAGGGAATCTAATGTTTGCATGACTTGTAGTTTTTTTGTTGAAGCATCGGTTAGTTTTCTTTTTGGTGGTGTGGTTAAATAGGCATAGGCTCTAATTTTTCCTCTACCAACCCTTCCTCTTAATTGATAAAGTTGAGAGAGGCCAAACATATGTGATTTATGAATAATAATAGTATTAGCATCTTTAATATCGATACCAGATTCAATAATAGTTGTTGAAAGCAAAAGATGAAATTTATTGTCATAGAAATCGTTCATTATCTTATCAAGTCTTGAAGGTGACATTTGACCATGAGCTGTTCTAATTTTGATATCAGGAATTAGTTTTTCTAATTTAGGATGAATTTCTTCTAAATCTTTAATACGTGGAACTACGAAGAATATTTTTCCTCCACGATGAAATTCACGCAATATTGCTTCTTTTACAATAACCGAGTCATAATCCATAACAAAGCTACGAATAGCAATACGATCAATAGGTGGAGTTGCAATTAAACTTAAATCTTTAACGCCGGTTAAAGACATTTGTAGGGTTCTTGGTATTGGAGTTGCTGATAGGTTTAAGATATGAACTTCATTCTTGAATTTTTTTAATGTTTCTTTTTGGGCTACACCAAAATGCTGTTCTTCGTCAATTACAACTAAACCCAGATTTTTAAATTTAATATTTTTATGTAGCAAAGAGTGAGTACCAATGATGATGTCAATTTTGCCATTTTCTAGGTCTTTTTTAATTTCCTTTGCTCTTAAAGGTGTAATCATACGCGACAATGCGGCTATTTTTAATCCAGTTCCTTCAAATCTTTGCATGAAATTATTGTAGTGCTGGCGACAAAGTAGGGTAGTTGGGGTTATTATTGCTACCTGGTAAGGTTTGTTTTCATTTTTAGCTGCAATAAAGGCAGCTCTCATTGCAACTTCAGTTTTGCCAAAGCCAACATCGCCACAAATTAGACGATCCATTGGTGCTCCTTTGTTTAAATCTTCTTCTATTTCTTCAATTGCTTGTAGTTGGTCTTGTGTTTCAACAAATTCAAATTTAGCCTTAAATTCTTCATATTCGCCATATGGTGCAATGAGAATAGGGGCTTTTTTTGAATGTCTTAAGGCGGCAATTTTTATTAGTTCTTCAGCGGCTACTTTAATTCTTTTTCTAATTTTACCGGAGCGATTTTTCCAAGCAGAGCTGCCTAATTTATCAAGCTGTATTAGAGGGTTATCAGCTCCATAACGAGTAATTAGATTAATATCTTCAACCGGTAAGAAGAGGTTGTCACCACCAAAATAAGAAAGTTTTAGGAAGTCGTTAGTAATATTGCCAGCTGAAATATTGTGCAGACCTTCAAAGCGCCCAATACCATGATAGCGATGTACAATTAATTCTCCAAAAGTTATTCCCAGAGATTCTCCAATTAGAGCTGAACTTAATTTTTTGGTTTTTTTGATTTTTTTCTTTTCTCCAATTAATACATTTTCAGAAATAATGGCAAAATCTTTGCAATAAAAGCCAATTTGTATTGGTAGTACAATTAAGGCAATTACATTTTTTCCTAAATCTTTAGCTTCTTTCCTTGAATTAACTGTTTTTGAAGCAATTTCATGGTTTAATAAAATTTTTTCTAGGCGTTGCGCTGACCCTAAAGAATTACATGCAATAAATAGTTGCTCTGGGAGCAACGATTTATTAAAATTGCACATTAATTCAAAGGGACTTTTATTAGTTTTATGATGAATCTTTGATTCATCTTCAGCGTGCCCACGAGGTGGGCTGCCACTAACGTGGCGTGAATTAGTATCAGACGTAGTCTGATACGATGTTTTAGAAGCTAGTAGGAAGTTTGGTATTGGTGTAAATTCAAGATCTAGATTGCGGTTAAAATGGCTAGTTTCAAAATTATCAAACCTAATAACCATATTTTGGTTAAGAGATTTTTCTAAGTTAGCTTCATCTAAGTAGAGGGTTTCTGGTAAAATAGGGTTGTAAATATTTCCTTCAAGAGCACTTTCTTTTATTGTTTCAAGGCGCGCTTGGTAATATTGATTAATTTCTTTTAGCCTTTCTTCTTTTTGGTTTGTGGTTGTATTTTCTAAACTAATTTGGCAGTCTTGATTTTTTAAATAGTCAAATATGCTACTTAATTTATTATTGTAAAAAAGAGGCATAAAATGTTCAATTCCGGCAACATTTATACCAGAAATAACTCCTTCATAAATTGAATCATTTTTGTTGATACCAAATAAATTTCGATAATTATTTTTAAAATTAGAAATAGAATCTCTATTTAAAATAATCTCTTTGCTTGGTAAAAAGCTGATTTTATTAACCTTTTTAGAGCTTATTTGAGTAAGTGGATTAAATATTCTAATGGACTCGATATTGTCTCCAAAAAAATCAAGACGGTATCCAGTTTCCTCTTGGCTTTCTTTGTCTTGAATTATGATATCAACAATGCTACCTCTAATAGCAAATTCGCCAATATTATCAGCATTTGGGCTTCTTAGATAGCCATTATTAATTAAAATTTCAGTTAGGTTATTTAAACTTATGTTATCTCCAACTTTTAGTAAAAACCCTGATGTTCCTGCGTTTTCTAACGGAATAGTTTTTTGTAAAACAGAATTAATTGTGGTGATTATTAAGGTTTTTTGGTTAATTTTTCTGCTAAGAGATGTTAATGTTTCTATTCTATTAGATACAATTGATAATTGAGGGCTAGAGCTATCGTATGGTAAACAATCCCAAGCTGGAAAGCTTAAAATATTTAAATTTGGATAAAGGAATTCAAGTTGATTCTTAACATCCAAAGCTCGTGAGTCATTTTGTGTTATGTGTAAAAAAACTTTCTTATTAGAGCTATTTATTATTTCACACAAAGCATAAGATATGCTGTCATCATTAATTTTAATGATGTCTGTATTGTTAATAATATTATTTAATTTTGTTTTGTAATCCATTATTTAAAGTAGGGAATCATCGATGTTTTCTTCAAATTTAAAGCCACCAGAGTTTGAGTAGCATGCAACTTTGGATTTATTAAATTTATGTAATTTAATATTTTTAACATTGTCATTATTAACATAAAGATAATAACCGCTGGTTTTTTTTCCGCCTTTAATTTCACTTTTAGAAATATCATAAACTGACATAATCCATTTTTGTCCTAAATTAAATTGACCATTGCTAGACTCTCTCAAATCAAGGCGGAATGGATTTTTGATATTTCTAGCTAAAAGAGAAACTTTTTGATTTTTGCTAAATTTCATATTAGACAAAATCTCATTACTATTCTTTAAATTAAAAACTAATTCTACATCTTGTAAATCAGAGCGATTAATTTGGACTTTATCAAAGTGTTTAGGTTTATCCGGACTCATTATGGTAATTTTATCTTGTCCAAAGTTAATAAGAGCAAAAAATCCTTGAGAATATTTGGAGGTTTTTAAGAATAAATTTAAAGAGAGATCACTTTTAATATTAGAAATTACAATATTTCCAAGGTTAACAGAATTGTAATTTCTTAAGTCAACAGCAATTAATTTTGAATTTAATTTAGCTTTTTTTACAGAATTAACTATTTGTGAAAAAACACTTAAATCTTTCAATTTAGAGTAGCTAGGAACATTAACTCCGGATCTTTTTTGAATTTCAATTTGATTTAGGTCCTTAAATAGCGAGTAACGCTTAGATACCTCTTGATCAATTTTATTGCAATTGGTATTAATTTTAGGAATGCTATTGCATGATTGCAAAAAAATAAAAAATACAAAGAATAATTTTCTCAAAGTTTTTTCAATGTGTATTTTCATCATTTATCACGTTCAGATAGCTAGTGCCAAGATTCATATATATATGAATCTTGGTATAAGGTGATCTAGAAAATTTCTATTTTAGCGTCCTTTATTAAATCAAGAACAAGTGATTTTCTGGTATCAGCTACCAAAGATGATCTAATTCTTTCTTTGACAACTTCATACTCAGCTGGAACAGCTTCTCTTGAGTCTTTTAATTGCACAATATGCCAACCAAGATCAGTTTTGAAAGGTTTAGAAATACCATTCTTTTTTAATTTTTTAATTTGGTTTTCAAATTGTTCAATTGTGGATCCTTCAACTATATAGCCAAGATCTCCACCATTTTTAGAACTATTATTATCAATAGAAAATTTCTTCGCTGTATCAGCAAAAGAATTTTTATTTAAATTATTGCGTGCTTTATTGATATTGCTTTTATTTTTAGTTAAAATATGGCTTATTAAATATTCCTTCTTACCTTTTAGGCTTTCAACTAAGGTTAAATATTTATTTTTTACTTGCTTATCAGTAACTTGCTTTTCTGCTGCTGTATCTAAGTAATTATTTTTAGTTTCCTCAATGGCAAAATTTCTTAAAGCTGGACTGTATTTTTTGTAGGATTTATTTTTTAAAGCATTTTTCCAAATTTTTCTTTGGACAAAAACTTCTTTAATTAAAAGTTCTTTATCTTCCGAATTTAAGTTTTGCAGTGTTAATTTTGGATTAATTTTAACTAACTTTTCATTTATTTGAGAAGCATATATTTTTTCATTATTTATTTTTGCCACCAATTCATTGGTATCTTGTTTGTCTACACTAACATCAATGGCCATTTTATTTTTATTAATCAGTGAACAGGCTAATAATGTAATAATAATTCCAGCAAAAAAACTAGCTATTATTTTAGTACTTTCTTTATTTTGAATATTTTTTAATTTCTTCTTCATTGTTTAGTCAGTTTTATGTTAATACTAAGTTTAAGTGGTTAATTATGTAATAAGGATAGAGTAAAAGTTAGTAATTACTAGTTTAATTACCTTATTGTTTCAATTTATTCTTGTTTAGATAAATTTCTAGTTAATTTTCTCTCTCTAATATGTTTAAGGTATTGCCTAACATATCGATTATGTTGTGCTAAATTAGTAGAAAATTTGTGACCACCTTTGCCAGATGCTACAAAATATAAATATTCTGTTTTAGGAGGATTAAGTACAGCTTTAATAGAGTCAATTCCCGGGTTACAAATAGGAGTTGGTGGTAATCCGTAAATATAGTAGGTATTAAATTCAGATTTATTAAGAATATCTTTTTTTCTAATTTTTCTTTCTAAGCTAGTGTCACCTTTGGTAAAGGAGTATATAATAGTTGGATCAGATTGTAGCCTCATTCTTTTTCTAAGCCTATTGACAAAAACAGAGGCAATTTGTGGTCTTTCAGACGGAAGAGCTGTTTCTTTTTCAACAATAGAAGCTAATTTGATAGCATCTTCCTTGGTTTTGATTGGTATTGATGTGTCTCTATTTTCCCATAATTCATCAATTGCCTTTTTCATGGCAAGCTTCATTCTCTTAATGGTAGCACTTTTTGTATCATTATATGAGTAAAAGTAAGTTTCTGGCATTAATTCTCCTTCACTAACATTTGTTATGTCTTCTCCTATTAGACCGTAGGAATTATTAATAATTTGCAAGGCAGAATTAGTTGAAAGTCCTTCAGCAATAGTGATTTTTCTAAAAGAAACATAACCCTTATTAATTTTATGCATTATTTTATAGTAGGAGATATTTTTTTCAAA
Source organism: Rickettsiales bacterium (assembly GCA_038123275.1). Lineage (GTDB taxonomy): Bacteria > Pseudomonadota > Alphaproteobacteria > Rickettsiales > UBA1997 > CAJQHT01. The sequence goes on along the minus strand of JAYORG010000006.1, from coordinate 46,656 downwards.
AAAATACTCACCATAGCGCACTTTTGGATTATAACCTTTAACAATTTGAGCAACATAAAGAAAGGCAGTAGGGCTTCTAATTATTTTTTCTTCATGTAGTTTTTCAACAACTTCTCTAAATGTTAGGCCGCTATCAATGATAAATTTCTTATCATTATCATGATAAAGATTAGGGGCATTGAAATACATGATTAATGAAAATACAAAAATCAGAAATGCCAGCACCAAAACCGAGAAAATAGCAGAAATGTTAAATATTACTTTTTTTATCATTAAAAACTTTTTAGACTCTTTTTATAATTAGGCAAGCATTGGTTCCACCAAATCCAAAAGAGTTAGACATTACAGTATTTATAGTTTTTTCTTTGGCTTTATTTGGTACTAAATCAATATCGCATCCATCAGAAGGGTTTTCTAGGTTTAAAGTAGGGGGTGCAATATTATCCCTAATTGCTAAAGTGCTAAATATAGCTTCAACACTACCAGCGGCTCCAAGTAGATGTCCTATTGAAGATTTTGTTGAAGACATTGAGAGTTTATAGGAATGATCTTTAAACACTTTCTTAATGCCTTTTACTTCAATTTCATCACCCAAAGGAGTGGATGTTCCATGAGCATTAACATAATCAACTTCTTCAGGGTTAGATTCAGCATCATTTAAGGCCATTTTCATAGCTCTTACCGCTCCTCTTCCTTCACTTTCAGGGGCAGTTATGTGATAAGCATCTCCAGATAGACCATATCCAGCAACTTCACCATAAATTTTTGCACCTCTTTTTTTAGCATGTTCATATTCTTCTAATACTAATATTCCAGAACCTTCACCCATTACAAAACCATCACGGTCTTTATCCCAAGGTCTTGATCCTTTAGTTGGATCATCGTTAAAATTAGTTGAAAGAGCTCTTAGAGCTGCAAACCCTCCGACTCCAACTTTACATATTGTAGCTTCTGTTCCACCACATACCATTACATCAGCATCTCCATAAGCAATAATACGAGCTGAATCTCCAATGGCATGGCTTCCCGTTGCACAAGCTGTAACAACTGAGTGATTAGGTCCCATAAATCCATGTTTAATTGAAACATGTCCCGAAGCTAAATTAATTAAACTAGCAGGAATAAAAAAGGGACTAATTCTCTTTGGCCCTCTATTTTCCATGGATATTGATGTGCTTTCAATTGCAGGCAGGCCACCAATTCCAGAACCAATCATTACGCCAGTTCTAAATTTATCCTCTTCGCTATTTGCTACCCATCCCGAATCTTTAACAGCTTCATCAGCAGCACCAACAGCAAATCCAATAAAGCGATCTATTTTCTTTTGTTCTTTTTGGTCAATAAAATTATTAACATTAAATTCATTGTCACCTTCACCGCAATTAACTTGTCCAGCAATTTTACAAGTAACATCACTAGCATCAAATAAATCAATTTTACCAAGACCAGATTCGCCTTTAGTTAATTTTTCCCAGCTATTTGCAACATTATTACCAAGTGGACTAACTAGGCCTATCCCAGTAATAACAACTCTTCTATTTTTCATTTTATAATTTTTAGATTATTATTTAAAAAATGCTCTAATTTCTAAATAGTCAATCTATTAATAATTTCTAAATAATCAAGATTTATTAAAAAATACTATTTATAAATATAAAAATAATGATATCCATCTTGGATGAAAAAACAAGAAAGTACTTTCTTTTTATTTTAGAACCTGTCATAAGTCTTTCTAAACATAAGAAAATCTGATATTCAAAAATACTTATGACAGGTTCTAAGAAAGAATTAAGTGTATAAAATTATTACCACTAAACTTAGATAAATTTTTACTAAAAATTAATGTCAAAACAATTAGAGCAAAAAGCAGCTTTAAAAATGCTATCAAAATTAGAATGGCAATTATTTCAAAATCTTAGAGATTATTTGGATTATTTATCAATTTCTCCTCATTTAAAATTATTGCCATCTTTACTACATAAAAGAAGCATTGGTGCGATAAATCGTTATCAATTTCAAGATTTCTTAAGAAGTAATATTATAATTCAAACACAACAAGATGTAACGCTTCAAGATAATGATAAATTGGATTATAGTGCAGAAGATGACTTAACAATTAAAAGAGATCAATTTTATAACTCATTTATTGTTTTTCTAAAAAAACATGGTCGTGTCTTTGGGTCTTCAAGAGACATGCCTACAATTGAAGAAGCGGTTATAAATACTGTTAAAATAGCTGTTAAATATTGTTCTAATATAAATAAATATACACATCATAGCAAAGAATTTTTAATAAATTCTTTATCATGTTTTTTTGGGCATAACCCTCAATTTTGTGACGGTAAGGACAGTAAGAGTAGTAATAAAGTAAATACTACTTTATATCAATCTTTAATAGGTGGTATTAGAAGTTCTACGTTTCCAGCAAGGCATATTATGGATCCTGATTTGTTAGGGCAGTTTTTAAGTATTAATCCTCAATTTGCTGATGATTGTTTTACTTTGACAAGTAGGACATATGAGAAAAATAATGGACCAGGAAGATCTTCAACAATATTATTGCCAAAAAATACAACTTTATTTAATCATTATTTAAGGCATTCAAATAATAATGTCGTTGCTAATCTATTGCCAGTATTATTATTAAATTTAACTAATAGTGAGCTATTAATTAACACGGATGTTGGTGGTAAAAAGATTATGAGCCACATTGCTGATTTAAAAGAGAGCAATAAGGATTTATTCGTGACGTTATGCAATATCATAAAAGAAAAACATTATGATGTTTTAAAATCTAAAGATACTGAAAATCTATTAGATATTATTATTCCGCCATTATCAATGAGCTCTTCATCTGTATCATCTTTAACAGCATCTCAAAATTCGGTGACTCTTCCATAACTTGCTAAAAGTTTCAAAATATTATATAATATACATTTGAGGGTTAAATATTTTTTAATGGAGGTCGTTTGTTATGAGCAAAAGTCATTTAGGTCAGGAAATATATTCACAATCAGCAGAGGTACATGCAGCATTATTAGGGATGATTGAAAATTACAATAAGGTTGTACAAGAAGCATTAAAAACCTTGAGTGACTGGGAAATAGACAATGATGAATTTAGCATAATATATTCACAGTTAAAAAATCTTAGTGAGATGGAAACTGTTGATAATGTAAATAATAATATTAAATCACTTGAGTTTGAAGTTGAATCAATTAAAAGGTCAATTTCAGTCGTAATGGAAGAAATATCAAAGATAGAAGAAAATAAAAGCAACACCAATGCAAAGAAAATACAAAAAAAAATACAAAAGAAACAAAGACAAATCAAAAAACCTACTGAAAAGTTAAAAATATTAGAAAGTCAGTTAAAAATATATCAAAGATATTTTGATATATTACCTTTAATGCAATTAAAAGAAGATTACAAGAAAGGAAATAATGCTGCATTAGCCTTGTTTGTATTGCATTCAAATAATACTTCTAATCCAAACTTTGTTTTGCCATTAAAATTTATGGACCGCTTTTCATCTACCTTAGCTCATACTTCTCAAGCACGTGAAAGATTCAGTGAAATTTCTGCTTATGCAGGTGAAATTGGCACATCCACAGTAAATACAAAAATTTACTCCCATTCAGAGCAAGATATTATGAGAAATATTTATAAAAATAGGGAATTATTCAAGAAAGAGACAGATAGACTTTTGCTGGATGAAGGTGTAGATGCAAATGATTATTCCATAACTTTTTTTGTTTCTACTCATTACAATACTTGTTGCATTTGTCATGAATCAATAAAGGATTTTGTGCTAAAAATGGCAGAATGTTTTAAAATTCCAGTTAACGCTTCTGTGTCTTTCGCTCAAATTTATGAAACAGATTTAGTAAAGTCAGCACGGGAAAGAATTTTAAAAGAAGATAATGAAAATATTCTACAAAACATGGTTTTAGATATTTATGGTGCAGAGTTTGGTAATTTAGAAGATATACAAAAGAATGCCATTATTGATAGACTAATAGTGATGGGAATGAGCTTTGTTAAAGCTCCTGATTCTAAATCAAAATCAAATTCTTCAAGTAAGAGCAATATTTCTATAGAAAATATAACCTTGCAACAGGTTATATCTGCTTTAAATAAGCTATCAAGAGATGTTATCAAGAATAATTTAATTCAAACAGCAACATCTTGTCAGGTTCAAATTCATGAGCCATCAAAAGCTATGTTAGCAAGGGATTTTACTGATGGTATTGGTGATGATATTAGTGATGAATTAATGTTGGGTGATCATGACAATAAGCAACATTCAACTAATTCTTCAATTTTAGATCAACTTTCTATTGATTTAAGAAAAGGGTTATCAGTTTCTGCTTCAGAATCTTTCTGTTCTTTGCTTGGCGAGCCTATGTTACATTATAGCGGTAATTACACACAAGGATCTAAAACAACGCCCCAAAAGAAAGATGTGGCAGTAAGAAGTAAATATACGCCATCAACAAAACGTAAGAGAGGGGCTTTAAATTTAGATGATGTTGATAGTAAAACTTCTTATATTCCAACAAATCTTAAAAATATTTTTTCTTCTGCTTCGGTTAATCTTAATGATCACTCTGATAGTCACCTATCATTAGATTCTAAAGCATCCAACAAGAAACAAAAAGTTAAATCTTCTGCTGCGACATCTAAAACTGCTCTACCTTCTAGTACCTCTGTTGTACCTATGCAATCTTCAGAATTAAATGAAAATAGTAATACAACTCCAAAAAGATAAAAATATTGTAACTTACCTTACATCCATCCACCCTTTTTGGAGCTTTTTAATAAATTTCTAAAATTTCTTTAGATCAGCTCCCAATAGTTTCTGGCAATAATCTTGTAAACTAAAATTTAATATTTACTATTCCTACCGTAGGCGCCTTGCTCAAGAAGTTTTAAAATTTATTTAGATATGCAATTTCAAGTTAATTATAGGGAATTTGATGTTATCATAATTGGTTCTGGTGGAGCAGGGTTAACAGCTGCTGTTTCTTGTTTTGAAAATAATATTAGCAATATAGCTGTTATCAGCAAAGTATTCCCAACATCAAGCCATACAGTAGCAGCTAAGGGTGGTATTAATGCAGCTCTTGGAAATATAGATGAGGATAGTTGGAAATGGCATGCTTATGATACGATCCAATCTAGTGACAATTTAGCCGACGAAGATAGTGTTAATTACATGTGTCAAAAGGCACCAGAGTCCATCACAAAATTAGAAAGAATGGGTGTAGTTTTTTCGCGTTCCAAAGATGGCAAGATTTATCAAAGAGCATATGGTGGTCAAAGTAAAAATTTTGGTAAAGGTAAAATAGCTCATCGTGCTTGTCCTGCTAAAGATAATACCGGACATGCAATTTTAAATACATTATATCAAAAATGCTTACATAATAATGTTAAATTTTTTAACGAATTTTTTCTAACCGATTTATTAATTAGCGGTAAGTCATGTTTAGGTGCTGTTACAATTGATTTAAATAATGGAAATGTAACGGTTTTTAAAGCCAAAACAACAATTATTGCTACTGGTGGTGGTAGTCAAATTTATCAAAATGCAACTTCTTCTAATATTTGTACTGGTGATGGATCTGGGGCTATTTTAAAGGCCAATTTACAATTACAAGATATGGAATTTGTTCAATTTCATCCAACTGGATTATATCAAAAAAATATTCTTATTACAGAAGCAGCAAGAGGTGAAGGTGGTCATTTAGTAAATGCAAAAGGTGAAAGATTTATGAAAAAATATTCACCAAAATTTGTAGATCTAGCATCAAGAGATGTTGTTGCAAGGGCTATTGCTACTGAAATTAAAGAGGGTAGAGGGTGTGGAAAAGATAAAGATCATGTACATTTAAAAATAGAGCATTTAGGTCAGGATGTAATTACAGAAAAATTACCAGGTTTATTAAATTTAGTAGAGTCATTTTCTAAAATTAATCCAGTTAAAGATCCAATCCCAGTATCTCCTTTAGCTCATTATTCAATGGGTGGCATTCCAACAAATAAAGATTGCCAAGTTACATATTTTGATGGTAAAAAAGAATCAGTAATTACCGATTTATTAGCAATTGGTGAGGCTGCATGTGTTTCTGTACATGGTGCTAACAGAATGGGATGCAATTCTTTGCTTGATATTGTGGTGTTTGGAAGTTTGTCTGGCCAGGTTGCAGCACAAAATATTAATGAAAATAAGAAATTTATAGATTTTGATAAAATTGTTAAAGATAAGATAGAAAGAATTAAGAATATTTTGTGTAGAAAGGGTGGTTCTAGTTTAACAATTAACCAAATTAAGAAAGATTTACAAGATAATATGCAAGAATTTGCTGGTATTTTTAGAAATAAAAATATGTTAGAAAAGGGTTTATCTAATATCAAAAAGTTAATAAAAGATTTCAAAGATATAGGTATAAAAAATAAAAATTTATTTTTTAATGATGAGCTAGTCAGCTATTTTGAGGTTGAGAATCTACTTTTACAGTCTTTAGCTACAATATACCCGGCTTTAAAGAGAGAAGAGAGTAGAGGAGCGCATTTACGTGAAGATTTTATTAAGAAAAATGATAAAAATTGGCGGTTTCATAGCCTAGTTAAGGTTGATTTAGAGAAAATAGACTTTGATTTTAAGAAAAAGGAGGTTAGAGTAGCCAAACATTTGACTTCTTAACTGTAAATATTTCTGACGGGGTAGGAAATAAAGTAATTAATTTATGACAAAATTCATTATAAAAAACAAAAAAGATATTTTGTCATAGGGGTACCCACAAATGACGCAAGAAATTGTTTACAATTTCTGAGTAATTTGAAACTTGTTACTTTTAAATAAACAATAGTTACAAGTACAAAGCAGGTCGCCACTAATGTGGCGTGAATTATTATCAACCTTAGGTTGATACGAAACAGATTAAAGCGAAACAATAACTAAAAAAATGATTAGATCACCAAGTTTAAATATAATTATCAAAGCTTTAGATAAAGTTTCTTCTAAAATAGCAAGAGATTTTGGTGAAATTGAAAATTTGCAAAGTAATAGCTTTGCTGCTTTAAAATTTGCCAATTCTTGTTATAAGGCTGTTAAGGAAAGATTAGTAAAAGATTTAACAGCTATTAATCCAAACTATAATATTAGATTTCTAGATGGAGAAACAATCATTAATGATAAGGATTCAAAATTCTGTTATGTTATAGTGCCTATTGATGGTTTATTTAACTTTTCTAGAGGTATTACTAATTTTAGCAATGTTATTGCTTTAGAAGAAGGATCAGCAGACAAGAAAGAAATTACAGCAATTGCAATTAGTAATGTGGCTCATAATGAAGTTTATATAGCATCAAAAGGTAATGGTGCATTTTTAAATAATCGTAGAATTAGAATTTCCTCTCATAAGCCAATAGGAAATATTTTATGTGGACTTACAAATCAAAAATTATTTTCCAAGAATCTAGTTAATGATAAAAATATTAAGCTACAATTAAGTAATTGTCCTAGTCTTGATGTGGCTTATCATGGTTCTGGAAAGTTAGATCTAGTTTTATTCGATAAAAATGATCAAGAGATATTAAAAATAACATCTATTTTAATTAAGGAAGCAGGTGGTTCTATTACTCAAAATGGAGATATTTTATTAGTTGGCAATAATAAACTTATTAGTTAGCTATGCAATTTATTGATGAGGCTAAGATATTTATTGAATCAGGACGCGGAGGAAATGGTTGCGTCAGTTTTAGAAGAGAAAGATTTGTTCCAAGAGGAGGCCCAAATGGTGGAGATGGTGGAGATGGTGGAAATGTTATTTTTAAATGCACCAAAAATCTTAATACCCTAATAGATTTTCGCTATAAACAACATTTTAAAGCCAATAGTGGTATTGCCGGACAAGGATCTAATAAACATGGTGCCAATGGTAATGATTTAATTATTAATGTACCTATCGGGACGCAAATTTTTGATGAGAGTAATAGTAATATGCTAGCTGATATGATGGATGAAAATCAGCAAGTTATTTTAGCTAATGGTGGAAAAGGAGGTCTGGGTAATAGTCACTTTAAGAGTTCAACAAATCAAGCTCCAAGAAAATCAACTCCAGGGGAAGAAAATGAAAAATTATATGTTTGGCTAAAATTAAAATTAATTTCTGATGCTGGTTTAGTTGGCTTACCTAATGCCGGAAAATCAACATTCTTATCTGCAACAACTAGAGCCAAGCCTAAAATTGCTGATTATCCTTTTACAACTTTAAAACCACAACTTGGAGTGGTATATGTTGATGAAAAAGAATTCATAATTGCTGATATTCCTGGTTTAATTAAAAATGCTAGTATTGGTAAGGGTTTGGGGGACAGATTTTTAAAACATATTGAAAGATGTGGTGTAATTTTACATTTAATTGATATTAATAGCGATGATATCGTTAAAGATTATGTTACCATTAGAGAAGAATTAAAGGGTTATAATGATGATCTTAAAAATAAAAAAGAGGTTATAGCTTTAACTAAATCTGACATTTTAGATAAAGAAGAGGTGACAAAAAGATTGGTAAAATTTAAAAAATATTTAGGTAGAGGTAAAAAAGTTTTTGCTATGTCTGCAGTTAGTAATGTTGGAATAAAGCCAGTATTAAGAGAGTTATTAACAGTTATTAAAAAATATAAGGAAGAGGATTAATGCTAGCTATTATTGCCGGAAATGGCAATTTACCCAAATTTATTATTCAAGAATGTCAAAGGCAAAAGCGTGATTTTATAGTTATTTTAGTGGCAAATCAGTCAAATTATAGTGACTATAAAGAATATAATCATCATATTGTTGAGATTGGTCATGTTTCTAAAGCTTTATCTATTTTAAAAGAACATAAAGCAAAAGAGGTTATTTTTGTTGGAGGAATTAAGAAACCATCTTTCTCTCATGTTAAAGTTGATAAAAAAGGCGCTGTTTTATTATCAAAAATAGTCGCTAACAAAATTTTTGGTGATAATAATATTTTAACTACCATTACTAGCTTTTTTGCTAAAGAAGGTTTTAAAATTATCGGTGCCAATGAAGTTATAAAAGATATTGTTGCTAAAAAAGGTTGTTTAACCAATAAAAAAGCAACAAAGATAGATCTAGAGAATATTAAAATTGGTCAAAAAATTCTAAAATTAATGTCTGATATGGATATAGGTCAGGCAATAGCAATTCAACAAAAGCAAATAATTGCTATTGAAGCTATCGAGGGAACAGATGAATTAATTAAAAGATCTTATAAAATTCAGTTTGAAAAAGGTACAAAGCCAGTTTTAGTAAAAATTAAGAAACATAATCAAAATACTAAAATAGATTTACCAACAATTGGCGAAAAAACTATTTTAAATCTATCCAAAGCTAATTTTGCTGGGATAGCTCTAGAAGCAGGATCCACCTTAATAATTGATAAGAAAAAAGTAATTAGCTTGGCAAATCAGCATAACATATTTATTACTGCAATTTAATTATAATAAAGACCTTTGTACAACTGATTTTAGCAACCAAAAAGCGAGATACTTTACTTGTGCAAAGGTCTTTAATATTTTTTTATTAAAAGGTTTATAATTGCAATTGACATTTTGTCTAATACATGATATAATTCATGTTAGTTATTGTTAACTTTAATAATTTTTTAAACTTGAAGTTATGAGTATTTTAAGTAGAATAAAAGAAAAGAGAAAAAAAAATAAAAAAGCTTTTACCTTAATAGAGCTTGCTGTAGTTATGATTTTAATAGGTTTGCTGGTTACCGGTATTGTTGGTGGGCAAGTTTTAATTCAGTCAGCTCAGTTAGCAAAGGCTAAAAGTTTAACAAACTCCGCTCCAGTTATGACTGTTGAGGATTTAACTTTATGGTTAGAAACAACATTAGATCAGTAATAAAGTTAAGAGTCTGTTCCCTCTTTATATTAATACTTTTATTAGGTTTGCGAGTTTTTTGATGTCAGGCTTCTTATGGTTTGCGTTAAATGTAATTCTTAGGCGTGATCTACCTTTTTCTACTGTTGGTGGCCTGATGGCTGATGTTAAATATCCTTTTTTTGCAATATTATTTGCTAATTGCACTGCTTTTTTAGCTTCCCCAACTATTAAAACAATGATACAACTATCTGTTTTTGGTAAATTTACAATTTTACAAAAATAATTAGCATTATCTAACGCCTTTTTAGTTAATTCTTGGTCTTTTTCTATAATTTCTAAAGACTTTAAATTTCCTGCTAATATTGCTGGGGGTAGGGCTGTAGAATAAATAGCGCTTTTGGCAAAATTACGTAAATATTCAATCAAAGAATATTCTGCACAAACATAGCCACCATAGCCTCCAACAGCTTTGGATAATGTTCCCATTTGTATATGAATATTTTTATATTTTTTATCATAATTATTTTTTATTATACCAATCCCATGGGCATCATCTGATATTAATAAGCAGTTAAATTCTAAGGCTAATTCCAATAATTCTTTAACTCTACCTAGATCTCCATCCATAGAAAAAACAGTTTCTGTAATAATTAAGCATTTTTGATAGTTTTTTCTATTTTTGGATAAAATTTCTCTAGCATGTTTTATGTCATTATGCTTAAAGCGCAGCATCTTAGAGCCAGAAAGTAAGGCGCCATCAATTAAGCAAGAATGTATTAATTTATCAGCAATTATAAGATCATTCTTTTTACATAAAGCCGCTACAATAGAGGTTCCTGTCAAATAGCCACTACCAAAAACAATAGCATCTTCACTATTTTTAATTTGTGATAGTTTATTTTCTAATTTAGAATATAAAGAGTTATTTCCAGTAATATAACGAGAAGATCCAGAGCCAAATCCGTAGTTTTTTATGGCATTAATAGCAGCATTCTTAACGTCTTTATTTTGAGATAAGCCTAAATAATCATTAGAGCAAAAGGAAATATATTTTTTACCATCTCTTTTTATATAAACTTCATTTTTATTATCAAAAGTTTTAAGAGACCTATATAGGTTATTAGCTTTCAAATGGGCAATTTTCTTTTGCAGTGAGTTATTTGTCATTAGAATTGCTCTAATTTTTGAGTTTAAGTTGCTCTTCAATTTTTTTGACAAAATCTTGTACTTTTAGAATTTTTTGGCCTTGTTGTCCAAATGTTCTAACAGCAACTGTGCCTTCATCAATCTCTCTTTGACCAATTGCTAAAATATAAGGGATTTTTTGCAAGGAATGCTCTCTAATTTTATAATTAATTTTTTCATTTCTTAAGTCAGTTTCAACTCTAAATCCTTTTTCTTCAAGATTTTTAGCTATGTCTTTAACATTTTGGTTAAAGGCACTGGTAATTGGAGCTATCATAATTTGAGTAGGGGATAACCATAATGGGAAGCTGCCAGCATAATTTTCAATTAAAATACCAATAAATCTTTCCAAAGTTCCAAGAATTGCTCTGTGTAATATTACCGGGCGTTTTTTAGAATTATCAGAGGCAACATAATTAGCATCCAATCTTTCTGGCAAAACAAAATCAACTTGTAAGGTTCCACATTGCCAATCTCTTCCAACCGCATCAACTAGGACAAATTCCAATTTTGGACCATAAAATGCACCTTCTCCTGGGTTTAGTTCATATTCTAATCCTGTTTTATTAACAGCTTCTTTTAAGGCTTTTTCAGCTTTATCCCAAGTTGTATCATCTCCAGCTCTTACCTCTGGGCGGTCAGAAAACTTAACTTTAACGTCTTTAAAACCAAAGTCTGTATAAATTTCTTTTAGAAGATTACAAAAGGCAATAGTTTCAGACGTAATTTGATCTTCCTCACAAAAAATGTGAGCATCATCTTGAGTAAAACCACGAACTCTCATAAGGCCATGAAGCGATCCAGAAGGTTCATTTCTATGGCAACAGCCAAATTCAGCCATTCTAAGTGGTAAATCGCGATATGATTTAAGGCTAGTATTAAAAATTTGAATATGACCCGGGCAATTCATTGGTTTTACGGCTAATGTTCTATCTTCACTTTGAGCAATAAACATATTTTCTTTAAACTTACTCCAATGACCCGACTTTTCCCATAAGGTTCTATCAATTAATTGTGGAGTTTTAACTTCAATATAGCCATTTTTTTGTAATTTTTGTCTGATGTAATTTTCAATTTCTAAGTATATTGACCAGCCTTTTTTGTGCCAAAAAACTGATCCAGTTGCTTCTTCTTGGAAGTGAAATAAACCTAATTCTTTACCTAATTTTCTATGATCTCTTTTGGCCGCTTCTTCAAGCATTGTTAAATGGTCTTCTAATTCTTGTTTTGTGTTCCAAGCAGTACCATAAATTCTTTGTAGCATCTCATTTTTAGAATCACCACGCCAATAAGCTCCAGCTAGTTTCATTAATTTAAAATGCTTAACATAGCCAGTATTTGGAGCATGAGGTCCACGACACAAATCAATAAAATCACCTTGTCGATAAAGAGTCATGTCTTCATTAGTTGGAATTGAAGCTATAATTTGTGCTTTATATTTTTCACCCATGTCAGCAAAAAACTTAACCGCATCATCTCTTTTTTTAACTTCTCTAATTAAAGGATAAGCCTTTGAGGAGATTTCCTTCATTTTGGCTTCAATTTTCTCTAAATCTTCTAAAAGAAAAGGGATTTCTCTAGCAAAATCATAATAAAAGCCATTTTCAATAGCTGGTCCAATAGTAACTTGTGTTTCTGGGTAAAGTTCTTTTACAGCTTGGGCCATAATATGAGCTGCATCATGACGAATAATTTCTAAAGATTCTGGGCTCTTATTAGTAATTATTTCTATTTTAGCATCAGATGTAATTTCGCGTGTAAGATCCCATAATTCATCATTTACCTTAATGGCCAATGAAACTTTAGCTAAACTAGGAGAAATTGATTTAGCAATTTCAAGACCAGTTATGTTTTTACTAAATTCCTTTTTGTTTCCGTCAGGAAAGGTGATATTAATCATTATCAATAAATATATTATTGGTGAGTATAAGTATCTAAGTATAAAACTAAATTATAAGTAAGATTTCAATGTTATTTTGTTCAATTTATTGTTTTATTTGAGTTTTGACATAAAATTATTATAAATACCTTGATAATAATCAAATTTTTTGTTACAATACCACTAAGTATCTATTGACATAGGGCTTAAATTAAGAGATAAATTATTTAATATTGTTATATGCGTAATATTATAAATAAATTTTCATTATTCATCAAAAATCCCCTGTATACTTATATAGTAACTTTGATAATATTTATATTTTTGTCTGTAAGTTATTTTTATAATCCTTTAAAAATCAGGATTGACACTGCAACACTTTTTTCATCGGATAAATCTTATTTCATAGAAGAAGAAGTTTTAAAGCATTTATCTAAGAGCATTTAAAAGACATCATTATTATGATTAGCGATGAGGATAAAGAAGAAGCATATCAAGCAGCTAAACTTTTTTACAAAGAAATAGAGAACTTATTTTTTGTTGAAGATATAAATTTTAGCAACATAGATAAAGATTCTATTAAGGATTTTTATCATCCTTATCGTCACCAAATATTATCAAAAAGAATTAAAAATTTACTTGAGGAAGATAATGGCTTAGTTATTAAAGTTGAAGCTCTTGATAGAGTTTCTTCTGATAAAGCAAATAATTTTCTTGGAATTATTAGAGAGGATCCTTTTTTATTAACAGATAATTTTGTAGAAGATTTGAGTTTATTTAGGACTCCATTAGTTCTACATAATGGTATTTCAATGACTAAACATGAAGGAAGGCACTATGCATTTTTATCAATCTCTATAAAAAAAGAGGTGATATCTTCCATTTTTAAGCTTGATAAAATTATAAATAATATTGAAGAAGCTCAAAAACTAGTTCAAGATAAGTTTAAAGATGTTCATGTTATAAATACTGGAGCATCAATCAATTCCAATGAGGTTAGATTTAGTAGTATCAAGGAGATTAATAGTATAACTTTAATTTCTTGTTTTGCGATATTTATTTTAATTTTTTCTAATTTTAAGTCCATAGTGCCATTTCTTTTTGGAATTACATCCATTGCTATAGGGTTTATTGTGGCGTTAATTATAACTAGTTTAATTTTTAAAGAAATTAATTTATTAACCTTAATTATTGGAGCAGGGTTAATTGGTGTATCAACAGATTTTTCTTTTCATTTCTTTGTTCAATTTTTAAATAATAACGTTAATAAGCATGATGGTTATAAGCTATTTAAGAATATTAATCCAATAGCTATAGTTTGTTTGGTAACTAGTATAATAGGCTATATGGCATTATTTTTTATTCCACTTCCTATTTTTCAGCAAATTTCTATTTTTTCAATAACTGGATTAGTCACATCATATTTAGTAGTTATGATATTTTTTCCTATGTTTTACAAGCCAAAGGATCATATATGTGATTCATATTTATTAAAATTTTCAAATAATTCTATAAAATTTTTTCTTAAAAATATTTCAAAAGAAGTATTTTATGTAATAATAGTGGTTTTATTAGCTATTTGTTTTGCAGGTTTTTATAGGATGCAGGTTAACTATGATAATAAAATTTTAAATTCAGTTTCACAAAAATTAATTGATGATGAGCTATTAGTGCGTCAGATTTTATGGCAAGATGTATCATATAAATTTATTATTGTTACAGGCAATACACAGCAGGAGGTTTTGCAAAAAGAGCAAGAAATAGGGCAATATCTTGAAGAGTTAATTGAGACAAAAAGTATATTTTCATTTCAATCATTGTCGCAGATATCACCATCAATTGAACAGCAAGAAGTTAATGTGGCATTAGTTAGGTCTAAATTAATGGAAAAATATTTAGAAGGGCAATCAATGTCTTTAGGTCTTTCAAGTAAGCAAATACAAGACTTAAAAAATAACATTAAAAATCCTCCTTCATATATTACTCCTGATAATGTTTTGAGTAATAATTCGTTAAATATCTTTAGTAAAATGTGGCCAGGTAAGGTGGTTGATAACAAATATATGTCTATAATGTTTCTTGATGGAGTTTCTAAAAATGTAAATTTAGAAATATTAAATAATTCAGATAAAGGGATTTATTTCTTTGATAAAAAAGAGTATATGCATACCATCATTGGAGAAAATATGAAAATGGCTCTCTTTTTATTAATTCTAACTTCTTTATTAATGTTTGTGTCGTTAGGTTTTTTATATGGGTTTTTGCGTAGTTTGGCTATGAACTTATTGCCAATTCTGTCTGGGTCTTTATCAATAGCTATTATTTCATTAATGGGTTATGAAATAAATATTTTTAATATTATAGCTTTATTTTTAGTAATCGGGATCGGAATTGATTATGTTATATTCTATGCGCAAGATAAAAATGTTAAATTGGCATGTTTAACAGTATTATTATCATCACTAACAACCATGCTATCATTTGGCTTGCTAGCATTTAGCCACTTTGCTATTATTAGTTCTTTTGGATTAACGGTATTATTTGGAGCTTTCTTTTGTTATATATTATCACCTATGATCCTTCCCAAAAAGGATTATAATTGGTAAGATTTTGTGTTTTCTAATCTGATTCATAAGCTAGAACTTACAATTAAAATCATTGCCTTTTTTATAAAATCATAGTAAAATAAGAATTATTCTTATTTATTACTAATAATTAGTTATTTAAAAATGACAAAAACACAAACATTAAGTTTAGGGCAATATTGGAATCACTTTATTGAGGAGGAATTAAAAATAGGTCGTTATTCTTCAGCAAGTGAGGTGGTGCGAAATGCTTTAAGGCTTTTGGAAGAAAAAGAAACTAACACAAAATTAGAAATGTTACGATCCGCATTGATGGAAGGTGAAGAAAGTGGGGATGCTGGAAAGTTGAATATGGAAGAAATTAAAAAATCAGCTAAAAGCAAAATAAAATAAAATTATGGAAATTCACCTCACCAAAAAAGCCCAAAAGGATCTTGAAGATATTTACATTTACTCATTTAAAGAATGGGGAGAAAAACAAGCTGATAAATATTTTGAGGAGCTAGACAACTCAATTAATAAAACTCTTTTACAAAACCCTAAAATTGGAGTTGCTTGCGATTACATCAGGTCTGGATACAGGCAATATCAAATTAATGAACATTTAATTTTTTATAAACTAACTTCGAAGAAAATTTATATTGTTCGATTACTTCATAAGAGTATGAAATTCGAGAAGCATTTTTCTTAAATTTAATTTATATATTTTAATATAATGGACGATTTATTTAAAAAATTAATGAATGGTGAGTTACCATTTAGAGCGAGCATAGCATCAGAAAATGGAGAAAGCTCATCAATGAAAGTTCAGGATGTTTCGATAGTTACAAATGGAGTGGAAAGAAAATTAATTGATGAAACAATTGAGCTATCCGTTAATTCAAATAATGGAGATAAGTTTTCTAAAGCTTCAGCAATAATATCAGTTCCGGCGGATATAAATAAAAAATCTTTTGTAGAAAATTTAGGTAATTCATCGGTAACAAATTCAAATATCCCCTATAAGATAAAGCTCCCAGATGATAATAAAAAATACAAAATATACAATTCAAAGAAGACTTTGTTTGCTAAATTTAAAGTTGAGATACAAAAAAATAAAGGATATCAATGTCTACATATCTTTTTTGGAAAATGCGGACAATTAGAATTAACAAATAGAGAAGGAGAGAAGAATAGACCTCATATTAGTATTCAGCCACAAGGAAATAGTGAGTTTGTTAGGCTTTCTAGCTACAAATGTCAAATCAAGAACCTTCTAAGATATGAAAAAAATACAATCTACCCCGAGCAAATAAATATATCCATTGAAGATTATGATGAGGACTTGTTCTTAAAATTTGATTTTAACAAAGAACGCCAAGAAGTCCACTTAGTGCAAGCAGTTTTTATAAATAAACTAAATTCATCTAAGTAATATTGCAGCAATAGATTTCCTAAAATAAGTATGTATCTCTCTATCTCTTATCAAGAGGACACAGATAAAACCAGATATAATAAGGATTCAAGGTAGTTAATCTTTTAAAATAATAACCAAACGAGGGGAAACTTTTACTTTTTGGACTTCTTATGTCTCTAAAGTGTTGATTTTACAGTCTCTAAGGCGATTTATTAGTAGTGTTTTTTTTACAAACATCCTTCCATTTCCTGACTTTAAAAATCTCTCAAATTTTTCTGCTTTATCTTGATTTTCGAAAGCAAAATAGTTTTTGATTTTCTATGGAATGAATTTATTTGTGTGGATGGATTTGCCAGAATTGTGGTCTTTTAGTCTTTGTTTTAGATTTGATGTGAAGCCAATGTAGGTTTGGAACGGTTAGGGTATGGATTTTAGGATATATACGTAGTACATGGGGTTTTGGTTTTGTGGTTAATTTATTTTATAGTTTCAGTTATTTTTATGTTGGTAAAGCCCTACTACGCTCCTAACGGAGCTTCGAAGGGCAGCCTACGTTCTAACGATCTCCGACTAACAGTCATCCCTGACGGTCTGGCCTGCCAGCCGAAGCTCGTAAGAGCGTAGGCTGGTGGAGCTAACGAGGGTCGAACTCGTGACCTCTTGCATGCCATGCAAGCGCGCTACCAACTGCGCCATAGCCCCAGAATCTATGGACTTTATCTTAATGGCTTAAGAAATCAATATTTTTTAGGAATATTATGAAGGGTTTTGATGTATAGAATTAATTACTTTATTTTTTTTAAAGTGTTATATATTTGACTCTAGGTTGGTTTAATTTAATGATAAGGTTAAATGATACATATACTTAATTCCAAAAGATTATATGCTCGTATATTTACAATGGAAGATTTTGACAATCTATATAATCTTCATGCCAATCCTAAGGTAGCCAAAAATACAATTGATGGTATTCAAGATTTTAATACTATAAAAAAACATTTAAATGACTTTATTTCTCACCAAGAAAAATATGGCTATTCACAATGGGCAGTTTTTGAGAAGGAGTCTGGTTATTTTATTGGAAGAGGTGGCTTAACTTCTAGAGTTTTATCTAAAAATATTGGTGAGGAGATGGAAATAAGGTTTGCATTATTACCAGAATTTTGGGGTAAGGGCTATGCTAGTGAGTTGGCATTTGCTATTAAAGAATATGCTAGCAAAACATTAAAGGCTAAAAGGATAGTTGCTTCTTCTAATCCTAAAAATGATGCTTCTAATCATATTTTAAAAAAAATAGGTTTTACATTTATTAAAAATATCATTCCTCAGGGCTATGGAGTAAAACAAGAAGTTACTTACAATGAATTAGAATTATAGACTGAGGCTTGATATAAATTTTAATCACTTAAAAACTGTGGCGTGCGTAAGGTGAGTTAATCACTTATTTTGCTTTTATTTTCTACTTGCCTCATTCAAAGTCTGAGTTTATATTTTTCCTTATGTTAACAGTGTCTATAATTTAGTTTATTCACCAAAGTCTTAAATGTTTGATCAAATTGCCATTCTTGGCATTATAATTACAGTATTAATATTATTTATCTGGGGTAAGTGGCGTTATGATATTGTGGCTTTAATGGCTCTTGGTGCTTGTTCTTTATTTGGTCTTGTGCCGGTGGATCAAATTTTTTCTGGTTTTGGTCATCCAGCAACAGTAACTGTGGCTATTGTTTTAATTTTGAGTTATGGCCTAACTAGGTCGGGTGTTATTGAGAGAATGGCTAAAGTTATAGAACCAATTTCATCAATTCCCTCACTTCATATTGCGGCGCTAATTTTTATAGTGGCATTTTTATCAATGTTTATGAATAATGTTGGGGCATTAGCTTTACTTATGCCAGTTGCAATTCAATCAACAATCAAAGCAGGCAGATCCCCAGCAACAGTTCTAATGCCATTATCATTTGGTTCAATTTTAGGTGGCTTAGTTACTTTAATAGGAACACCACCAAATATTATTATCGCTTCTTATCGTAAAGAAGTTACAGGTGAGTCTTTTAGAATGTTCGACTTTGCTCCTGCAGGTGGCATAATCACTGTGGCTGGAATATTATTTTTAGTTTTAATTGGTTGGCGTTTAGTTAAAGTTAGAAAGGCAAGCTCTGGCAATGATAGTCTTTTTGATATTGGTGATTATTTATTTGAAATAAAAATACCAAAAAAATCTTACTTAATTGGGATGCTAGATGCTGAATTAGAAAAAATACTACATAAAAATAATATTAATCTTATCTCACTAGTTAATAAAAAACAAAAATATACAATTGTTCCTAAAAAATATAAATTTAATGAGGGTGACTTATTATTATTAGAGTCTAGTCAAAAAGATATTGATAAGTTTGTGTCACAATATGGTTTATCCTTGCTTAGTGCTGACAATGCTAGAGATGCAATTTTACATTCTAAAGACACCATAACTATGGAGGTAGTAGTTTCTCCTGATTCTAGAGTTGATGGTAGAACTGTAGAGCAAATTAAATTTAAAAGTTATTTAGGAGTTAATTTGCTTGCTGTTTCTAGACAAGGAATGTCCTATAATCAAAGATTGCGTCAATTTAAATTTAAAACTGGTGATGTAATTTTAATTCACGGAGATGAGGATGTAGTTGAAGAAGCTGTGGCTAAAATTGGCTGTTATCCTTTAGCAAAAAGACAATTAGGTTTTGGTAAAAGAAAGTTGGCAATTCCAGCTTTGTCAATTTTTATGGGATCATTATTTTTAGGTGTAACGGGAATTGTGCCTATACAATTAGCTCTTGGTATGGGTGTTGTAGCTATGGCCTTAAAAAATATTATTCCCATTAGAGAACTTTATAATGGAGTTGATTGGCCAGTTGTTGTTTTACTTGGGGCCATGATACCGGTTGGTACTGCTTTGGAAACAGCAGGTGCAACGCAGTTAATTTCTGACAATTTATTAGATATTGCTGGCGGTTATTCTCCAACAATTATTTTGGCCGTTATCTTGATTGTAACCATGACTTTGTCAGATATTTTAAATAATGCTACAACTGCTATTTTAATGGCCCCAATTGCTAAAAATATTGCTATTGGTCTTGGCGCTAGTATTGATCCTTTTTTAATGGCAGTTGCCGTTGGTGCATCATGTGCATTTTTAACACCAATAGGGCATCAAAATAATGCTTTAGTATTAGGGCCTGGTGGTTATCATTTTGGTGATTATTGGCGAGTTGGTTTGTGGTTGGAGATATTAATTGTTATTGTTGCTGTGCCCACAATAATGTACGTATGGCCCTTATATCCTGTTTAAAGGAAATGCGGTTTCTTTTGATCTTTATTTTGAAAACTCAATGTATTTCCTGATACATATCGTTTTCAAAATAAATTCAAAAGAAACCGCATTTCCTTTAAACAGGATATAAGCAGTTAATTGCTTAGAGTTTTATTTCGTTACATATAGAGAATTATTTTTTAATTATTAACATAAATTAATAAACATTATGACTATTGAAATTGGAAAAATTGCACCTTCATTTAACTTGCCTTGTGATGATGGCACTAAAATTGATTTAAGTGATCTTAGGGGTAAAAATGTAGTGCTATATTTTTATCCAAAAGATGATACTCCAGGATGTACTATTGAGGCGCAAGATTTTAGTGCTAATATAGAAGAGTTTAAGAAGTTAGATACTGTTATTTTAGGGGCATCAAAAGACAGTGTTAAGAAACATGTTAAATTTATCGAGAAATATAATTTGGCATTTAATTTAATTAGTGATGAGGAAGTGACTTTATGTAGCTCTTATGGGGTTTTAAAGGAAAAATCAATGTTTGGTAAAAAATATATGGGAATTGATCGCAGCACTTTCATTATTGATAAAAAAGGTGATATAGTTAAAATTTTTAGATCTGTAAAGGTCAATGGCCATGTTGCAGAAGTTTTAAAATATTTAAAAGAATTGGAGAAATAGATTATGCCCATGTTTGTAGTTAAACTAACTTATAAGAAGTCAATTGAGTTAATTGATAAATTAAGACCAGATCACTTAAAATTTTTAGATAAATATTATGAGAAACAAGTATTTATTGCTTCTGGCAGACAAAATCCACTAGTAGGAGGTGTTATAATTGCTATTTGTGAAAATAAAGGTAAGTTAGAGGAAATTTTAAAAGAAGATCCTTTTTATCAAGAAGATGTTGCTAATATTGAAATTACTGAATTTAATGCTAATAAATTTCATCCAAAATTAAAAGATTTACTAAGTTAATGAAAATAGGAATAGCTTCAGACCATGGTGGTTATGATTTTAAATCAGCAATAATAGAATTTTTTCAAGGTAGCAAATATCAATTTATTGATCTTGGTTGTAATAATGCTGATATTGCTGTAGATTATCCTGACGTTGCCACTAACTTATCTAAAAAACTCATTGCTGGTGAATTTGATTTTGGTATTCTGATTTGTGGTAGTGGTATTGGTATATCAATTGCGGCTAATCGTTATAAGGAGGTTAGGGCAGCCCTTTGCCATAATGAGCAAACTGCCATTTTGGCAAGACAGCATAATAATGCCAATATTATATGTTTGGGGGCTAGAGTAATAGATAAAGAAACTGCTTTGTTGGCAGTAGAGGCTTTTTTAAAGACTAAATTCTCCTCTTCAGACAGACATAAAACAAGAGTAGCAAAACTTTCGCTATAAAATACCTAGGCACTTTTAACACATTATTTTAATTTCATATTTAGTCCTATTTTTTAATGAAATTATTCAAAATTTAAAAATAAAATAATATGTCAACAGCGTCTAAAGAAGTTCCATTAATTAGAAGTTTTGGTAGAATAAAATCACGTAAGCTAAGTAGTTACAAGCAAGACCTTTTTGATAATTTACTTCCCAAATATAAATTTGATGAGAAAGATAATAATTTTATCAAACAAAAAGAGTTATTTTTAGAAATAGGTTTTGGCTTTGGTGATTTTACCTTTCAGTTAGCTAAAAATAATCCAGATATTAATATAATTGCTGGTGAAACTCATATTAATGGCGTAGTTAACCTTTTATCTAAATTAGAAGAAGAACCATTAAATAATATCAAGATTTTTAAATGTGATATCAGAATTTTATTAGAGGAATTAGAAGATAATATTTTTGATAAAATCTATATTTTATTTCCAGACCCTTGGCCTAAATCAAAGCATTTTAAAAGAAGATTAATTAATGATAGTTTTTTGGATATCTTGAATAAAAAGATTAAAAATTCAGGTAAGTTAATTATTGCCACAGATCATGATTCTTACAAAGAGTGGATAATGAGTGCAATTATTAAAAGAGAAGATTTTATCTGGAGTGCTAATTCTAAGGATGATTGGCAAAATTTTCCTTTAGACTGGACTTATACAAAATATCAAAACAAGGCTCAGAAAGAAGGCAGGACAAGTGTTTATTTAGAGTTTAAAATAAGAAATATCAACTAGAAAGACCTTTGTTCAACTAAAATTTAACAGTATATGATTTTAGTTGCACAAAGGCCTTTAGAGTCAAAATAATACAGTTAGTAATTAATATTATTTACTAAGTAATAAAAATATGATATGATGATATTTGAAATTGGAGATCAAGTTAAGTATTAATTTTTTTCTCCCAATGTTAAAATTTAATTAAAATTCGAACTCTAATTTTGATTATAGGCCCCCTATTTATTTCTTAAATAGGGGGTTTTTTTAAAATTAAGATAGAAATTCTTGGTAGAACTCTTGGCCAATTTCAATTTCTTCTCGATTAGTTTTTTTGCGCCAATTATTAGTATCTCTTAAGGAGTAGATACATCCGCAATATTCTTGTTTATAGAATTCCTCCCTTTTGGCAATTTCATACATTCTAGAAGATCCTCCAGCTTTACGCCAATTATAAGTCCAATAAGTAACTCCTTCATAATTTTTTGCAGCTCTTACTCCACAATCATTAATTTGATCCATATTTTTCCAGCGTGATATTCCAAGCGAGCTACTAATTATATTAAAGTTATTTTCATAAGCATAAAGCGCAGTTCTCTCAAACCTCATATCAAAACATTTAGTGCATCTAGCTCCTCGTTCTGGTTCATTTTCTAATCCTTTTGCACGAGAAAACCAATTTTGTACATCATAATCAGCATCAATAAAAGGTATATCTAGCTTTTTGGCAAATTTGATATTTTCTTCTTTTCGAATTTCATATTCTTTTTTGGGATGGATATTAGGGTTGTAAAAGAATATAGTTAAGTTAATTTTAGATTTCTTCATTCTTTCCATTAAGTCACCTGCACAAGGAGCACAGCAGCTATGTAATAAGACTTTATCATTAGAGTCTTTTATTTTGGGTAATGTCAGTTTGTAATCGTATGTCTCTTTTTTTCTTGTCATTTTGATGAAAAATTATTATTTTTCTTAAGATGCAGACTAATAAAGGTCTTTAATAAAGTTTAAAGTACAGATAATAATTTAATTTTCTACACCTAATTGATATGCCAGAATTACCAGAGGTTGAAACTGTAAAAAGTGGCTTAGAACAAAATGTTATTGGAAAGAAAATTTCTAATGTTAATATTTCTAATAAAAATTTAAGATTTCCATTTCCTGATAATTTTATTTCTAACTTAACTAATAATAAAATAACCTTAGTAACAAGAAGGGCTCGTTATTTATTAATTCATCTAGATTCTAAACAAATTCTTTTAGTTCATTTGGGTATGAGTGGTAAGCTAAATTATTTCTCTACTTTTCCTAAGAGCACAAAGAAACATGATCATGTTTTTATTAATTTTGATGATAATAGTGGTTTAATTTATAATGATACTCGCCGTTTTGGCTTTGTTGATCTAGTTGATGAGGGTAAAATTAATTCTCATAAAATGATTAAAGACTTAGGGCCAGAGCCTTTAATGGAAGATTTTAATAGTAATTATTTAGCTAAAATTTTAAAGAATAAGTCAATGAACATCAAAACTACTATGATGGATAATAAAATAGTGGTTGGAGTTGGTAATATTTATATTAATGAGTCATTATTTTTAAGTGGAATTTCTCCTTTAAAACCTTCTAATAAGTTAAGTTTATCTCAGATAGACCTTTTAATTAAAAATATTAAAGGAATTTTACAAAAAGCAATTAAAGCTGGTGGCTCTACTTTAAGGGATTATGTCGATTTAAAGGGTGATGTAGGTGAATTTCAGTTTGATTTTAAAGTTTATGCGCGAGATAATGAAAATTGTTTTGATTGTTCTAGCTTTATTAAAAGAGTTAAGCAGAATGGTAGATCAAGCTTTTATTGTCCAAAATGTCAAAAATAATCTTAGGCCATGATAAATAAAATATTATTAGTTTTTATAATTTCATTTTTAATATCCTCTTGTTCTACTAAAGTTGAATATCAGGAAAATTCTGATGTTGCGCAGATAAGAGATTCTTCAGGTTATGTTTTTGGGGCCGATGATATACCTTTATTTTTGGGTTTGGAAATGATTGAAGAGGAAAGCACAAATTTTGATACAATTTCTGGTAATATTGCTATTTCATCATATTTTAGTAATTCAAGCTTAGAGGAAGTTAAAGATTTTTATTTGGTTACTTTGCCTCAAATTGGTTTTAAACTAAAAGATAGTATTGGTAAGGATGTAGAACATGCTTTATTTTATAAAAGAAATAGTGATAGTTTAGAAATATCTTTTAGAAAAGATGATGATGAATTATTGGTAAAATTTTTGATTTCTTCTAATTAAACTAGGTTATGACAAATTCTCTTAAGCTAAAAATTGATAAAAATGGTATAGCTAATGTAGTTTTCGATCTTAAAGGTGAGAAAGTTAACAAGCTAAGTGCTAAGGTTTTGTTAGAGTTGGAAAAACTGTTATTTGAAGCAAAAACAAATGATAAAATTAAAGTTCTAATTTTTAGCAGCAATAAAAAGAATATCTTTATTGCTGGAGCTGATATAAATGAGATTAAAGATATTAAAGGTAAGTCTGAGGCTGCAGAAAAATCTTCTTTCGGGCAAGAAATCTTAAATAGAATTGAAGATTTACCATTTCCAACTATTGCTTTTATTAATGGAGCTTGTGTAGGTGGGGGTCTAGAGTTTGCTTTGGCTTGTCGATATCGTATTGTAGCAAGTAATGATAAAACTAAATTAGGTTTACCAGAAGTTAGCCTTGGTATTATTCCTGGCTTTGGTGGTACTTGGAGGTTGCCTAAATTAGTTGGTTTAAAACATAGTTTGGCAATGATTCTTTCTGGCAAGCCAATTAATGCTAAAAAATCCTATAAAATTGGTTTAGCTGATGATATGGTACGAGAAGAGTTTTCTAGTAAATTTCTGAATGATTTTATTGAGTTAATTCTTTTAAAGCCAAAAGATAATAAATATTTGCTAAAAAGAAATAAATCTAGAAGAAGTAGATTTACTAAAGAAACCTTATTATTGGGTAAGTATTTTATTTATAGATATGTTAAAAAAGATTTAATCAAAAAAACTAAAGGCCATTATCCAGCTGTATTATCTGCCTTAGAAGTAATAGAGGAGACTTACGATTTTAATGATGACCAAAGAGATAAGGGTTTAAAATTGGAGGCTAAGTATTTTTCAAAATTAGCAGTTAGTGATATTTCTAAAAATTTAATAGATTTATTTTTTATTTCAGAAGAGATCAAAAAAGATAGCGGTGCAAATAAAGATGTAGAAGCATATCAGGTTCAAGAAGCTGGATTGGTTGGTGCTGGAATTATGGGAGGAGGAATTGCTTGGCTTTTTAGCAATTACAATATTTCTATCAGAATGAAGGATATTTCTAATCAGGCGATAGCATTGGGCTTTAAACAAGTTGATAAAGTTTATAATCAACTTAAGAAGATCAGAAAATATAATGATAATGAAATTAACCTTAGGGTAAATAATATTAGCTCAACTCTTAAATATGAAGGTTTTAATAGTAGCGATATTGTGGTTGAGGCTATAATTGAAGATATTAAAATAAAGAAAGACACTATATCTGAGTTAGAAAAATATATTTCTAAAAATACCATAATTGCTAGTAATACATCCTCTCTTTCTATTACAAAAATGGCACAATCTTTAAAAAATCCTGAAAGATTTATAGGTATGCATTTTTTTAATCCAGTTAATAGGATGCCTTTGGTTGAAGTAATACAGGGTGAAAAAACATCTCAAGAAGCAGTGGCTACAGTTGTTGCTTTGTCTAAAAAATTAGGTAAAACACCAATCGTAGTTAAAGATGTTCCTGGGTTCTTGGTTAATAGAATTTTAATTCCATATATTAATGAAGCTGGGTTTTTAATAGAAGAGGGTGCTGATTTAAAATTAGTAGATGATTTGATTGTTGATTTTGGAATGCCAATGGGCCCTTTTACTTTAGCAGATACAGTTGGTATTGATGTTGGTTATAAGGTAGCTAAAATTCTAGAAGAAGGATATGGTAATAGAATGAAAGTTTGTGAATTATTAGAGGAAATTTCTCTTGATAAAAATTTATTAGGCAAAAAATCTGACGAAGGGTTCTTTATGTACGATAAAGGCAAGCAGATGGAGGTGAATAGTAAAATTACTAAAATTATCTCCAATAATGGTTTAACTAAATTAGAATTTTTTGAAGAAGATGTAATTGATAGATGTATTTTTATTATGATTAATGAAGCAGCAAAATGTTTAGAAGAAAAGGTAGTTAAAAACCCTCGCTATTTAGATATGGCCATGATTATGGGAACTGGCTTTCCTCCATTTAGAGGTGGCTTATTAAAATATGCTAATAATCTTGGTATTAAAAAGGTTGTTAGTAGAATGAAAAACCTAAATAAAACATATGGTAAAAGGTTCCAGCCATCGGCATTATTATTAAGTATGGAAAAAGAAGGTAAGAGTTTTTACTAAAAGCATGACAAAAGCTAGTTTTCAAAAAGATCTAAGGCCAGTTGTAAAAATACTTGGAGTTGATCCTGGACTTACTAAAACTGGTTGGGGTTTAATTTCTTGTGATGGTAATAATATATCATTTCTTGCCAGTGGTACTATTTATACCAATGCCAAAGAATCAATTCATCAAAGAATTTCACATTTACATCATGGTATAATTGAGGTGGTTAAACTTTATAATCCACATCAAGCAGCTATTGAAGAAACATTCATTAATAATAATCCAACATCTTCTTTAAAGTTAGGTCATGCTCGTGGAGCTTTGATGTTAAGTTTGTCGTTAAATAAAGATTTAGAGATATTTGAATATTCAACTACTGCTGTAAAAAAAGCTGTTGTTGGGGTAGGTAGGGCTGATAAAAATCAGGTAGCAACCATGATTAAATATTTACTACCTAAATCTAGCGCTAAAACTGAAGATGAGTCTGATGCATTAGCTGTTGCGATATGCCATAATAATCATAAAACAGGGCATTTATATGAATAGAATAATATTTGCTATTGGTTCTAATTTGGGGGATAGGAAGTTATTTTTAGAAAAGGCAACACAAAGTTTAATAAAAGATCTTGATTTAAAAAATACTAAAGTTTCAACTATTTTGCAAAACAAGGCTTTGCTTTTATCAAATTCTCCAAAAGATTGGGATATTGATTTTTTTAATATTACTTTTAGCGCAGATATAGATTTAAGCACGATTGTGCCTTTGCAAATTTTAAAAATTATCAAAAAAATTGAAGTTAAACTAGGTAGAATTAACCGTGGCAAATGGGCCCCAAGAGAAATTGATATTGATATTTTAGCAATAGATGATCTTTATTTAGATTATGGTGATGAGTTACAAATTCCTCATGTGGAATTATTTAATCGTGATTTTTTTATGGATAAATTTATTGAAATTGAACCTATTATTTTTAAAAAATTAAATGATAGAAAATCAGCAACATAATGTACCAGAATTTACTGTTGGAGAAGTTTCTAGAGCCATTAAAAGGGTAATAGAAGATGGTTTTGGTTATATCAAAATTAGAGGAGAAGTAAGTGGGTTTAAAGAAGCAGCATCAGGGCATTGTTATTTTTCTCTTAAAGATGAAAAGGCCTTAATATCAGCCGTGTGTTTTAGAAATATTGCAAGTCAGATAAGTTTTAAGGTTGAAGATGGTTTAGAAGTTGTTGTATTTGGTAAAGTTACCACTTATGAAGGGAGATCTAATTATCAAATAATTGTCCAAAAGGTAGAAATTGCAGGAATTGGTGCCTTAATGGACATGGTCGAGAAAAGAAGAAAAAAATTGCTAGCAGAAGGACTATTTGATGATAAACATAAAAAAACCTTACCATTTTGGCCTAATAATATTGGAGTAATTACCTCAAAAACTGGGGCTGTTATTGAAGATATTATTCATAGGGTGCAAGATCGTTTTCCAACTAATATTAATATTTATCCATCAGCAGTTCAAGGACAAAATGCAGCCTTGGAAGTAATCTTAGGAATAAAATATTTTAATGCTCTAAAGGATAAAGTTCCAGATGTAATAATAATAGCTCGTGGTGGTGGCTCGTTAGAGGACTTGCTACCATTTAGTGATGAGGCCTTAGTTAGGGAAGTCTTTAATTCTAAAATTCCAATTATTTCTGCCATAGGGCATGAGACAGATACCACCTTAATAGACTATGTTAGTGATGTTAGAGCTCCAACCCCAACAGCTGCCGCTGAAATTGTTACTCCAATTTTAAGTGATCTAAAAAAATTAGTAGTTGGATTAGAAGATAGGTTAAATAGCTATGTTAAAAATATCCTAAATGATAAAGAAAAAGAGTTGCTTCATGCTTCTAGGAATTTGATTCATCCACAGAAATTATTAGAACAAAATGAAGAAAAAGTTAATGATATATCCAAAAATATGAAGCTTTTAATTAATAATTATCTAAATAATAAAGAGCAAAATATAAGAATTTTAGCAAGTTCCATGATTGATCCCAATCAAGTTTTAAGTAACTATGAAAATAAAATTAACTTTTTATCAAAGGATCTTTCCAATAATTTTGATTATAAAATAAATAATTTGGAAAATAAAATAATACTAGCAAGTAAATTACTTGATAGTTATCATTATAAAAAGGTTTTAAAAAGAGGGTATGCTATCATTAGAAATGATCACAATAAAGTTATTGGCAACATTGATAATATAGATATTAACCAAGAAATTAATATTGAAATGGATGGTGGTAATATTAGTGCTATTACTAAATTAAAAGTAAATTAAATCTCAACAGAACCTAGGTCTAGTAAATTAATTTAAGTTATGAAAACTCCTAAATTTTGGCATAAAATTACTATCATATCATTAATATTGTGGCCTTTTAGCTATTTATATAAATTAGCATCTATTTTGCGTAATTTAATTATTACACCAATTAAGGTTGATAAGCCAATTATTTGCATTGGTAATTTAACATCTGGTGGTGCTGGTAAAACGCCAATTGCCATTGCAATAGGAAAAATTCTTAAAAGCATAGATATACAATTTGCTTATTTAGGTCATGGTTACAAAGCACAAATAGAAAGTCTAATCCTAGTGGATAAAGATAAACATATGAATTGTCAGGTTGGCGACGAAGCTATTTTGCTTAGTGAGATATCTCATACTTTTATATCAAAAAATAGGGTTTTTGCAGCCAAGCAAATTGCTAAAATGCCAGATGAGCAATTAATTATTATGGATGATGGTTTGCAAAATCCATCTTTAATAAAAGATCTATCAATTTTAGTAATTGATGGTGAATATGGTTTTGGTAATAACCTTATAATACCAGCAGGGCCTTTAAGGCAAAATATAAAGGTGGGTTCTAAAAATGTTAATTTAATTATTATTGTTGGTAAGGATAAGTTTAATTATGCTAAAAAGTTTAAAGGTACAAAGGTTATTTTGGTTCAAGCCAAGGTAATTAACAAAGATATATCAGTAAGCGAGCCATTAATAGCATTTTGTGGCATTGGTCGTCCATCTAAGTTTTTTGATATTTTAAAGAAGCATGGTTATAATGTTATAAAAGAAGTTAGTTTTGGTGATCATTATCAGTATAAAGAAAGAGATTTAAATAAGTTAATTAATCTTGCCAATAAGAAGGGAGCAACATTAATTACAACTAAAAAAGATTTTGTTAGGCTGGATAAAAAATATCAAGAGCAGGTTAAATATTTAGATATTGAAATCGAATTTAAAAAAGCAGATAGAATGTATATTGAGAATAAATTAAAAAAATTATTAAAGTAATGAAACAATTAATTAAGAAGATTCGTTATTTTTTTGAGTTAATAGCAGTTAGGATTGGTCTATTTATTTTTAGTGTTTTAGGTTTAAAAAATGCTTCAAATTTTGGTAGTTTTTTGGCACGAAAAGTTGGTAAATTAATTTCAGTTCATAACTTAGCTAAAGATAATATATCTAAAGCATTACCAAAGTTAGGAGAGTCAAAAATAGATCAAATATTAGATGATATGTGGGATAATCTTGGCAGAATTGCAGGAGAATTTATATATAGCTGCAAGTTTGATAAAGATAAAATTGCCAATTATTTAACAAGTGATGATAAAACTTTAGAAAATATCAAACATATTAAGAAAAATTATAATGGTGGCATTATCTTTTCTGGTCACATTGGTAATTGGGAGGTTGGTCCTAAATTCTTTTTACATCATGGCATTAATGTTAAAACTGTTTATCGTCCTTTAAATAATGAAGCGGTAGACAAAATTACTTCGCAAATTAGAAATATTGGTTTAATTGCCAAAAATACACAAGGCAATAAGCAAATTATTAAAGAAATTAAAGATGGCAATTATATTATAATATTAGTAGATCAAAAAATTAGTGATGGTATTGATGTGCCATTTTTTCATGATCAAGCTCTTACTTCATCTTCTATTGCTAAGTTAGCCTTAAAATATGATATTCCTTTAATTCCAGCACGCTCTATTAGAATAGGTAAAGAGTTTAAGTTTAAAATCCAGGTTGATAAGTCTATAGAATTTAAAAAAGAAAAAAATATTAGTGAAGAACAAGTCTTTTCTTTAACCAAGAAGATCAATAAAAAACTTGAATCTTGGATTAAAGAATATCCAGCCCAATGGTTTTGGGTTCATAATCGTTGGAAAAGGTAGTTTTAATGTTATCCTGAAAGGATAACAGTTAATGTATTGTAGCACTTGTCATCCTTGTAAAGGTCATCGAAATAGATGACCTTTACAATGCTGAACTTAGAAGCTCCTATCATCCCTACTAATTATTACGGCACTTGTCATGCTGAACTTAGAATAAGTTAGGGCTTTAGCCCTTACTTATTCTTATGTGAAGTACCTCATCCTACAAAAAATTAGTTAGAATTAACCCCTCCATCCTTGACGTGAGATCCTTCATGTAAGAATCTCTAAGCCATCAAAGATGGCTAAGATATTCTAAATTCAGGATGACATGTTGTAGTACTTGTCATTCATTAACCCCTTCATTCTCAGCAGTATTTAAAAAAAGCTTGAATTTCTTTATAAAAAATGTTACAATAGATACTTGCTTGAGTTAAGTATAATAGTAATTAACTTTTAATATATTATGATAAAGAATATTTTTACTACACTATCAATATTATTAATTTCGTCTTGTGCTTTATTAAATGAAGAGCATGTTTCGGTTCCAATTAAAAGTAGTCCTAGTGGGGCTAGTATTTATATTGATGGTCAATATTATGGTGAGACTCCAGCACATGTTACATTAAATCCAGAGAAGGAAAAATATAGAGCTACAATAGTTAAAAAAGGCTATGGCACTTCTAACATTGATATGGAAACTTGGCAGTCAGTAAGAGGT
>JAYORG010000006.1:0-14852 GCA_038123275.1 Rickettsiales bacterium | reverse complement strand
GGTAGAGGGGCAGATAATACTAGATGTGTTCTAGATGCTATGGGTATTATGCTTGTTTTTCCAATATTAGGTTTTTATTCAACACATTGTCGTGATTTTAAAAAGAGAGAATATTTAGTAGATATTGGTCGCAATAATGTTAGTACCGATACAGATTTAAATCTTGAAATAATGGATAAAAATGGTCAAAGACAAGATTATCGTAATCATAATTCTTACAGTAATAAAATTTACGATGGTGATTATGGTAAGAGCAGGGGAGTTTATGATGGGTATAATCAAGATTATAACAGATATAATAGTGGTTATTAATAGTTACTAATAATGTCATGCTGAGCTTAGAAAATTTTTAATTGCCCTAAGCAATCCTTACAATTTCTTATGTGAAGTATCTCACACAATAGGAACTATAGTTAAATATTACGATATTTCAAAAATAAAGTTATGAAGCCCAAGCTAAAAAAGAGAATTACTAACGTTGTTTTATTTATTTTCTCTTTTTGGTTAACAGTTTCTGTAATATTAGTTTTAGTTGCTAATAGTCTAATTTTTAAAAATCAATATTCTCAAGGTCCAATTAAAAGCTATTTAGAATATGATGAAGTTTTTATTCCTTATGGTAAGAAGGAAAAGCTTTATATTAGTGAATCCTTTACCAAAAAATCAGATCCATTAGTTATATTATTTTTTCATGGCAATGCTGGTGGTGTTGGTAGAATAATTAATGATCTTGCTCCTCATCACAATATTGTAGCACCAGCTTATCCTGGTTATCATTTATCAAGTGGTACTTCAAATGAAAAGGCAATCTATAAAACAGTCGATTTATCTATGCAATATTTAAAAAAACAAGGAATATTAGAGGAAAACATTATAATTTTTGGTGCTTCTTTAGGTGGAACTGCAGCACTTTATGGTGCATCTAAATATCCTAACCTAAGAAATGTTATCATCGTTGGAACTTTTGATAGAGTAAAATCAATTTGTTTACAAATTTATAGTATTTTTTGTGGATTTACCGGCGGAATTTTAAATAATATATCCTTAGCTAAAGAGACAAAGGCTAAAATTAGTTATTTTCATAGTATTGATGATGAAATAGTAGATTTTAAAATGGGAAAAAATCTATTTAAATATATTAATAGTAATGAGAAGAAATTTTATCAGATAAAAGAAGGTCACAATAATTTTGATGCAGTAAAGATAATTGAGATGAGTTTAAAAGATTAGGGTGGTTATAAATCTACTAAAGCACCTTCGTGAGAGCGATGAGGATCGCGAAATGGTTTTTTATGTGATTCTGGGGCAGGGCTTGGTTCTGGTAAGTTTAAGTCTATTCTTGTATCAAAATTAAATGGTTTGATGTTGTTTTTTTCTATTGAATAGGTGGCAGTGCCAACTTTTATTGGTAAAGCTTTGTTATTTTTATCTATTGCAACAACACTTGATGCATCAATTCCGACTGTTCTTACAAAGTGCACTACATGGCTTTCAGTTATCTCTTCTGAGGAGGTACCATAGAAATTTTCCAAAGCATCAGGTGATATTGATAATTTATATCCTGCCTTTATTCCCTTTTTACCAGCAGTTCCATTTGGGTCAACATATGTTACTGGCATAATCCATGTATTTTCACCTTTATGGCAATTGTCAAAAACAACCCCAATTCCTTTATAATTACGAGGAAATCTAAAATTTTCTTCATTATCTTCTCTAGAATTAAATAATTTATTATTAATTTCATTACCTATTTGATTAGCAACTTTTTTTGCATTTCTAACTTGTGGTGCACTAAGAGTTGGGCAATGTCCTTGCATCATTTCTATGATTTGGGTATTTTTTATACCCATTAAAGATAAATTTACAGCACATATTTCTAATTTATCATTTGCATTATATTTCTTTTTCCAATTGCTTTTACCAAATTTATGTTCTTCTTCTAAGTCATCATCTGTTTCCTTTTTCTTTGTTTTTTCTGGCGTTTCATCCGGTGAATCACTATCACTAGATAAGGAAGTCCCCTCACTTTCGCTGGATAGATCTATAAGTTTAGGTTTCTTTTTGGTTTTTTCATCTTTATCTATTCCATCTGAGCCTTTTGTTTCTTTATATGGGGTGTCTATTAATTGGGTCCATATTTCTACAAATTTTTTGTAATGTTGACTAGTTTTATGATGTTTGTTTGCCCCTAGAAATGTTGTAATTGCTTCAATTTGCGAGGCACAATCTATGTTTTGAAGGAAAAATTTGGCAAAATTTTGTTTCATTCCTTGTGTATACAAAATATCACTCAGGGACATTTCTGTTATTTTGTCAAGAATGGCTTTCATCGTATTTTTGCTTGCTTCCCCTTCTATTTGCTTAGTATAATAAACACTAAGTTTTTTAAAGAATTTATATAATGTACGTTTATTAGTGTCTGCATTAAGTTCTGTTAGTAAAACATGTCTTTTCATACCTGTAAGATCTTTTACAGTATCTTTCCCTGGTTTTGTTATGGTAAATCTATTTTCCATGAAGTGCACTGGATTATAACCATTATCTTTTTGCCATTGCCACATATCAAATTCATATTTTGCAAGTTTTGCAATTGATCGATGTCTTAAGTTGGCATTCTTTTGTGCCTGATTTCCTCCATTTCCATTTTTTGTATTTAGATCATTATCTGCATTAATTAAGTCTTGTAAGTCTTTATTATTTTTAAAATCTAGGCTAATGTCTGGATTAGTGGCAATCTTATCCATAAAAGTTTCAAAAGAATCTGCACAAAATCCATCTGCCCACATACTATGAGTATTACGAAATTGCGCTTCATTTTTAGGAAGTTTATCAAATCCGTTCTGAGCAAGAAAATTATTAATATGTTGAGAGAAGCTATGGTAATTAGTTGCGTAATCTTGAGGTGCAAGGTCGCTATAAAATATTGAATGATATTGTCCATCTGCTCCTTTATTAAGTACTATGCACATTTGATGATTTGCATTAGAAAAGGGAATGATAATTCTCTTTGGTAAATCGTTACCTGCTTGGTTATTTTCTGGATTGTATAACTCAGATATTTTATTTAATTGTAGAGCAAGATTTGCAGGAGATAAGTGATGATTAGTATCGTCATGGCTATAAAGATTATGGCGTTGATTAAAACTCTTCTTTTTTTTGGACGTGTTAACAGAATTTAGTACAACAAAATCATCTGCAG
The DNA here is from genome assembly GCA_038123275.1 of Rickettsiales bacterium. Taxonomy (GTDB): domain Bacteria; phylum Pseudomonadota; class Alphaproteobacteria; order Rickettsiales; family UBA1997; genus CAJQHT01. The sequence continues at coordinate 11,653 of JAYORG010000006.1, read as the reverse complement.
TAGCTTTCCACTTTGGATTAGTTTTATTAAATGGGTGAACACAATAATCTTTTCATGTTTCATCAGTTGCTGTTAATCTTACTACTTTCCCTTTTTTTCTGTTTCTTTTATCAAAAGCAACTGCGTCAGATAAGGCATCAATATCCATAAATCCGTAACCTGCATTACCTGCATTTCCATATGTAACTTGAGTTTTATCTAATTCTTGCGCAACGAAAGACTCACCGTTATTAGTACGACCAATGAAACGTATCTTTTTTTGAGTTGCAATAACGTTTGATGTTGCTTTTGTGTTATAGAGGGTAGTTCTAGCCTGTGCCCAGGACAGCTCCATCATCTTTCTGGCAACTAACTCTTTATCTATCTTGCTAGGCGGCATATTATGTTATAGTTATACATTTATATCCAAGTGTTCTATTATATCACTTTTCAATATAAATGTCAAATGCCACCAAGGGTTTATCTTGACTGAATAAGTTTTACAAGAAAATTAAGAATTCATAGATTTAAAGAATTCATCATTAGTTTTGGTGCTGCCCATTTTTTTACATAGGAACTCCATAGCTTCTACGGCGTTCATTGGGTTGACTATTCTTCTTAGCATCCAAGTTTTGGCTAGGGTAGCTCTGTCCATTAGCAATTCTTCTTTTCTGGTTCCGGATCTTGTAATGTCTATTGCTGGGAAAATTCTTTTTTCAGATAATTTTCTATCCAGTACAATTTCTGAGTTACCGGTTCCTTTAAATTCTTCAAAAATTACATCATCCATTTTTGAACCAGTATCAACTAAAGCAGTAGCAATAATGCTTAAAGAGCCGCCTTCTTCAATGTTTCTAGCGGCACCGAAAAATCTTTTTGGTTTTTGTAAAGCATTAGAGTCAACGCCACCAGTTAATACTTTTCCCGAAGAAGGGATAACTGTATTATAGGCTCTAGCAAGCCTGGTGATAGAGTCTAAAAGAATTACTACGTCTTTTTTAGCTTCAACTAGCCTTTTTGCTTTAGCAATGATCATTTCTGCTAATTGTACATGTCTATTTGCTGGTTCATCAAAGGTTGAACTAACAACTTCACCTTTTACAGATCTTGACATGTCAGTTACTTCTTCTGGTCTTTCGTCAATTAGTAAAACTAACAAGATAACTTCTGGGTGATTAGTGGTGATTGCATGAGCAATAGTTTGCATAAGGCAAGTTTTACCAGTTTTTGGTTGGGCTACAATTAAAGCTCTTTGGCCTTTTCCAAGAGGGCTTATCATGTCTATTACTCTGGTAGATATGTCACCATTACCTGGGTTGTCAACTTCTAATTGTAATTTTTGATCTGGGAATAAAGGTGTTAAATCGTCAAATAGAACTCTATTTTTAATGCTTGATAATGGGCTAAAATTAACGTCGTTAACTCTAAGTAATGCAAAATATCTTTCACCTTTTTTTGGAGCTCTAATTTGGCCTTTAACAGTGTCTCCAGTTCTAAGACCAAATCTTTTAATTTGACTTGGAGATACATAAATATCGTCAGAACCAGGGCGATAATTGGCCTCTGGAGCTCTTAAAAAGCCAAAACCATCTTGTAAAACTTCTAAAACACCTTCGCCAATAATTATGTTGTCTCTTTTTTGTTCAGAAAAGCTTTTTAAAATATGATAAATTATGTCTTGCTTTCCTAATTCTCCACCATCTTGCATGCCATATTCTGTGGCCATTTCAATTAATTTTTCTGGAGATTCTAGCTTTAATGATTTTAATTCTAAAATTTCTTGGTTTGAATTTCTTGTAATTTCTGGTCTAGCATCTTTCTTTTGTGCTGTTGTGTTAATTGTTGGTTTTTCATTTAATAAGCCAGATTCTTTATCTTGATTTACTGGAGTTTCTTTTTTTTCTGAAACTTTAGATTGTATAGCTGGTTTGTTAGCCTTATTTAGTGTTAGAGGGTTGGATGTTACCATTATTTGATTGATTTTGATAAATTAATATTTGAAATAGATGAGCCTTTTAATTTTCTAAAGACAGGCGGTATCTATGTTTGAATTTTTAAAGATTTAATATGTTAAAGGAAGAAAACTAGTCCCAGAAGAGCTAGTAACTGCTTATGTAGTCTAAGTTTATAAAATTAATAGTCAATAAAAAATACCAATTGTTTAGATATTAAATAATATATCTTTAATAATACCTAAAAATTCTACCCCTAGAACAATTGCCACAAAGGTAGTAATAATACCAAAAATACCAGTGGCTATGCCAAGTATTATTACTATTCCATCTTTGCCAATAAGGCCAAAAGATGTTATTAAAATGCCAATTCCAGGTAAAAAGTTAGTTAATGGCAACGGAATTAATATTGATGCAGAAAATATTAAAATAAAAAAACCAATTATTCTTTCAAAAATACCGGTACTTAAAAAAACTAACCTTGGTTTTAGTAATTTTTCAATTTTACGAAAAATGGTGGATGATTTTTCTATTGTAGCTGCAAGGATAGACCTTTCAATAGTTCTATTAGATATTAATTTAGGTAATTTAGGAGCTTTTAGGCCAAGCATCATTTGCAAAGAAAACACAGCTAACGGAACAGCAATAAGGCTAGGTAAGGGGGGAGGTAGTGGAATTATTATTGGTAGTGAAAAAAACATTAAAACTAAACCAAAACCACCAGCATTCATGGCTGTCATAATATCTGCAATTGATATTCTATCACCAGAATTTTTTTTAATAACAGCCTCTAAGTGAGCTGTGCTAACGGATTTCTTTCTATTAAACATTGCAAAGCTAGTTATTCTTCTTTGTCTTTATCTTCTTCTTTTAAGCCATCTTTTAAGTTTTTAATACCTTTTCCTACGTCTTTCATAACTTTTGGTAGTTTTCCAGCACCAAAAATTAATAATATTATTACCAATATTAAGACTAATTGCCAAATTCCAATAGACATAATTTATAGTTTTATTACAGTTAGATATTGTTTGCTTTTAGCTTTTGAGCAGGTGAATCGATAATAGACATTAATTCATTCCATTCTCTGAGGCTTAAGTTGCTTTCTTCTCTATTAACTTTTTCACCTTTGATCATTCTTTTAATTACGTCAATTGCACTGCTTGAAAGCTCTTTGGCATTCATTCTGTTTTTAACAAAAGCTTCGTAAGAATGAGGCACCCATTTTTCTACCATATCAAGCATTACTTTGGCATATTCTCTTATTTCATATTGGGCATGAGAATCAACCCTTAAAGATAAAAAGTGAAATAAATTATGTAAGTCAATTTTCCAGTACCATTGGGTATAACAATTTAAGGTAAGATTCATTCTTGCTAATTCACGTGCCAGGCCATCTTTGTTATTATCAATAACATTACCATCTTTGTCTTGGTTAATCATATCTAAGTAATTATCATAGCAGTTTCTAGAGTCATTTTTTAATATTTCTAAAACTTTTTTTTGTTCATTTGCACTTAATGATCCAGCTTCATCTCTGCCTTGGTGATTTTGCTTTGATTGTGCTGCTAAATTAACATTTTTTGGAATGTAGAATTCATCTTCCATTATGGAGTATCTGGCCGAATATTCATTAACATTAGCGGTTCTGTGTCTAATCCATTGGCGTGCAATAAAAATTGGTAATTTAATATGAAATTTAATTTCACACATTTCAAAAGGAGTAGTATGGCGATGAGCCATTAGGTAGTTAATTAACCCTTTATCGGCATTAACTTTTTTAGTACCTTGCCCATAAGAAACACGAGCAGATTGCACCACAGAAGAGTCGTTTCCCATGTAGTCAACAACCCTAACAAAGCCGTGATCTAGAATTTGGAATGGGGTGTAGAGAATTTTTTCCAACTCTTGTGATACTGGTCTAATAGTTGTAGATTTTTGTTGTCTTAGCTCCTCTATTTGATCTAAATATTCTTGTTTGATTGTCATAATTAAAAGTTCAATAATTTAGTTATCCCCAATGCCAAAAGAATAAGGAAAACTTTTCTTAATGTCATTATTTTTTTACTAAGAGTTAACTTGATGACTCCGTCTTGTTTTTAACTGTCATCCTGAATGTTAGTAACTCTTGTTTGCTTTAGCAAGCTAGAGTTACTTGAAGAAGGATCTCATGTTCAGGGTGGAGGGGTTATTTTAGCCTATTTAATTTTAAGTTCTTCCATGACAGATAATTTTACAGATAGCTTATTTCCCCTAGATAAGTCCAAATAATAGCGCATTTGATTTTTTTATTTGGGTATATTTCTTGGATTATTTTAGCGTAGAGATCTAATTGTTTTTGATATTGAGCTGTTTTTAATTTGATATTATCCACTTTTAACTGATCACTTTTGTAATCTATGATAATAATTTCATCTTTATTTATTATTAAATGGTCAACTTGTCCTAAAACTAATTGATTATCAATTTTACCAATAATTGGCACTTCACTTTTTGAATTATTTTGAAATAAAAAATCAAATTTTTTATTTTCAAAGATATTTGCAACTTGTCTTAATATCTCTTTCTTTTCATCTTTATCTAAATAGTGATAATTATTTTCTAAATATTTATTAATTAAATCTGGTGATTTATTGTGACATATTTCTAAAATTTTATGAATAATTTTACCAATATTATGATTATGTTTTTTTAAAGAAGATTTAGTTATTACCTCTGTTTTTTGATCTGAGGGGTAAAGTATATTAATAGTTTTTTCTTTTTTACTTTTTTTATGTAAAAAATCTGGAGTGACAAAGTTTTCCTTCTTATTTTTATTATTATTGACCAGCATAATTTCTGCTTCACCTTTTTCTTCAAGAAAGAATATTTTGTCATCTTCTAAAAAATTTTGATCATCTAAATTAATTAATTCTTTAAAATGACTTTTTTTAGTTTGACCTTGAAGTAGGGCGTTATTTTTAATAATATTGTACCAGCAATCATTATTGGTATTTTTACCAAAGCCAGCAATGTAGAGTTCATCTTTTGCTCTGGTCATTGCTACATAAAGTAGCCTTAGATATTCTTCTTGTTTGATATTATGTTCATTATCTTTGATGCTTTTAGTTAGTTCACTTTCTTTGCCGGCACTCCAAATTGGTATTTTAACTTGGCCTTTATTAAGCCATAGAATTTTATCTTTATTAGCACCATACTGACTTTTAGAATCATGCAAACAATCAGCCAAAATAACTATTGGAGCTTCTAAGCCCTTAGCAGAATGAATTGTAGTTATTTTTACTTCATCAAAATTATTATTACTGGTATCAATTTTAATATTTAAGTCAAAATTATCTAAGGAGCAGATAAAATTTTCTAAGCTAGCAATTTCATCTTGTTGAAAATTTAAACATAAATTTAGAAATTGATTAATAATTTCTTTAGATTCCTTGCCAAAATGAGAGATTATTGCTGTTTTCTTATTTTTAATTTCAAGAATATGCAAGAATAGTTGATAAATTTGATAAGGGTTTTCTTGATAGTATTTTTTAACTTCTTCTAAAAATAAAAATGCTGATTTAAAATTATTTTCTGATCTATGGCAAATATCTTTATTTGCCGAAGGCTGATGCGAAACATTCCTTAAAGCTGCAAATAAAGATATTTGTTTATTATCTTTTTCTTTACATAAATCAAATAAGTCATCTTCACAAATATTAATTAAAGGCGACTTTAGTAAGGAGGCTAAATTTAGATCATCTTCATTTAAAAGTAAAAATTTTGCTAGAGATAGTAGGTCTTTAACAATAATATTTTTAATTAATTCAATTTTATCACTACCATTAACTAAAATATCTTCTTTTTGTAAGTTTTTAATAATTAGATTTCCTAAATTATTAGTTCTATTTTTTAGCAAAATCATAATATCTCTTGGTCTTATCGCACGTTTTTCACTTTTTAAAATTCTTTTATCGTCAAGCCAAGACTTAATTTTTTTAGCAATAATTTTAGCTAGAATTTCCTTTGAATTTTGGTTTTGATTTGGATCGAAGTTTAATTGCCAAGAGAAATCATCCTTCTCTCTTTTTTTGTCTTGTGGTACATTAATTATTGGCCATAACTCTACCTTACCACTGCCTTGTGTTCTAATTGAGGTGTGGTTAACCAAATTTATTTTGCTAATTGCTTTTTGATATTTTGAATTTTTAAAAACATCATCAACCACTTTTAATATGTTTTTTAAAGAGCGAAATGAATTATTTAAAGAGATATTTTGTATTTTCTTATTTGCTGCTTGTAGTTGGCTTTGGTAGTAGTTAAAGGTATTGCCAAATATTTCTGGGTCTGCACCTTGAAAATTGTAGATTGATTGTTTTTCATCTCCTACTACAAAAATGGTACGGTTTTGTAAATTTGAACTATTACCACTGAAAAAATCTTCGCTAATTGCTTTAATAATTTGCCATTGATTATTATTGGTGTCTTGCGATTCATCAACTAAAATATGTTCAATATTTCCATCTAATTTATATTTTATCCAGTCGGAATTATCTTTGTTTGTTAGTAATTTAGAACTTTTAGCAATAAGGTCATGATAGTCTAAATAGCTATTTTTAGTTTTTAACTCTTGATAAAGTTGCAACATTTTATCACCAACTTCAAGTAGTTTAGTGGTTAAATTAGCAATATAAAAGCTATTAATTTGTTCAATTAATTTAGTTAATCTTGTCTGTTCTAATTTTATTATTTCTTCAGCCTGACTAATACCTTCCAGAATCTTTTTAGTAAAAACTTGTTTTTTTGGCTCATTTTTTTTGGTTAAGAAAGCATTACAATATTGGTTAAATGTATCTTCATTAGGGTTTTCTAAATAATTGAGAATAAGGTTTGAATGTTTATTGTCTGTTGTTTTGTTACTATTTTGTCCTAATTTTCCAAGTATTTCTAAATTTTTATTATCAAAATTAGGATTTTTAATTAAATTTAAAATTTCTGCTTCATCTTTATTTTGACAATTTAATATTTTAAAAACTGTTTTATTTAGGTTATCAAGGCCAAAGAATTTTTCTTTGGTAATTTCTAGATCAGTTCTTTTATTAATTAACTCTAAGATAATTTCTAGAAAGCTATTTTCATTTAAATTAGCACTTATTATTTCAATTTTTTTAGATAATTCTTCATCATTTACAGCCTCTCTTAGTAATGTATCTTTGGCTTCTAATAGTAGACTATGCTCAGTTTGGCTATCGATAATTTGAAAATTTGGTTTAATATCTGCTTCAATAGGAAATTTAGTCATTAAATTCTGACAAAATGAGTGAATAGTATTAATTTTTATGCCTTCAAAATCATCTAATATGACGTTAAATAAGGTTTTACTTTCATTAATTTTGTTTTTTGAAAATTTTACTCCCGTTAGATCAAATATTCTTTGCTTAAGATCTTCCTCAGTTAATATGCTCCAATTACTAAGCTCTTTGTAGATCCTATTTTGCATCTCAAAGGCTGCTATCTTAGTAAATGTTAAACATAATATTTTATGAGGGTTAGTTCCAAGAAGGAGTAATCTTAAAACTCTGTCAGTTAATATTTTGGTTTTTCCAGAACCTGCAGAAGCAGAAACAAAAACACAATTTTCTGGGTTAGAGGCAATTTGTTGAAGTTTTATGGTTTGTTTTAGCTTTTCTTGGTTTAATTGAGCTGCCAATTTAATAATAATTTAAGTTCATCTTGAACAGGTTTTAAGTCTTGCTTAAGGTCTAGCTGAAGTGCAAATAATAGTTTTAATGTCCAAAGGAGAGTAGTAATTCTCTAGCTGATTCTTTAGTTATGTGTCCTTTTTCAACTAGTCCAATAACAGATTGCTTCATGGTTACCATCCCTTGTCTTTGACCAATTTCAATTATTGAGTTAATTTGTGGTATTTTATCTTCTCTAATTAGGTTTCTTACTGAGCTATTAGCTAACATTATTTCAAGGGCTGCACATCTTCCACCATCTTTTTTCTTTACTAATCTTTGCGAGATAATTCCTTGCAAAGATGAAGACAACATTGAGCGAGCAATTTCTTTGTCAGATGTAGGGAAGGTATCAATAATTCTATTAACTGTTTGTGATGCAGACATAGTGTGCAATGTTCCAAAAACCAAATGTCCAGTTTCGGCAGCTGTAAGTGCCAAACCAGTGGTTTCAGCATCTCTCATTTCCCCAACTAGAATGATATCAGGGCTTTCTCTAAGAGAGCTTTTTAAAGCTTTGGAAAAAGACTCAGTATTTGCACCAACTTCTCTTTGGTTGATCAGAGATTTTTTATTAGTATAGGTAAATTCAACAGGGTCTTCAATGGTTATTATGTGGCGTTGATAGTGAAGGTTTATGTCATTAATCATTGCTGCCAATGTAGTTGACTTACCACTTCCTGTTGGTCCTACAACAAGAACTAAGCCTTTTGAAAGCTTACATAAGTTACGAATTGCTAAAGGTGCATCAATATCATCTAAAGACATTGAATTAGAAGGAATTGTTCTAAAAACTGCTGCTGGTCCATGAAGATTGGTAAAAGCATTTACCCTGAAGCGATAATCTTTATTTTTGCTAATAGAAAAATCAATTTCCATTTCTTCTTTGTACTGGGCTATTTGTTTATCACTCATAATTGAATGTAATAAACTAAGAATTTCTTTTGGTTCTAATCTGCTTTCTGGTACAACATGTAAATCACCATCAGCCCTAATAAAAGTTTCACTCCCAGAGGAGATATAAAGATCAGAAGCATTTTTTTCAATGACATAGTCTAATAATTTGCGAATCATAATAATTGTGTTAACTAGCTATTATTTTGGATAAAATTAATTCTTTTTCTAATTGCGCCAAGATCAACTTGTTGATTAGTTGAGCCTGACTGAATGTAATGTCTAAGAGCTTGTCTGTAGTATTTTAATGCACCTTGTTTTTCATTATTATTGTCTAGAATAATAGCCAAATTATACTGATATTCAATATTTTTTGGATTAATGGCGATTGCTCTCTTTAATAATAAGGTGGCCTCATCTTTATTGTTTAATTTATTGTATGTTAAAGCAGATCTGGCCAATATGTAGTCAGTATTAGGACTTTGAGCTGAAAGGCGAGCTAAGACATACTTAGCATCTTTTGGTGATTCTTCAACTAAAATTTCTAAGAAATTACCAATAATTTCATTTTTATTGTCAATATCAGCAGAAAGTAAGTCATAGTAAATACTTTTGGCTTGTTTGTATTGTTTAAGTTTATGGTAAGAGGTAGCAAGACCAAATTTTGCATAATTATTATTTTTTTCTGTTTTTAAAATTTGCTTGTAAAGTTCTAATGAAACTTCATATTGCCCGGATATTGCAGCATTGTAAGCTAATTTTTCTTTTAATCTATTAGCTTTGCTATCTCTTTTTTCAATAACCTCAATTGATAATCCTCCTTCTTCATTAGAGCCTCTACCTTCTGTTCTAGATGCTTCCTCTTCTCCTTCTTCTTCTGATTTTGTAACTTTATCAATATTTATTTTAGACTTTCTTTCAAGTATTACACTGCCTTTTGGAACTGAAAGTACTTGTTCAATTTTATCAATGGCTTCAGTTGTAGAGATAAAATTTTGTGCAAAAGATTGTTTGGCAATAAATAAAATAAGCAACATTGCAAACCCGCCAAAAATAATTTTTTTAGTGTAGTTTTTAAGAATATTACTTATTGATTTAAACATATTAAACTTTAAGTTCTTTTATTTTTTAAATAAATCATTATTGCCATTACACAAGCTGGCGTGATACCAGGAATCCTATTAGCTAAGCCAATAGTTTTGGGTTTGGCTTTTGTTAATTTTTCTTTTACTTCGTTAGATAAGCTGTTAATCTTATCAAAATTAATATCATCTGGAATCTTAATATTCTCATCTTTTTTAAAATTAGCAATGTCTTTTTCTTGTCTTTTTAAATATGAGTCGTAAGAAGCGATAATTTTAATTTGTTCTTTGTTGCTTTTATTAATTTTTGCTAATTCTGGCCAAACAGTAATTAACTGATCAAAACTTATGCCAGGAAAAGATAATAATTCAAAAGCAGTTTTTTTAACACCGCTTTGTTTAATATTTATCTTATATTGCATTAATTTGCTAGGAAAAATTGTTAAATTTTTTAAATTTTCTAGATCTTTTTTTAAAGAATTATTTCTGTTATTAAATGCTTCTTGGCGTTTTTTACCAACACAACCAATGTTAATACCCTTTTGTGTCAATCTTAAGTCAGCATTGTCAGATCTTAGATGTAGACGATATTCAGCTCTAGAAGTTAACATGCGGTAAGGCTCATCGGTACCTTTAGTAATTAAATCGTCAATCATAACCCCAATGTAGCTGTTGGTTCTATCTAAAATAAACTCTTCTTTTTTATTAGCAGCTTTTAAGGCACCATTTATACCAGCAACTAAACCTTGTCCTGCTGCTTCTTCATATCCGGTTGTGCCATTAATTTGCCCAGCAAAGAATAAATTTTTAATTTTCTTAGTTTCTAAAGTAGGGTAAAGTTCACGAGCATCAACAAAATCATATTCAATAGCATATCCTGCCTGGAGCATCTTAACATTTTCTAACCCTTTAATTGATTGCAAAAATTGTAGCTGTACATTTTCTGGTAAAGATGTTGAAATGCCATTAGGATAAATAAGATTAGAATCCAAGCCTTCTGGCTCTAAGAAAATTTGATGTCTTTCTTTGTCAAAAAAGCGATTTATTTTATCTTCAATCGAAGGGCAATATCTTGGACCTTTGCCAGTAATATTGCCAGTATGTATTGCTGATTTTTCAAGATTATCTTTTATTATTTGATGAGTTTTTTTGTTGGTGTAAGTAATAAAGCAAGATATCTGACGAACTTTAATTTTATCAGTTAGATAAGAGAATGGAGTAGGGGGGTTATCCCCGCACTGCTCTTCTAATACAGAAAAATCAATTGAGTTTTTATCTAAGCGTGGTGGAGTTCCAGTTTTTAATCGACCTAAATTAAATTTAAATTTTTCTAAAGTTTTAGAAAGATTATTAGCTGGTTTTTCATCTATTCTTCCAGCTTCAAAAGATTCATCACCAATATGAATTTTGCCTCTTAAGAATGTGCCAGTTGTTAAGATAATAGATTTAGCATAGAAGCTTTTATTATTTGTTTTTAGGCCTTTAATTTGGTCATCTTGTATAATAAAATCTTCAACCATATCAAATTTTACAGTTAAATTTTTTTGATTTTTGATAATTTTTTGAATGGCTTTTTTGTACAATTTTCTGTCAGCTTGTGCTCTTGGAGACCTAACTGCAGCACCTTTAGAAGCATTTAAGATACGAAAATGGATGCCTGATTCATCAATTGCCTTTCCCATTATACCATCTAAAGCATCAACTTCACGAGTGATTGTTCCTTTAGCAACACCACCAATTGCAGGGTTGCAAGACATTTCTCCAAGGTTATCTTCTTTTAAAGTAATTAGCAGAGTATTAGCATTCATTCTAGCACTAGCACAAGCTGCTTCAACACCGGCATGACCAGCACCAATTACAATAACATCAAATTTTGAATCTTCTAACATCAAATTATTAATTGTGGTTAATTAAGCCCCAAGAGCTTAGATAACAAGGCTCTAAAAAGCAATCTATTTGTCATTCTTCAAATCGTTAACTGTCATCCTGAATGCTAGTAACTCTTGTTTGCTTTAGCAAGCTAGAGTTA
>JAYORG010000005.1:25041-84513 GCA_038123275.1 Rickettsiales bacterium | reverse complement strand
TGCTTTAGCAAGCTAGAGTTACTTGAAGAAGGATCTCATGTTCAGGGTGGAGGGGGTAATATTAACTATTGTTATATGGGGTGAGGTACTTCACATAAGAATAAGTAAGGGCTAAAGCCCTAACTTATTCTAAGTTCAGCATGACAAGTGCTACATTATTAACTGTCATCCTGAATGCTAGTAACTCTTGTTTGCTTTAGCAAGCTAGAGTTACTTGAAGAAGGATCTCACTTCCAGGATGGAGGGGTTAATATTAACTATTGCTTTCAAAATCTTTTTTGATCATTTCTTTATAAGAGCCATTCTTTTTTATTAGTTCTTTATGGCTTCCTTTTTCAATAACCTTACCATCTTGCATAAAAATAATACGGTCAACATGCTTAATTGTACTAAGGCGATGGGCAATAAAAATAACCATTTTATTTTTCATTAAATTATTAATTAAATCAGCTATTAATTGTTCATTTTTATTGTCTAAAGCGCTAGTAGCCTCGTCTAAAAGTAAGATAGGTGCGTCATTAACAATGGCACGTAAAATAGCAATTCTTTGTCTTTCTCCACCAGAAAGCTTAACACCTTTTTGGCCAATATGGCAATCTAAGCCATTTGGTAGTTTATTAATAAAGTCAAAAGCCTTATTGCTATTGATTAATGCTTGAATTTGACTTCTTTTTGAATATTCTGCGCCTCGGAGAATATTTGAAAATACAGTTCCAGAAAAGATAAAACAATCTTGCGAGATGTAAGAAAAAAGCGAGCGCAATTCTTTTAAAGCAAGTTTTTTGGTGTCAAACTTGCCATTAACTAAAATTTGTCCTTTATTAACATCAAAAAAACGCATCAAAAGTTGAAAAATAGTAGTTTTTCCAGCCCCACTTGGGCCAACTAAAGCAATTTTTTCTTTATGTGCTATTTTTAAGCTAAAATCTTCCAAAATTAATGTTTTTTGCCGTGATTTGTAAGAAAAATGGATATTTTTTAGTTCTAAATTTAGTTTTTCACCTGAAATTACATTATTTGGCAGTTTAATTGGCTTTTTTAACTCTTTAATTGGCGACTTTGCTTTGAGTAATTCAAATAACCTTTGTGCTGATGCTGAAGCAGTTTGCAATTGCCCCATTACTTGGCTAATTGCAATTAAAGAAGTGGCTGTAATAACAGCATAAAAAACAAATGATGATAAGTCACCAGCACTCATATTTCCTTGAATAACTTCCATAATTCCAAGCCAAATAACAATGCCAACAAATAAAAAAGCTATTAAAATTATTAGCGAAATTAATAGAGCCCTAATTTTAATTTTTTTAACAGAAATATTAAGAGCTTTAACACTTAATTTATCAAAATTATTAGATTCTTCCATTTCATTTTGATAGGCTTGAATAGTAAGAATTCCATTAATAGATTCTTCAATATGAGAGCCAAGATCTGCAACTTTTTCTTGAGTTTTGAGGGATAATTTTTTAACTTTTTTTCCCAAAATAATAATAGGAACAATAGCAATTGGTATTAATAATAATGCTACTAAAGTTAATTTAGTGCTACTAAAAAATAATAATGTTAAACCACCAAAGAAGAGTAAAATATTGCGTAGTAAAAATGATACTGAATTGCTAATAATATTGTAAAGTAAGGTAGTATCAACAGTTAGGCGGGAAATGATGTCGCCAATTTTATTATTTTGGAAAAATTCGCTAGAGATAGAAATAATGTGGCGATAAATTTTTTGACGTAAAATTGCAATAATATTTTCGCCAACTTCATTAATAAGGGCAGATCTAAAATAGCTGGCAATAGCTAAAATAATTACTGCAAAAATAAAGCTAATTAATATTAAATTTAAATGGTTGTTATTATTGTTTACAATGCCAAAATCAATAAGATGTTTTATTATTTTACCCAGCAGTAAAACTGTTGTAGAAGTAACTATCAGGGAGATTACCACCAAAGTTATTTTTGTTTTGTAAAGCTTTAAATAAGGTATTAGTTGGAAAAGATCACTAATTGATTTTTTTTCTTGTATTTTGCTTGATTTCATGGTATATTTTAAGGTTTATAATCTAGTATATTTAGCAATTATAAAAGATCTAATGTTTATTTTAGAAAATAAACATTTTGAAATATTTTTTAAATAAAATATGTTAAATATGCTTACAACTTGTAATGAATCAATAACATTTCGCCTAAATGTTTAGTAGAGGATCTGGGAAATCTAAAAAGAAGAAGCGTAGAGGTGGAAGAAGTTCTATTCATCCTGATAGCTATGTTGCAAGGCATGAAAGAGAATTAGAATATGAAAAAAGTAAGAGAAACAGCAGACCTTTTGGAAGGGTAGCTAGTAGTTCTAGAGTAACTAGTGATATTAGGCCATCTGGTTTTGCTTGGGATGAGGGAGATGATAGCCCTGAAACATACAGTAAGCTACATAAAAAAGCATTAGCCTATAAAAAAGCAAAAGGTAAGGGAGGTAAAAAAAGAAAAAAACATAAATCTAAAAAAGTTGCCCCTCATGTTGTAGCATCAGCTTTAAGTAGTAGCCCTTATGCTGCGTCATTAACACGTCAAAGGCCAGTAACAGTTCATACTTCAAGAAGGGTGTTATCAGGGAGAAAATCATTATCTAGACCAAGAACTGCAGCGTCTAAAAGAACTTCAGGACATAAATCATCATCTCAAAAAGCGATGGTTTTTCCTGATGATTTAAATGAGTTTCCTCCATTTTCATACCCACCTAAGCCTAGATCTTTTTTAGCCACACCTCCAAGTCCAAGTACAAGGTCAGGTAGAACAAATTATCCAATTAATAAGCCACGTACACCATCGCCATTAGCATTGTTTGAACATAAAACCAGACCAAGTAGTCGAGAAACAATAAGAAGAATGACAAGGCCATCTTCTGTTCCTGCAATTGGTGTGGGAAGCATAATAGCAAAAGCTAGAAAGGCTTTTAGTGATGGTAATATGAATAATGCAAAAAGTTTTTTATTGCAGTTGGTAAGTCTAAAATTGAATCAAGCAGTGTCAGAGCTAGGACATGATTCATATACTAGGAACACATTGAAAGAAATAAAATCTCAAGATAGTATTACAGATATTATTGCTGTTTTGAACAATGAAGTTGGGACTATTAAATCTAGTCTAAAAGATATAAAATTAGAAGTTCTTAAGATGAAGAAAAAAGTGGGGAATAGTTATTTTAACAGCCCTGATCTTAGAGAAGAAATATCCTGTATTGTTGATGCTTCAAATGAAATGGCTGTTAGGCTTGAAATGATTGCTATGTTAAAGGATGTGGTATCAGATTCTGTAGGATTAGTTGTGCCAAAAAAAAGGAACAAAAAGGTTACAAAAAAACAAAAGCAAAAACTCGCTAAGTTAAATAATCTTATTAATAATTTAAGCTTTAATGTTGAATATAGTACTCAGTTTCAAGAAGGGTTAGATCATTCGTTAGATAATATAGGAGATATTGCAAGACAAATATCCAGTTTACGTCTAGAAAAAAATCAAATAAAATATTGCATAGAAAGAAATCAATTGGGACGTTTGGCTGCAGGTAGAGATTATACTGGTAATTTATTATCACAATTTCAGAACAGTTTGGTTAAATTAAATAGGTATAATGAATTGTTTAAAAGAGTTACTGATCAAGAAATAGACACTTTTGTGATGACAGTAAAAGAAAACTTTGTTCAAGAGCTAAATGATATGTTTATTTACGAAGGAGAAAACTATGATGAGGCTATTAATTTGTTGCGACAAAGAGGAGAGGAATTTTTAAAGAAGCAAAGAGATAGCAGCTCTTTTTTATCTAAACCTACTAGAGTTATTGTGGGAGCAAAGAAGGAAGATGCATCTAAAAAGAAGAAGAGCGTACATGCAATATTCTATCCAAAAACATTAACTTTAGAGGAACATAAAAATGCTGATGGAGTAGTATCTTGGGTTCCTCCATCTTTATCATTAGATGATGGTCATGGAGTGCCTTCCTCATCTGTAACAAAGGATTTATCTCCTAGGTTTGATGAAGTAGGTGGTGCTTCTAATGCAGATGCTCAAAGAAGTCCTAAAAGTACATTACGACCTGCATTGTATGAATCTATGCCTTTATTAACTGTTAGTGAGCCTTCAACTCTAGAAGGGTTGTTAGGTGATCATGAGGATAGCAAACATTCAGGATCAGGAGTTAGCAAAAAAGCACCTTCATTTACACCCCTTTTGCCAGATGATCCTCCATTAGCTTTAACTTTAGAAGATTTAGCAAATTTTGATCTTGATAGTGTTATGCCCGGTGTTGGTTTATCAGATGATCCTTTGCCTGGAGGTGATATTTCTATCGAAGATTTAGATAGGGCAAATGGAGAAATTATCAAAATAGCACGTAAAATTAATGAGCAATTAAATAAATATAATCGTCTCATTAGAATAGGTCATGTGCCAAGCTTAGCATTAGGTTTTGAAACATCTCAAAAACAACAATTACAATCTATTTATAAAGATCTTCACGGTGCATTAAAACATAAAAAAGAGCTTTTAAGCAAAAAGATAGGGGATGTTATGGAGGTAATGGTAGGGGTTGGAGAGGGTTATGATTCTGATTTTTATGTAAATTTTGTTAATAGTAGTGTAGAATCGTTATTAACAGATATATCATCAGCAAGATTTGATTCTAGAAAATTACAAAAACTAGGCACCCAGGTAATAGCCATAGCAGAATTTTCTAAAACAATAGCAGCAGCAGTTGATAAGTTGATGGAAGCCTTTAACAAAAAGGTAGAGCAAATAAAAGAAGAAGAACAAAAAAGCAAAAAAGGAAAATCAAAAAACACACATAGCAGCTCTTCTCCTGGAGCGATGTCTCTAAGTGAATTTAGAACTCCTAGTTCAGATGTAAGGAGAAAAAAGAAGAAAACAAAGACAACAAAGAAAAAGGGAAAAACACCATCGGTAGGTGTGTTACCAAGTGCATCTTTACTTTCATCTTCTGCTTTAACAGGTGGTGCGTTAGGTAGCACACCTCCATCTTCTTCTTTGTCATCCTCTGAAGGAGATGATGACTCCTTATTACTTAAAAAGGAAAAAGCAAAAGCAAAACCTAAAAGGGACAAAGAAATAGCAAAACGCAAAAAAGCAAAAGCAAAAGAAAAAGAAAAACTTAGAAAGGAAAAAGCAAAAACATTATTAGATGACAGCGAGTATGAAGGTGAAGGTTTAGGTGCAGGTGATGATTCAGAAGAGTCTATAGACTCAGATGAAGATTTAGGTTTAAGTAATGATTCAGAAGAGTCTTTAGACTCAGATGATGGTTTAGGTTCAAGTGCTGATTCAGTTTCAGAAGGTGAATTATCTTCATTTTCAAAATTAGGTGGTTTATTTAAGTCAAAATCTTCAGTGTCTGATCTGGCTAAGACGAAAGATTTTTTGGTTAAGTTTAAACGCAAAAGAGATCCAATGATTTTGAGGCAAGATGATAGTGGTGTAAATTTGGTAACTATTGATTCATTTGACGATAATTTTGCGTCGGATAAGTCTGGTAAGATAGTTTCTCTTAATAAGAAGCAACATAAGGAATTACAAGATTATTTTGGTGTAAATAATGAGGTACAGTCGGTTAAGGTGATTCCAAAAGTTAATTCTCATTATTGTCCTATGTGGTCTTCTAGCGATTTGATAGATGCTGTACCTGATGTTTTTCCTCAGTTGCCAGATGTTAGGGATAAAGATGGTGTTTTACAAGGTGCTCATAATGTTTCATTTAAGAAAGGTTTAATAAAGATATCTTTACATGGTTCAAGTGATAAGATTACGGATGTGGATATTAGGTTTAGGCCAACTTGGGATGAGTTGGTGAAGTTTCCTTACAAGATGCAGATATCTTGTTATGATGGTAAGTTATGTATAAATGCTATTGATGATGATGGTGATATAGTTTCTTATGAAGATATAGCTGAAGAGCATAAAGAGATACTTGATAATTTTGATATAAAGATGGCTGTTGTTACTCATGATAAGGAGAAGGATGTTTTTTCTAGTAAATTTCACTGCAAACCTTCTAGATTAAGATTTGATGAACTTCGTATTGCTAAATGTATATCTCGTGGTGGTAAGTCAAGACTAATACCAACTTCAGCCCCCAGCCCATCTCTAGAATCAGCAACTATACATACTGGCAGTTTCGATAAAATAGCTGAAGGTGGGAGATCCTAGAATCACCCATAATCCAATTTATCTGTTATCTATCATCAAAGAACTCAAAGTTACTTGTCATGGAAGAACTTAACCTACCTGTTATCAAAGAACATAAAGTCATCTGTCATCCTGAACTTAGAGTGACTTAGGCCTTTAGGTCTTAGTCAGTCTTATGTGATAGGATCTCATCCAACAAAACGTCAGCTAATATTATCTCCTCCATCCTTTTGCGTGAGATCCTTCATACAAGAATTTCTAAGTTATCAAAGATAACTAAGATATTCTAGACTCTTCGATGACAGTTGGTAGTATGTTTATCAAAGAACATAAAGTCATCTGTCATCCTGAACTTAGAGTGACTTAGGCCTTTAGGTCTTAGTCAGTCTTATGTGATAGGATCTCATCCAACAAAACGTTAGCTAATATTAACTCCTCCATCCTTTTGTGTGAGATCCTTCGTCAAGTAACTCTAAGACATCAAAGATGTCCAAGAGTTACTACCCTTCAGGATGACACGTTTTAGAATTAGCCTGTGTCAGTCTTATAGTATGGTCATCGAAGAATTTAGAATTACCTGTCATGCTGAACTTAGAGCAACTTATGCACCGTAAGGTGTATTAGTTGCTCTTATGTGAAGTACCTCACCCAAGGGAACGTTAGCTAATATTAACCCCTCCACTCGTGACGTGAGATCCAACACCCAAATAACTCTAAGACATCAAAGATGTACCCTTGAAGGATAACAGTTAGTAGAAAAACATTACTCAAATATTAACATAAAATTGCAATATCAAAGAAAGAATTTGACAGCAAAGAAGAATTATGATATAATGGATCGATCTATTAATTTTAACTATAAATTCATGACAAACGTTGTTGAAGAAAGATTGCAAAAATTAGGTATTGAAATTCCACAATTTTCAGCTCCGGCTGCTAATTATTTGCCTTATGTTAAGTCTGGTAATCAAATTTTTATTTCGGGACAATTGCCCATTGTAGATGGTAAAATTGCTTTTAATGGTAAGGTTGGAAAAGAGGTTAATGTACAAGATGCTCAAAAAGCAGCTCAAATATGTGCTTTAAATTTAATTGCTATTGTTAAAGATGCTTGCAACGGTAATTTGGACAATGTTGTTAAATGTGTTAAATTAGGCATTTTTATCAATGCTATTGATGATTTTGCCGATCATCCCAAAATTGGCAATGGTGCATCAGATTTAATGGTTAAAATTTTTGAAGAAAAGGGTAAGCATGCCAGGTTTGCTATGGGCGCCGGCTCTTTACCATTTAATGTGCCAGTTGAAATTGATGCCATATTCGAAATTAAAACATAAATTAAGGCACAACAATCAAGCAAACCCTTGACAAGGGTCTTGTAACCGGGTATAATAGAACAACAATATTAAAAATTAGATAAAAAATGTTAAAAGAACTGTATAAAAAAATATTAGGAGGTAAACTTGGAGGCTTAGTAGTTGTATTGAAAGCTGCAGATGATTTAGAAAAATTTGGAAAGGCAGTTGATGCGTTGCAAGATTTATTAGAGAAAGATCTAAAATTAAAAAAAGCTAAAGCTAAAGTTAATTCTAAAAATTTTAATACAGCCGTTTTTAATACAGCCGTTTCTGAATTTCTTAAGGAAGGTGATTGGGCAGAAGAGTTTGCAAATAATGGAGAGAGTCTAGGAAATGCTTTTGATAGGTTGTTAGCACAAAGAAAAAAACGTGCAAAAGGTAAAAAGAAATCAAAACCAGAGGGAAAGTCAGAGGTAGAAATGGCTACGGTAAAGACAAAAAATGAAAAATCAAATAAGAAAGTATCGGCAGATGAAGATTCAGATTCAGATTCAGAAGAAGAAGAAGAAAAAGAAAAAAAAGAAAAAGAAGAAGGATCTGAAGTTGAAGCTGGTGGTACAAAGAAAGAAGCTGGTAGTAAAAAGAAAGAAGCTGGTGGCGGAGTAGATGATGATGAAAAAGAAGGCAGTGAATCAGAAAATGGTTTGGGGGATCTTGAATTTGATGAAACAGAAACAGAAACAGAAACAGAAACTGATGGTGATAGTAGTAAAGATAGTGATTCTTCAGTTGAAAGTAGTGGTGATGAATATGAGGAGGATGAAGATCTTGAAGAAGAATTTGGTCAAGAAGCAGCAGAATTTGCTGAGTTGGTTGCAATGACGAAAGGTGGTGATGAAATTGAAGATGAGGCTGAGCAAAGAAAAATAGAAAATTTTAGTGGTTCTAGAGAATTAATGCATGGTACACGTGAGGCATATAAGGAAAAATTAAGTGCAGTACAAGGTTTACATGATGAGGGGGGGGAAAAAGAGGTAGTAGATAATTTATATGACAACTTATTTCTTGCTTTAAGCGATCGTGTAAAAACTCCTGAAACAGATAATAATGCTGCCATAAATGCTGCATATAAAGCATTAATAGAAAATAGGGTAGGAAAAGGAAAGGATTTAGGCGATATAGATGATGATGATGTTCAGCTATTTAATAATAAACTTATTGATAGTCTTCGTAAATATATTTTTGAATATGGTGTTAAGGAGTTTTCGGGATTAATAAAAGTTTTACAAACTGCTGTCCCTTCTGTAAAAGAAGAGCCAGCAATTGGAGATCTTGGTGAAATATTGACAATTGGTCAATGGAAAATGATAAAAGAAATAAATGGTTATATAAGCAACATATTAAAGGAAACTATAGTTGATAGTAAAGCCGGAAGTTATGAAGTCGTTGTAAAAAGAGCATACTCTGAAATAGGTGATCTGTATGATAAGTTGTCAGAAAGTGATATTGAAGAAATAGATAAAATAATAGAAAAATACTTACTAAAACAGGAAAATGCTGCAGCAGCAAAAGCTGCTGTTGATGGTGATGAAGAAGAAGTAGAAAAAATAACAGCAAAGACAAGTAAATATATCAAAACCTTTAAAGAAGTAATAGCAAAACATAAAAAAGCAAAAACAGCAGATAGTAAAGGTGGTGGTAAAAAGAGTAAAAAAGTTAAATTATTAGAAGTTTTACCTGAACCTGGTAATTTGCCTGATGGCTATGCTTTAGCTCAGCAAGCTATGAATCAGATAGCAGACTTAATGTTAAGAAAAAACCCTGAAAGTTTATCTGATATTGAAGACGACGACAGAGGTAAAGTATATAATTACTTCAAGAAACGTGTAGATTTGTTTAAAAAAAATAGGCCAGATTTAACAACACTTTCTAATTTTAAAGCAGCCATAAAAATAGCTTTAGATAATGAAAAAGCTGGTCTCTTTGATAAATTTGATGAGATATATACTAAATTAAAAGAGCAATCCAAAGTAGGTGATTTTGAAGAGTTTGAGTCTAGACATAGCTCTAAAAGTAGAGGAAAGAATTTTGGAAAACCTAGTTCTGGCATGGGTTTAGGGCGATCTGAGTCTGATTCTGAATCTGATGAATTTAGGCCTGGATTTGGTGGTGATAGTAAAGGTGGTTTTCATGGCTTTGGTGGCGCAGGCAAGTATAGAGGCGCTTCAGCAAAGGCTAGGGCGCGTCTTGGAATTGGGCGTAATGCAAATGGAACAGATGGTTACGCTGAGGTAGATCCAAGAGATCTTAGAACCAGAGATGCCGTAGTTAATTTGGAAGGTCACAGCACTGACACGGTAATTTTAAGGCAAGATCCGGATGGGTTAAATCAAATTGTTGCTATTAATAGATCTTACGGTAGCAATGATAGGTTGGATCAAATAATTCAAAACTCTGGACCAAAAAGACTAGGAAATGATAATTTAGAAGCTTATAAAAGCGAATTTAACCTAGCTAGCAACATTGAGGAAGGTCAAACAGTTCTTAAAAAAAGTAAGTCGTCTTATAATAAGATATGGAAGACATATAGCAAGAAAGATTTTCCTGATATTCCATGTATTGTTAGAGATGATAATAAAGGTTATAAAAATAGTTCATCTATGGCGATGAAAGGCTCTGATATTAATATTTCTATTCTTGATGCTGGAGAAGCAAATAGTGAATCTGTTTTTCATGTGCGTCCTCTTGGACCAGATGGTAGGCCTATAAATTACCGTTTGGAAATTGTCTTTGATGGTGGTAATTCTATTCCAACGGTAACAATTTTTAGTGGTAGAGATAAACAGGATCCATCACAGTTAAGTGATATGGATTTTAGGCTGCTTAACTCTTTTAATATTGATATTAATATTTCTACTCCTAGCAGGGATAGGGATGGTTTTGTAGAAAAAGACTTTGTAGAAAAAGACTTTGTAGAAAAATACTTTAGCATGGCTGCAGGAACTCTCAGTAATGCAATTGCTAATGGTATAGGTAGAGGGGCTTTAAAGTCATCTTTAAAAGGAAGAGATCCGGTAGATAAGTCATATGAGCCAGCATTTGAAGAAAAAGCACCTAATCTTGGAATGGGTCCAAGGCCAGGTAACAGACCTTTAGGATCAAAAAAGAGTTTTGAAGGAAAAAAAAATCCTTATGCTCCTAGTCCCGATGGAACTGCACATGGTAGTGGTGGAACTATATTAGGATAATTAATATCTAACCAGCAACCCACTTATCTTGCTCTTTTTTATAAAAGTTTAATGTGGCGGATTTTTCTTTGTAATAACGCCATAGTTCTTTGGAAGCTTTAAGGGAGTTATCATTAAAAAAATAGAATGTTTTTTCAAATTTTTGTATAAACTCATCTTCTACTTTGCTAAAGGTAATTAAATAATTAGCATTATTTAGATTTTCTTGATTATTGCTTAAAAAAATAGGTTGTTGGTTTGCTTTAATATTATCGTTTTCTTTGCCATGGGGAATAAATTTAGTTTTACTAAAACTCCAAAGACCGTCATCTATTTGACCTAATAATTCTAAATCTTGACAAAAAATTAAGGCCTGTTTTTTTTCTTCCAAAATTTTAATTAAAATTGGTGTAATGCTTTTATGTAATATGTCGTTAGTTTGATAAAAATTAATGTTCATAATAGTTAATATTATTTTTAAGTTATTATGCTTTTTTAAGTAGGATGAGCAATTCTATTAATGCTTTTCCCAATAGCAACATTTCTATGGTTTTTTGTTATGAAGTTATCTGTTATGGAAGAACTTAAAGCTACCTATCATCAAAGAACTCAAAGTTACCTGTCATGTAAGAACTTAGAAAATGTTGGGATTACGCAGTAATCCTTACAGTTTTTTATGTGAAGTATCTCACCCCACAAAACATCATCCAATATCAAATCCTCCACTCGTGACGCGAGATCCTTCATGCAAGAATTTCTAAGTTATCAAAGATAACTAAGATATTCTAGATTCAGGATGACAGTTTAGTAGTAGTATGTTTATTAAAGAACATAAAGCTACCTGTCATCAAAAAACTCAAAGCTGTTTGTCATGTAAGAACTTAGAAAATGTTGGGATTACGCAGTAATCCTTACAGTTTTTTATGTGAAGTATCTCACCCCACAAAACACCAGCCAATATCAAATCCTCCACTCGTGACGCGAGATCCTTCGTCAAGTAACTCTAAGACATCAAAGATGCCTAAGAGTTACTACCCTTCAGGATGACAGTTAGTAGTAAATATTAGCCAATATTAGTTCTTTGTGACAGTTGTGACAGTATCTCACCCCACAAAACACCAGCCAATATTAACTCCTCCATTCGTAACATGAGATCCTTCGTTAAGTAACTCTAAGACATCAAAGATGCCTAAGAGTTACTACCCTTTAGGATGACAGTTAGTAGTAAATATTAGCCAATATTAGTTCTTTGTAACAGTTAATATTGACTTCAAGATAAGTTAATATTATCTTGATTGAGCGAAGTTGGTTTCGTTAAAATCTTAAATAAATTTATGTTAAAAAATGTTAGATAAAGTAGAAGTTTTAGAATTAGCGCCACTTACTAATTTGCAAGCAGTGGTAGGAGTTGATCCTTTTATTTTTGGTTTAACAGCTTTTATTTTGGCTTGTTTTGTTGGTTATTTTGTAGTTTGGAATGTTACACCAGCTTTACATACACCTTTAATGGCAGTTACTAATGCAGTTTCTGGTGTTATTGTAGTTGGGGCTATTATTGCTCTTGGTTCTTCTAGCTCTTCTATAGAAGTTAATAGTGTTAGTTTTTTAGCTGTGTTACTTGCTTCTGTTAATATATTTGGTGGCTTTGTTGTTACCTGGCGAATGCTTGCTATGTTTAAAAAGAAGTAATTTAGTCATTTACAATATTGACAAGTTGGATCCTCTTGTTTAAATTCTTCAATTCAATTTATGGGTTTGTAGCTCAGCTGGTTAGAGTGCGCGCCTGATAAGCGCGAGGTCGGAAGTTCAAGTCTTCCCAGACCCACCATTTATTGAATTACCTGTCATAGAAGAACTGTCATCCTGAACTTAGAATAAGTTAGGGCTTTAGCCCTTACTTAGTCTTATGTGAAGGATCTTACCCCGCGTAACGTTAGGTTAAGGTTAATATTAGCTCCTCCATCTTTTGCGTGAGATCCAACATCCAAGTAACTCTAGGACATCAAAGATGCACAAGAGTTACTACCCTTAAGGATGACAGTTAGGTGGTAAACATTAGTTAGAATTAGCTCCTCCTAAGTTCTTCAATGACAGCTTATCAAAGATGACCAAAGTATATCTACACTTGAAGGATAACAGTTACCAGCAATATTACCAATCTTTACTTAAGTCATTCCAGTTAGGATTAATTGCATTGATAATTTTTTCTTTTTTGCTTCTTCTAAATCCTTTTAATATTTTTTCCCACATTATTGCTTCATTTATATCATCAAAGTCTTCCTGATAGATTAATTTGTTTAAATTATACTTTGTAACAAAGCCTTTTGTTAGTTTTAATTTATATTCAGATAATCTTCTCTCAAGATCATTTGTAACTCCAACATACAGGGTTTTATTGTATTTATTGGTTAAGATGTAGACGTGGTAAGTTATTGTGGTGGTAAAATATTAATAATTCATTTAAGAAAAAGTTATTGTCATAGAAGTTAAGGTTATCTGTCTTCCAAAAATTAAAGTTATCTGTCATCCTGAATTTAGAATAAGTTAGAGCTTTAGCTCTTACTTATTCTTATATGATAGGATCTCACCCCAAGAAACGTTACCTAAAATTAACAGTTAGTAAGGTATCACAGAATTTCACTACCGTCTGGATTGGTGATTTTGTTCCAGTTTTCTCCAATAGCGATACATTCTTTGGTTTTTTCTTCAATGTAATCAGGTAGTTTTTGTTCAGTTAATTCGTTGCATTTTGTAATAAATTCTTCTCTTAATCCAAGTATTTGAATTTTTTTATAAAGCTCTTCCTTTTTTTGTTGTTCATCGCTGATATTTTTATTATCTCTAAATAAGGAATCTTGAGAAACATGTCCTTCTTCAAAGAATTGTAAAGTTCTATTAATGGAGGCTTCTTTTTCTTCTTCTAGCTTTTTAACGTATGCTTCTCTTTGTTCCTGCAATATTCTTTCTATTTCTTTGGCTGATTTATTTTTAGTAATTGAATAATTATCAGGAAATTGAATAAATGATTGTTGTTGGCAATATATTTTGTCGTCTAGTTGTTTTTTTGCTTTAACTGTAACTAGCTTATCAAGACAAGCTATGGATCTGTCTTGAGCTTCAAAGCATTGTCTAAAGAATTTTGATTTAACATTAACCTTTCGACATCTTGGATATTTATTAACCATGTTACTAGCAAAATTTACTTCACCCTTAGAAACTCTGTTTTGTTTGGCAGCTTCTAGATATTGTTCAAATTCTTGATCTGGTAAATTTGAAGCTTCATAGCTATTAGTAACTGTTGGAGCTGGAGAAACTCTCTCATAGATTAGTTTTTTTCGACATTCATAATATTGTTGATTTTTACTTTGGTCGTTTGTGTCTAACGAATAGCCGCGAGATAAACATTTTGAGTGATCAAAAACTTCAATGTCACTTTCAATGCTAGACAGAATTGCCTGACGAGAACGTTTTAAATTTTTTAATATTTTTTTGCTAATTTTTTTAACCATAGCATTATTTCTTATGTCAGAAGCAGTGGTAGCATCTTGAATTATTTTATCTTGAGCTAAGTTATAACGACATCTCCAATAAAGCTCAGTAGAAACATCATTCCATTCACCAAAATCGATACCTTGAGATATGCATGTTTGATGATCTGCTCTTTCAATTGTTCTCATATGTGATTGAATCTTCATTAAATAGGCATCGGATGGCTTGCAGCTATTTAGTATAATGTTTAAAAATATAATAAATATTATTTTTAAATTCATAAGGTTATTTTTTCAAAAAATGAAAATTTAGGATCTACAGTTCGTTGTAATATTTTATCACTAATAATTTTAGCGCTAGCAAATGAATTGGTCCAACCTAATGAGCCATGACCTGAATTAATGAATAAATTGCCATATTTTTTAACTTGCCCAACTATTGGTAGACAATTAGGTCGATATGGCCTAAAGCCAAACCACTCTTTGGCATTTGATAAGTCTCCAAAGTCGCAGTAGGTTGCTTTAATAGTATTTTTTAAAAAATTAATGTTTTTTGGGTTTTGATTTAATTGTAAGTTACAAGCTTCTATTGTGCCTGCTGCCCTGAATGTAGAGCCTAAACGGCTATAAACAATTTTATTTTCAGAGTCAGTTAAGGCCATTTTTGGTGCTAAAAAAGATTTATCAGTAGGAATTGATAGGCTGTAACCTTTTAGCGGGTAAATATCGGTATTAATGTTAATGCCTTTTAATAAAATATTACCATATCCGCCTAAGGCATCAATGTAAATATCACCTTGAACTACACCTTGAGACGTATTAACGCCAGTAATTTTTTTATAGTTGGTTAAGATATTTTTAATTTGGCAATTATAGACAAATTCAACATTTAAGTTGTTTTTACAGATCCACTCTAAAGCATTGATAAATAAAAGTGGATCACCACTAGCATCATCTTTAAATAAAATGCCTCCAGCAAGTTTCTTTTGATCAAACAACTTGGTAAGAGTAGGTTCTTTTTTAACGCATTCTTGAGAGTCTAAAATTTGTAAATTGCAGCCTAACTTTTTTTGGAAATTAGCTTGTTTAATGGCATTTTCAAAGAGTTTTTTGCTGCGATAAAAATGAAGAATACCCTTTTTATTGTAACAAAAATCTATTTTTTCTTGTTTAAGAATTTCCGTTAGGACAGATCTGCTATAGGCACCAATATTAAGAAGTTTAGTAGCAATATCTTGAGCTTGCTTTGCCCTAGAATTGGAGACAAAACTTAAGGACCATTTTAAGAAATCTTTATTACCAAGATCTTTAATTGAAACAAAAGATTTTGGTTTTATGGCTGCTTTTAAAATAGATAGTGTAGAAGATTTTGAAGACCAAGGTTCGGAATGAGAGAAACTAAGCTGACCACCATTAGCATAGCTACATCCGGTACCACTAGCTTGATTTTTTTCTAAAACAACTACTTCACAACCCATTTTAGCAAGCATGTATGCTGTGGTAATGCCAGTTATTCCTGAGCCTAGAATAATAATTCTCATTAGAATTACAATAGTGATTAATAAGGTTTATTTTAAAGTTAATTAAAAGTAAGACAAAAACAAGGATTTATTTACTCAACTATTGACCTTTTTTGTAAGTTATAATATCAATTTATAACAGGTTTTTTTATTAAGATAATAAATATCAAAATTACACAAGTTATTAAATAAGATGAAGGATGCAAAAAAAGGTATTACGGATAATTTCTTGCAGAAAAAAACAATTAGAAAATGGATTAAGACCATACATAGCTACTGTTCTTATAATCCAAAAAGCGATGATTTAAATGTCATAGGTGCTAAGGAAGTTATAAAATATTTTAAGATTTGTATTAAAAAAGAAGAATTTAACAATTTTGAAAAAGGTACTTTCAAGAGATTAAGAGGTAATATTGATAATAAGAACTGTATTGCTGCTTTGTTAAATTTAAAAATCTTATGCTTTAATGAAAAATATAATGGCTCTTTAACGCTTTATTTGAATAAAGAGGTTAATAGATTGTTAAAAGAGATTGATGATTTAGAGTCTGAGCTAACAGAAGAGGAAGAAAATTATTCAGAAAATTTGCAAGATAGAGAGAATGCATCAACAGATGATGATTTAGAAGAGTTAGAGTTAAAAGATAATATTAAAGCAAAGGAAAGGGTGCATTATCTTGATAATTTAAGTCAAGATGATCTTGGTCATAAAAACAGATTAAAGAGGTTTAGACCAATATCTCCTATTGCTAGTGGTTTAAAAGTTGAAATTGATAAAAGTAAAACTCCTTAAAAGATGTCTAATATTTTTAATATTAAATCTAACTATAATTTTTTAGAAAGCTTAGTTTGTTGGGTTTTGCAAGAATATGGGGCAGATTTAATCTATCTTTCTAAGGTTACTATTTTATTACCAAGTCGTAGGTCTTGTCGTGTTATTAAAGAAATTTTTCTAAAACAAGCTGGTAAAAATGCTATTATTTTGCCAAATATTATGGCAATTGGTGATATTGATAAGCATGAAATTGGTCTTAAATTTTTAGAGCTCAATCAATTAAGCGACTTTAACAAGTTAGTGGTAAAACCATCTTCTTCTTTAAAATATCGTTGTTTACTTATTGATGAAATTAGAAAATTTAACGATAAAACACATCTTTTTGGAAAAAATATTCATACTAATCAAATTGATTTAATTGCTAGTAATTTAGAAGATTTTTTAGCAGAAGTTGACAGAGAGGAATTAGATTTAGACAATTTAGAAAATGTTGATGAAATTGATTTAGCAACTCATAAACAAAAAATATTACAATTTTTAAGACATTTTGGTAGTAATTGGCGTCAAGTTTTGGCAAAAAATGATCTAAAATATAATTTATCTTATCAAAGAGAAATAATTGACTTAAATAGTAAATATTTAGATCAAAATAAGACAGAATTTCCTATTATTGCAGCTGGGTCAACAGGAAGTATGAAAGCTACTTCTAGGCTTTTAAAAACTATATCTAGTCTTGAAAATGGTTTTATTTTTCTTTTTGGACTTGATAAAGATATTAAGCCTGAAATTTGGGATGTAATTTCTGATAGCCATCCACAATTTATGCTTAAAAGGTTACTTGAAACTTTAAAAATATTACCTAATCAGGTTAAAGATATTAAATTTGAGCAATTTCAACAAAAAGATGAGCAGATAAATAAATTACTTTCCTATTCATTTTTACCGGCTAGTAAAACTGACATTTGGACTAAAATAAATGATTTAAGTGAAGTGTCTGTTCAAGACTTAACTCAGATTGAATGTAAGGATAGCTTTGATGAAGCTGCTATTATTTCCTTAATTATGCTTAAGGCCATTAATCAGAAAGATCAAAGTGCTGCTTTGGTTACTAGTGATAAAAATTTAGCCATGATGGTAAAAGAAATATTGCTTAAGTTTGATGTAAATATTGATAATTCTAAAAATAATAAATTAGTTGATAGCGAAATTGTAAGTTATTTACTTTCTATTGCTGTTTTTATGACTTTAGATTTTAAAGCTAGTAATTTATTAACAATTTTAAAGAACAAAATTACTCGAGTTGGTTTTGAAGATGTTTTTTATTTGGATAATTTAAAATTATTTGAACTTGAGATTTTAAGAAAGAATTTTTCTTTAAAGAATATTGATTTAGTTGCGCAAAAAATAGAAGAATTTAATGATGATAATTTAAGTGATTGGTTTAAGAAAATTAGAACAACATTAAATATTTTTAGTCTTAAAGAAGGTAAGAGTAGTTTTTATCAAGTTCTTTTAAAAAATTTAGAATGTGCTAAGAAATTAAGTGAAAATAATAAAAATGAAATTGGTCTAGATAAATTAACGGGAGTAGAGGAGTTTTTTGAATTTCTAGAAGAGGTAAGGGGCGAGGCATCATCTTTTAAAGTAGAAAGTGAAGTTTATTATAAAATATTGCGTCAGTTTTTAAGTGGTTATAATTTTGATATAAAGCAAAATCATCATCCAAGATTGCATATTTTATCGCCAATAGAAGCTCGCTTGATGAATTTTGATGTTATGATTGTGTCTAATTTGAATGAGAATGAATTTAGCTCTCAAATTAAAACTCAAAATTGGCTTTCAAGAAAAATGCGTCTTGATTTTGGTTTGTCAGATCTAACTAGGAAAATAGGAGTTAGTGCTTTTGATTTTAGTAACTATCTTGGCAATAGACAGGTTTTCTTGACTAGATCTTTATTAAGTAATAATTCTCCAACTACTAAATTACGTTTTTTGCTTAAATTGGAAACAGTTTTAAAAGCTACCAATTTAGTAGATAAGTTAGATGATGGAAAATATTGGTATTTTCTATTAGAAGAGTTTAATAATTTTCAAGAAGATAATAGATTTTTGTCTGAAAAGAAGAGACATCAACAGCTATCTAAAAACTTAGCTAATCCACCTTTAAAAGATCGTATTAAAAAAATATCCGTTACGGATGTTGGTAAATGGATTCGTGATCCTTATTATATTTATGCTAAAAGAATCCTGAATTTAAAGCCTTTAAATAAAATAGATGAAGAAGCTTCTTTTGCTAATTTTGGTAATTTTGTGCATGAGACTTTAGAAAATTTTGTTAATGATTATGATAAAATTGATAAAAATAATAGGCTTAATATTTTGCTTACAACTTATGGTCAAAAATATTTTATAAAATATTTTTTAAATCAAGAAAATCATTTATTGTGGTGGCCTAGATTTGAGAATATTGCTAAGTGGTTTATTAAAAATGAGATAGAGGTTAGAAAAAATTTAAAAAATTGTGATACGGAATTATCAGCAAATATTGTCATTGATGGCGTTAACATCTCTACTAAAATTGATCGAATTAATGTTGATTTAGAAGGTAATATTGAAATAATTGATTATAAAACCGGTATGATAGCAGCAGCTTTAGATATTAGAAAAGGTCTAGAACCACAATTGCCATTAGAGGCTTTAATATTTTTAAATAAAAATGGTTTTGATTTGGAAAATGTTAAAAAGTTACAATATTATTGTGCTAAGGGAAGGGATAAGAATGAAATTAAAGATTTAAAAGATGTAGATAAATTAATAAAGGCTGCTAACAATGGAATAGAACAATTAATAGATATTTTTAATAAGTTTAAAACCCCGTTTTATCCTTGTCCAGATCCTGATATTTATAAAAAAAATGAATATCATCATTTGGCTAGAATTGATGATATTTGATGTTTGCCCATTATCTAATGTGCCATTAAAGATGGGATTTGGTGTTAGTTGTTCTTATGTGAAGTATCTCATTCCAAGGAACGTTAGTAAAATTATTACTCAGAGTATAAATTTAAAAGATCAAATAGAGTCTTTAGTAGTAATTTTATTGCTATTATAGAAATTTGGTGTAAAATTTCTTGTTTGCTATTTATAAACTCTATAAATGAAAATTTATGTCTAAGGTTAAAATTGTAGAAAATAAGGATTCATCTGTTACTAATGCAATTGTAACATCTTCAAAATTAATATCACAAACATCCTTGGGTGATACTTATTTATCAGATCAAGATTTTTTGCAAGATAACAATCCAGAGAAGTCAGTAAAACATGATGCAAAAATAATAGATAATTTGGAAAAAGAATCAGAAAAACAGTTATCTTTTCAGTTCCCTCTATTTAGTAGTGCTAGAAATAATCTAGAATATTTACAAAGCACAAAAAATTCTTCAGAAGTAAGTGTTAAATATTTAGTTAGTAATGGCTCTAATAATTATTACATTATTTTTGATAATGAGCAAACTGCCAAGAAATTTTTGAAAAAATATAATAAGATAACTAAGAACTTAGTATTATTAGATCAATTTAAAAATATTACTGGAAGTTATGCTTTAATTTTAGAAGATTTGGATATTGACCTAATTAGGAGTCATGATCAATCTATAGAGTTAGGAGAAGAGAATTTTGTTGATAATAATAGCACAGATTCTTTTATTGACAGTATAGATAGCAATACCAATGGATTTAACAGTGTAGAGTTTGGAACAGGTGTTCAGATTGATGCTAAGTTAGTTGCTAACGACCAAAAAAACAGCACTTTAGTAAGTGGTATTTCAAAAGAGAATTGCAACAAAAATGATGCTGATAATCATGCTAGATGTTTAAAAGAATCTCAGGAATATAGTAAGTATTTGGAAGATCTTTTTTTGTCAGCTAAAGAATTTTCTAAAAGTAAACATGATGCTTCTGAAGAGCAGAAAAAAGTAGAAGAATCTCAAGTTAAAACTGTTAAGGGTTTAAATCTAGTTGATGTAATTGATAAAGGTATGGGATGGGATGGCTGTGTTGTTCAAGATGAAGAAGATTTTTCAGGGATAGTAAGTGATCAAGCTGATAAAATTTGTCCAGATAATATTTATCGTGGCATTGGTGTTAAAATGTCTATCGTAAATAGCTATGTAGTTAAAAAAGGCAAAGAGTCCATTAATATTGCAGAAAAAGGATTGGAGATTATAAAGGTTTTTTCTCCTGAAGTTAAGAGATTTATGAGTTTTGGTAAGAATGCTAAGAAGTTTAAAAAGTATGAGAACCTTACCAAAGGGAAAATTATAATTGCTATATTAATAGATGAGGAATGGGTTACGGTGGATGATATTTATAATAATAATGATTTTGAAGAAGATGCAATGCATGAAATTGCTTCATATTTTCATCAAGATAAAAATGTTTATTTTGAAACTTCCGATGGTGCCCAGTATAAATGTGCAAATGATGATGATAATTTAGCAATTTTTTTACCTAAGACAAATAGTGATGGTGAGTGGTTGTGTATTAGTGACAAGAAGGTGAATGCAAAAAAGGCAATAAAAGAAGCGGTGGTAAAGTCTAAATTATCTAAATTATCAAATCATTGAAGTTACTTAAAATTAACAGTACCTAGGGAAGAGTCTTTATTATTAATTTATCAGACTTTTTTGGAAACTGTTTTGCGCAAGTTCTAGTTTTAATAAATATTTATGTCTAAGTCTTCATTTAACCATAATAGAAGAAATTATCGAATAGTTGCAAGTGATCGTGTTTTAGAAAAAATTAAGGCATATAAAAAGCTTCTTATGTCTAATTTAGAGTTAATGGGAGCTTTTTTTGCTTACAATATTCTAAGATATGCTAGGCATCAGCATTTTGATGACATTTTATCACATCATAGTGATTATTTTGAATATACAGTGCAATCTTCAGATGCTGGATCGGCATCAATGACCTCTAAGATGAGACAAGATGCTGCTGAATTGGCTTGTGAATTAACAGATGAACAATTCCTAGAATTATTAATTCAAACTAAAAAGCCAAAATATTTTACTAAGTTCATGGTAGCTTCTGATCCTGCTATTGATTGGAATCAGCATGAGTTATCTATAATTGGAGATATTAGTTTTGTTGTTCCAGCTACGTTTTATGATAATGGTAAATATGGAGCATTGGGTGCAAGAGATATTCATGATAAGCCGTTCTTGGGAACTTTGCTTTATACTCCAGGAGCTTTACTTCAAAGCAGTGGTGCTGGATCTGATTTAGCTGAAGTTACGAAGGGTGGAAAGGGGCAAAAAATAGATCAAAAAGCGTTTAATAAGCTTTATGAGAGGAGATTATTACCAACATTAATTTATGCTAATAACGGTGCTAAAAGAAAAGGTAAGAAGGCTTTTATAACTCTACCTAATATTGGATATGGAATATTTTCAGGAAAGTTTGAAGAGGATTTAGAGGTTCATTTAAAAATAGCATTAGAGGCTTTGCTTAAAAAATATTCTAATAAGTTAAAAAATATTGCAGCCATTTATTATGATCCATATCAAAATAGAGACATTGATAATAAACAAAGATTTGGTCATGTGGATCTTATAACAAAATCTTCATTAAATGATGGAGGTAGAACTCAGCTATGCCACCCATCCTCATATGGACAAAAATATGATAATTGTGAATTATATAGTGTTGTAGATTGCAGTCGTGATTCATGGCCAGGAGGGAATGCTTATATGAAATCAGAAAAAGCAGATGATGGTAATAAAGCAAGAGCAACTAGCTCTATGGAGACGATAACTGGATTTCTTGGTTATTATGATTATTACAACAAAGGAAATAGAAGAGTTACTAATTCGATAGGAAGGTTTAATCCAAGTGAAGATGGTTCTTGGTTGGATATAGTAAGACTTTATAAAATACAATTACCCGTAAAGGATAAAATTGTAATGGTTAATAATAAAGGTGTAGTAAAGAAGTTATCAGATAGTAATTTGGTTAATGAGACTTATTTAGATGAAAAGGATAATAAGGGCAAGATTCTATCTGGATCAATTTTTAAGGATCCTAGAAAATCCAGTTTAGCAGATCGAAATTTTAGGTATTTAAGAAATAGGGTGCCAAGAGTTAGTTATCTAAGACATAAAGGGCATAATTATTATTATATGAGGTTTTATAGTTTGGAGTCGGCTATAGAGGCGGCTAATTTCTATAAGGTTAATTATGGAGTAGTTACAAAAAGAGAGGGAGAGGAAGTTAGAAAGAAACATATTCCGCTGGATGAAAATGGAAATATTTTGCGCCTTGGAATTGGTAGTAGAAGCGGGTATGATTATGATTCTGATAAAATAAAAGAATATGCAATAGTATTAACAGATAATGACGTTGGGTTAATAAGAGATCGTAATATAAAAATAGCAAAAGATCGCAATCATGACTATGATTCAATACGTTTGGCTAGAAGTAGGGGATATTTTGCAGTTAAGGATGATGATAACTATAAATTTTCTGCAGCCGAGATAATGGGAGATAGAGATGGTCAGGGGGATGAGATGGGACTAGCTCAAGTTGACATTGATAACCCTGAAGAGTATCTAAGAAAGAGATTTTTTGCAATGGTTGAGCATAATAAAAATCAGGATTCAGGTACTACTGCTGCTATGTATTATTTTGATCCTAAAAAGAAGGAAATTACAATAGCTAATCTTGGAGATTCTAGAGTCTATTTGGTTGTAAAGAATAAGAAGGAGAAAAAGCCTTTTGTTTTTTTACTTACACAAGATCATGATCTTAGTTTGGATAGAATTCAAAAACATATTCAATCACAAGGCGGAGAGATAGTTGGTAATCGTGTATTGGGTCTAGGTATGGGAGCCTCTATTGGAGATGGATATTGTAAGGTGAAAGGCAAAGATCTTTTGCTTAGAAGTCCAGATATTACAGTATTTAATATTGAAGATTCTATAGATGCAGAATATATAAATGATTGTGAATTTACTATAGTTAATGCTTGTGATGGTCTTACCGATCACATGAAGAGTGATAATTGTGAGTTTGTTACTAATTTTAAAAGCAATAATACACAAAGATTAAAAGATGCATCGGTAAATCATGAGGTTGTTGGGAAAAACTCTAATATTTTATCTAAAAAAATAAGAATGAAAAGTGGTAATCAAGAGTTGGCAAAATATTTAGTTGATGATGCTAATAATAGTGGTTCTACGGATAATATTTCTGTAAGCACTTGTTCTTTTAGTGGAGCAACATTATCTAGTAGCGCAAAAGGAGTTTTAGGTTTTGTATTTGATGGTCATGCTCTTGACAAGGATAAAGAAGATGAGGTTTCACAAAATTGTTTGGATTATATGGCAATGCATCTTAATATGATGAAAAATAATAAGAGAAAATATGAAGCTATAATTGACCATGTTTATGATGAAAAATTAGGTTCAAAACATGATACAAGGTTGCAGAGTTTTAATAGAGGAATTGATAGTAAAAGTGATGATTTTAATCCTAATACATCTTATCGTGGCTTAGGATTAAGGGTTAATATAGTTGATAAGTACAGGTCTTCAAGCATTTTTAGAGGGTCGTCTATGGTCAAAAAAAGAGGGCTAAATGTTAGTGAAGTTTTTCCTCCCAATAATAGGTTTTTAAGGTATGATAGAGCTACTAAAGGTTGGGTTTCAAGTAGCTTCCCGGTGCATGAAACTATTACTGGATTTGGACCAAAGGATAATTTTGTTAACATAGATAATTTAATTAAAGAAAAAGGTATGAAATTAGCAAAACAAGAAATAGCTAAATATTTTCATCAGAAAGGTTTTGTTAGATTTAGAGCATCTGATGGAGCAATATATGGTCATGATAATACAAAAAATAAATCAGCAATTTGGGCGCCAAAATCAACAAGTTATTCTAGTGAAGATTTGCAATGGTTATCGCTTAGTGAAATGTTAAAAACTAATGCTAATGATGCTCAAAAGTCTATTCAAAGAACTACCATGCAAGACGATATATTGAGTCCATCTGCTTTTCCAAGTAAAAGTTTTGTTAGTTCAAGAGTTGGCCTAACGGCACGTGCTGCCTAGATATTGATGTTTAATGGTTCAGATCTAAATTGTTAAACCTGGTGAATTCAGGGTCAAAATAAAGCCTAACATTGCCAATAGGGCCATTTCTTTGTTTGGCAATAATTACCTCTGAGATATTACGAATTTTATTCATTGTATCTTTCCAAAGAGTAAATTTATCGCTATCTTCTTCATCTGGTCTTTTTCGCTCGAAGTAATAGCTTTCACGATAAATAAAGGCTACTACATCAGCATCTTGCTCAATTGATCCAGATTCTCTTAAATCAGAAAGTTGTGGTCTTTTATCTTCTCTTTGTTCAACGGCACGAGAAAGTTGTGATAAGGCAATTACAGGAATATTAAATTCTTTTGCAATTGCCTTTAACCCTTGGGTAATTTCAGATATTTCTTGAACTCTATTTTGTTCCGATCTCTTAGAGGATCCGCGAATTAGTTGTAAGTAATCAATTAGTAAAAAGCCTAAATTATGTTTTCTAACTAATCTTCTGGTTCTGGTTCTAATAGCCGCAATTGACAGAGCTGGAGTATCATCAATAAAAAATGGCATTTGGGCAATTTCAGAACTTCTTTGTGTAACTGCTTGCCATTCTTCTTCATTAATATCTCCAGTTCTAAATTTTGTAGCATTAATGCTGGTTTCCATAGATAAAATTCTAGATGATAGTTGATCTGATGACATTTCTAAAGAGAAAAATCCGACTGCTTTTTTATCTGATTTTTCTACCCCATCTGGATTTAAAGCTTTACAGGCATTAACGGCAATATTAATTGCTAAAGCAGTTTTTCCCATACTTGGCCTTCCAGCTAAAATAATAAGATCAGAATCTTGCATACCACTTAGCATTGTATCTAATTCAGATAGTCCAGTAGAAATGCCACTAATATGACCGTCTCTTTGTTTGGCAATTAGGGTTTTTTCTAAGGTTTCATTTAAAGAATGTGATATATTTCTAAAATCACTGCTAGCGGATCCTTGATGTACTAGGTTGAATAAGTTACCTTCAGCTAATTCAATTTGTTCTTCAGCGCTTGTTTGGTCATCGGCTTTGTAGGTATTATTTACAATATCTTCACCAATAATTACTAATTCGCGTTTTAAAGCTAAGTCATAAATTAGGTGAGCGTAATCAGATATGTCGATAATGCCTGTTGCTTTTGTAAGTAAGGTTGAAAGGTAAAGAGCACCTCCTAGGGATGATATAGTTTCGTTATTTTCAAAGAATTGCTTTAAAGTTACCTCATTGGCGATAATATTAACTTTATTAATATTATGTAGAATTTGAGTATAAATTTTTTGATGAGCTGGTTCATAAAAATATTCTGGCGCTAGAAATTCAGAAATTCTATGAATATATTCATTATTAATTATGATACTGCCAAGTATCACTTGCTCAGCCTCAAGATTAAATAAATCAGCTCTTTTTATCGCTTGTGATTCATTTGATTCAATATTGTTATCTTTTATTTGTGCTCTCACTTTTTAAATATTTTAAAATAAAAATTGGTATTATATTTCAGCTATATGAGCAGAGTAACTAAAGTTATAAGGGTTGTTAGCCGCTATTTCATTTCCATCTTCATCAACTGAGCCAACAGTTTCCATGGTTATATCATTAATTAGTCCACGATAGCGATAATTTATATTAATTTTACGATCGTTATTTATTTTAATTCTAGTACCTAAAATTATCTGATAACTTCCGGCTGTGTCAAATGAATTTACTATACCATCAATATTTTCTTCTTCATCTCCCCAAGATACTGATCCAGATCTAAATTTAACATTAGAAGTTCCTATTCCAGCTCCTATATAGGGTGATATTAAACTATATTCAAAAAAGTCACGATAATAATTTAAATAAAAGCTAAAAACAGATAATGTTGATTCTTTATATTTTCCTTCGGAATATGGTAAATTAGTAGGAACATCTGCAATTATTATATTTTTATCTTGGAAATGCCATTTTTTCATAGAGCTTTTTTCATAAGAAAATTCAAGCTCATATCTATTTTTATTTCCATCAAATCCCATTTTTAATGATCCCCCATATCCAGGATCAAACTTTATGGTGTTTGATTCCATAGCCTCAATAGTGTATGGAATTGTTAAAATTTCTCCTTCTCTTTCTTGAGATTGTTTTATTTTGGTGTCATTAACAAATGCTCCTCTAATGCCAAGCTCAAGATAGGTTCTGATATTTGAATAACTATTTTCATTATGTTTAATTTTTCTTGGACCACGATATTGATTATTATAGTAGCCATCCAAGGAATTTTGTGTATTATTTAATCCTTTATTTAATTTTGGCAGTGTATAGTAGCTTTGGGTTGCAGCTAGTTTTGGATATTGTGATATCATTTCTTTTTTAGTTAAAGCAAAAGAGGTTTGAGCAAGAATAATAAAAACTATTATAGTGGTAGTAAAAAGTCTAATCATTATTAAAGTTTAGCTTATTCAACAGTTACTGACTTAGCTAAATTCCTTGGTTGATCAACATCATTACCTTTAAAAAGTGCAGTGTAATAAGCAATTAATTGTGTTGGAATTGCACTAAGTAGTAATTCAGAAATAATATCATCACTTTTTGGCAATGCAATTGATTTAAAGGCTAAATTTTTTAATTTATTTATGCCTTCATTATCACTTATTAAAATTATTTTACCTTCTCTGGCAGAAATTTCTTGTATATTTGATGCTGATTTTTCAAATAATTTATTATTTGGAGCAATAACAATAGTTGGTAAGTTTTTGTCAACAAGTGCTATTGTACCATGTTTTAACTCTCCAGAAGCTATTCCTTGTGTTGGAATATAGGTAAGTTCTTTTAACTTTAAAGCTCCTTCTAAGGCAATTGGATAAGATATTCCACGGCCAATATAAAGAATATTTTTAGCTTTACTTAGATATTTGGCAATTGGCTTTATAGTGTCTAGAGATTCTTTATTTAGTGCAATATCTAAATAGTTAGGAATTTTATTAATAGAAGTAATTAATTCTTTTTTCTTTTTTATGTTAATAGTATTTTTAATTTCAGCCATTTTGATGGCAAATAATATCAACACCATTAATTGAGCAGTAAATGCTTTGGTTGAAGCAACTCCAATTTCAACTCCAGCAACAGTTCTAATGACGCCATCGCTTAAATGTGTCATGGTGCTTTGATCAACATTGACAATGGAAAGAATTTTTTGCTTATTTGCTTTGGCAAATTTTAAGGCAGCAATAGTGTCAGCAGTTTCTCCAGATTGAGAGATAAATATCATAAGATTATCTTCATTGAATACTATGTCGCGATAGCGAAATTCAGAAGCAATCTCAATGGCAACATTGATTTTTACTAAAGATTCAATTAAATATTTTGCTGACATGGCAGCGTAGTAGGAAGTTCCACAGGCAACTATAGTAATTTTATTAAACTTATTTAAGTCGAAGGGAAAGTTAGGTAGATTTATTTGATTATTTTTAACATCTAAATATTGATTTATGCTATCTTGAACTACTTTTGGTTGTTCAAAAATTTCTTTTAACATGAAATGTTCATACTTTCCTTTAGAGGTGGTTTCTAGATGTTTATCGATTTTTTGAATTTTTCTGGTAATGGACTTTGCTTTTGAGTCAAAAATGTCAACTTTATCTTTAGCTATAAAAGCTACATCACCATCCTGTAAGTAAGAAATATTATGGGTAAAACTATTTAGAGCAAAATAATCAGATGCTATGTAATTTTCATCTTTATTATAGCCAATAATTAAAGGTGATCCTTTCTTGGCTCCAATTAGTAGATCTGGATTGTCTTTAAATGTTATGCCAAGGGCAAAGGCACCGTCAATATCATTTAAAGCAGCGAATATTGCTTTTTTAATGTCACTATGTTGTTTTAAATAAAAGGAAATTAGATGTGGAATAATTTCACTGTCAGTTTGGCTAATAAATTTAACACCAGCTTTAATTAATTTTTCTTTAATGTCTTGGTGGTTTTCAATTATTCCATTATGAACAACAGAAATATTATGACTAGAGTGAGGATGAGAGTTATCTTCACTAGGTTTGCCATGGGTAGCCCAGCGTGTATGTCCTATAGCAATATTAGAATTAAAGTTTTTATTTTTCTTAATAGCTTTTTGTAAATTTTCAATTTTACCTTCTTTCTTTATGGTTTTAATTTTATTTTCATGAATTAAAGATATTCCAGACGAGTCATAGCCACGATATTCTAGCTTTTTTAGCCCTTCTAGAATTTTTTCAACTACGTTATTTTTGCTAATAATGCCAACAATTCCACACATATTAAATTATCTTGTTAATTTTTAAAAAACTAATGATAAAATAATGATAAAATAGCCTTGGACCTAAGTAAATAGTAATCTTTTGTAATAATTAATGAGTAATTTAATAGAAATTTACACAGATGGAGCATGTTCTGGAAATCCTGGTCCAGGTGGATGGGGAGC
Organism: Rickettsiales bacterium; assembly: GCA_038123275.1. GTDB lineage: Bacteria > Pseudomonadota > Alphaproteobacteria > Rickettsiales > UBA1997 > CAJQHT01. The sequence goes on along the minus strand of JAYORG010000005.1, from coordinate 55,456 downwards.
GGTTTTGCTGTATAAAGAACATAAAAAAGAGATTAGTGGTTCAAAAAAAGATACAACTAACAATCAAATGGAGCTTAAGGCTGTAATAGAAGCCCTTAAAGCTTTGAAAAAAACATCTAAAGTCATTATTTATACTGACAGTACTTACGTTAAAGATGGTATTACAAAGTGGATTTTTAATTGGAAAAAGAATGGTTGGAAAAGTGCTAATAAGAAACCAATAAAGAATATTGAATTTTGGCAAGAATTAGATAAAGAAAGCGCAAAGCATGAAATAGAATGGAAGTGGGTTAAGGGGCATTCTGGCAATAAATACAATGAAATAGCAGACCAATTAGCAGTAAGTGCTATTGACTTTTAAAAAGATTTAAATTAAAGTGCTCTGGACTTAAATTTTAACCAAAGTTTTTTTAAATAAACTTTTTTGACAAACGTAATGAATAATTTAAATTCTAACATATTATTTAATAAATTAGCTCAGTCTAATTCTGCAAAAGCCGTTTGTCCTGCCTCTTGTTGTTGTTGCTGTTGTTGCTAACAATATCTTTTCCTAGCTTCTAGGGTTTTCTTTCTTTTTTTTGTTTTTTTTTAATTAATTAGTTTTTTTAGATGTCATATTTTCCACTGTTTTTAGACATTGGTAATATTAAGTTTTTAATAGTTGGGTCTGGTAATATTGGCCTAGCTAAGCTTGAATCCGTGCTTGAATTTAGCGATAAGGTTACAGTTTTGTCTAAAGAATTTAATAAAAACTCATTAGGTTTAATAGAAGAAAATAATATTACTCATATTAAGGGTAAATATAATAAAAAATTCCTAAAAGGTTATGATGTTGTAATTGCTGCTACTAACGATAAGAAGGTAAATAAAGAAATTGCTTCTAATTCTAAAGAATTGGGTATTTTAGTTAATGTTGTTGATGATCCAAAAAATTCAGATTTTATCTTTGGTGCTAATGTTAAAAAGGAAAATATTATTATTTCAGCTGGCACTTCTGGTATGTCTCCAGTTTTAGCTAGAGTTTTAAAGAAAAGAATTAATTTATCATTACCGCAAAATCTTGATTTATTTAATGAGTTTATTGTTACTAACAGAGATAAAGTTAGGAACAAGTTAACCAATTTACAGGCACGTAGAATTTTTTGGCAAGATGTATTAGAGGGAATAATAGGTGAAGAAATTGCTGTTGGTAATATTAATAAAGCACAAAAATTATTTGATAAGAAGTTTGCTGATACAAATAATAAAAAGCAGGGTGCTGTTTATTTTATAGGTGCTGGTCCTGGAGATCCTGAGTTAATTACATTAAAAGCGGTTAATTTATTATCTAAAGCTGATATAGTATTGTATGATCGTCTAGTTAGTGAAGAAATTTTAATTCATGCCAGAAGAGATGCTGTTAAAATTAATGTTGGTAAAAAAAGAGATAAACATCGTTACAAACAAAATGAAATCAATGAATTAATTAGAGATTATTCAGTAAAAGGAAATATTGTGGCACGTCTTAAAGGTGGCGATTGTTCAATATTTGCTCATTTGAGCGAAGAAATTGATGCTATTAAAGATTTAGGTGTTACTTATCAAATAGTTCCTGGCATTACTGCTGCTAGTGGTGCAGCTGCTTATAGTGGAATTCCTCTAACTTCAAGAGACTCTAATCAATCAGTGCGTTTTTTAACTGTCTATGAAAAAGATTTATTTGATAGTGATTATTGGCAAAATTTAAGTGATAGTGACGATTCTTTGGTTCTTTATATGTCTTCTCGCAATTTATCGGTAATTTCTAAGAATCTAATTAAATCAGGAAAGAATAAGGCAACACCAATTGCCATTATTGAGCAAGTTTCCACTCCTTATCAAAAAACTTATGTATCTAACCTTAAAAATTTTGATAAAGATTTTAGTAGTACTGATTTTACTTCGCCATCAATAGTAATTATTGGTGATGTTGTTAAACATCATCAAGATTATAAGTGGAAGGAAGAAAATTTGCACGGAATTTATTTTAAAAATCCAAGAAAAAGGGAGGTTAATGCAAGTTAAGGATTTATTAACACAAACTAAAAATTTAAATTGGCAGGAAAAGATTAAATTTGTTGCTAATAATTATAACAATATTACTTTTTCAACTAGTTTTAGCATTGAGGATCAGATAATTACGGATGTAATATTTAAGAATAATTTAAATATCGAGGTTTTTGCTATTGATACTGGGCGCTTACCCAAGGAAACTCATGAAGTTTGGCAAGAAGTTTTAACTAAATATAAGGGAAAAATAAAGGCTTTTTGTCCAGATGCTAAAGAGATTGGTGAGTTTGTCACAAATAATGGCATTAATTCATTTTATGATAGCACTGATTTAAGACATAAATGTTGTTATATTAGAAAAGTTATGCCACTTAAGAAAGCTTTAAAAGGTAAAGAATTATGGATTAGTGGCTTAAGAAGGGAGCATAATTTAAATAGACAAGATAAGGAATTTTTTGAAGTTGATGCCGGTTTAAATATTATTAAATTTTATCCAGTCTTAGAATTAAGCGAGGATCAGGTTTTTAAATATATTAAAGAAAATAATATTCCTTACAATAAACTTTATGATGCTGGTTATAAATCGATAGGTTGTGATCCTTGCTCTAGAGCAGTTAAAGAAGGAGAAGATTCTAGGTCTGGAAGATGGTGGTGGGAAAGTAATAGCGATCAAGAATGTGGATTACATATGGTTGATGGTAAATTAACTAGAGTTAGTAAGAATAATAAAGACGTATTTTAAAAAATGTTAAAAAAGGAATTACAGAAAATATTAGATCAATTTATAGCTGGATCAAATAAAGATGAGCAGCTTTGGGCAAGTGGTTACTTATCTGGATCTGCTGGTGGTGGTGTAGTTTCATCTCAAGTTGATGCTTCTGGTTTAGTAGATAAATTAACTATTATTTATGTTACTGAAACAGGTAATTCTAAATTTATTGGATTAGAACTTAGTAAAGCTTTAAAGGAAAAATCTGTTAATGTAAAATTAAAAGCTTCTAATCAATATCGCTTTACCGATTTAGAAAAAGAAAAGAATGTAGTTTTTATAATTAGCACCCATGGTGAAGGTGAAATGCCAGAACCTGGAAAAAAATTCTGGGAATTTGTTAAAAATGAAGATCTTAAATTAGATAATTTGCATTATTTAGTGATTGCTTTGGGTGATACTAATTATCCGTTATTTTGTCAAGCAGGGAAGGATTTAGAAAAGAGATTGGATCAATTAAGTGCTAAAAAGAAAGCGCCAAGAATTGATTTTGATTTAGATTTTGAAGATCATCTAGACACAGCTAAAGATAAGGTTTTTGAAGCATTTGGTGCTAGTGTTTCTGGTGGTAGTGGTGTAGTAAAAAAATCATTTAATAAATCAAATTATGAAGGTGAGATTTTAACTAATATTGTTTTAAATGATATTGGGTCAGTTAAAGAAACCAGGCATATTGAAATTGGTGTTGACGGTGATATTTCTTATGAACCTGGTGATTCTATTGGTATTTTGTTAACAGATAAAAATGGAGATAAAATTACTCCAAGGCTTTATTCAATAGCATCTAGTGTTGATGAGACTGAAGGAGAGGTGCATTTAACTGTAAGTGTTTTAAAATATAAAGATAAAGATGGGGTTGAGCAAAAAGGACTATGTTCTAATTATTTAGCTGATTTAGAACCAGGAAGTAAGGTTAACTTTTATGTAAGTAAGAATCGTCAATTTAAATTACCAGATAATGATAAAGATATTATTATGGTAGGACCTGGAACTGGAATTGCTCCTTTTAGATCATTTATGGCACAGAGAAATTTTTCTGCAGCATCAGGAAAGAATTGGTTATTTTTTGGTGAGTGTAATTTCTTAAAAGATTTTCTTTATCAAACTGAATGGCAAGATTATTTAGATTCTGAGTTATTAACTAATATTGATGTAGCTTTTTCAAGAGATCAAAAAGAAAAAATTTATGTTCAACATAAAATTAAAGAACGAGGTAAAGAGCTATTTAATTGGCTAGAAAAGGGCGCTTATTTTTATGTTTGTGGAGATAAAGAGAAAATGTCAAAAGATGTTGAAGATAGCCTTTTAAAGGTTATTGAAGAGTTTGGTAAAAAGAGCAAGAAACAAGCTGGTGAATATCTTGATAAATTGAAAGAAGAAGAGAGATATTTATTGGATGTTTATTAAATATATATATGTCATCCTGAAGGGTAGTTACTCTTAGTCAGCTTGCTGACTTAGAGTAACTTTACGAAGGAACTCACGTCAAGAGTGTAGGAGTTAATATTAACACTATATTCTTGATGTGAGTTCCTTCATATAAAAGACTCTAACGTATCAAAGATGCGTAAGATTCTTTAAATTCAGGATGACATTAACGGAAAAAATTAAAAATTTTTTAATTAAAAATGAGTAATAAAGCAGAAGAAATAAAAATTAAAAGTCAAAAGTTAAGAGGAACTTTAGATGAGAGTTTAAAAAATCCTGTAACTGGATCTTTATTCGAAGATGATCAAACGGTAATTAAATTCCATGGAATTTATCAGCAAGATGATCGTGATCGCAGAGATGAAAGGGCAGAGAAAAAATTAGAACCTCTTTATTCTTTTATGATTCGTTTAAGAATTCCTGGTGGTAAGATTTCAGCTAAGCAATGGGTTGCAACTGATGAGATTGCTAATGATAACTCAACTGGAGTTATTAAAGTTACGACTCGTCAAACTATTCAATTGCATGGCGTTGTTAAGTCAGTTTTAAAACCTACTGTAGCTTGGTTTGATAAGTATAATTTAGATTCAATTGCGGCTTGTGGTGACGTGAATCGAAATATCATGTCAACTTCAACAATTGCTAAAATAAAGGCACATGATGAAGTATATGAATATTCTAAGAAGATAAGTGAACACCTATTGCCGGCAACTAATGCTTATAAAGAGATTTGGCTGGATGGTGAAAAAATTACTAAGGAAGAGAAGGAGCCAATTTATGGAGAAACTTACTTACCAAGAAAATTTAAAATTGTAGTAGCTATTCCACCTGATAATGATGTTGACATTTATGCTCATGATATTGGCTTAATTGCTATTATTGAAGATGAGAAATTACTTGGTTTTAATATTACTATTGGTGGTGGTATGGGTAATACTCATGGCAATGAAAATACTTACCCAAGAACAGGTGATTTAATTGGATTTGCTCCAAAAGATAAGATCTTAGATGTAGTAACAGCAATTGCTACAACTCAAAGAGATTATGGCAACAGAGAAGACCGTAAATTATCTCGTTTTAAATATACTGTAGCTCGTTTGGGAGTGGATTTTGTTAAGGGTGAGATCGAAAAAAGAAGTGTTAAATTGCAAGATTCTAAACATTTTAAATTTGAAGCAAGAAATGATTATTATGGTTGGTTTGAGGACTATAAAGGGTTGCACCATAATTTAATTTTTGTTGAAAATGGCAGAATTTTAGATGATGAAAATTCTAGCCTTAAAAGTGCACTTCTAGAAATTACTAAAGCTGGTTTATCTGATATTAGATTTACCTCTAATCAAAATATTATTGTTAGTAATATTGAATCTAAAAATAAGGCCAAGGTAGTTAAAATATTAGAAAAACATAATGTTAGAGATGAGGATGTTTCTAATGTTAGAAAAAACTCTATGGCTTGTGTTGCACTTAATACTTGTCCATTAGCTCTAGCTGAGGGTCAAAGATATTTACCAACATTAATTTCTAAGATTGAGCCAATTTTAACAAAGCATAAAATTAAAGATAATCCAGTTTCAATTAGAATGACAGGATGTCCTAATGGCTGTGCTCGTCCATTTATGGCGGAAGTTGGTTTTGTTGGTAAGTCTATGGGAAAATATAATATGTATATTGGTGGTTCTCATATTGGAGAAAGACTTAATACGCTTTACAAGGAAGATTTAACTGAAAGTGAAATTTTAGAGAATCTAGATATTTTATTTGCTGACTATGTCAAAAATAAAGAAACAAATGAGTCTTTTGGAGACTTTTCATACAAACTAGTAAAAGAAGGAGTTAATTAAAAATGGTTAGTAAATATTTACAAACATTAGAAGATGAAGCAATTTATATAATTCGTGAGGCTATTGCTGAATTTGAAAATCCGGTGATGATGTATTCAATTGGTAAAGATTCTAGTGTATTACTTCATCTTTTATTAAAAGCTTTTTATCCAGTAAAACCTCCAGTGAAGATACTTCATATTGACACTACTTGGAAATTTAAAGAAATGATTAAATTTCGTAATTACCAGGCTAAGAAGTTTGATCTTGATTTAATTGTTCATACTAATCAAGAAGGTGTTAAGAAAAAAGTAACTCCTTTTGGACAGGGAAGTAAAACATATACCGATATTATGAAGACTGAAGGGTTAAGGCAGGCTTTAAATGAGCATAAATTTGATGTTGCACTTGGTGGAGCCAGAAGAGATGAAGAAAAGTCTCGTGCTAAAGAAAGGATCTTTTCTTTTAGGAGTAAATTTCATGGCTGGGACCCAAAGTCACAAAGACCAGAAATGTTTAATATTTTTAATTGCAAGATAAATGATGGTGAGTCAATGCGTGTTTTTCCTTTGTCAAATTGGACTGAATTAGATGTTTGGCAATATATTAAAGAAAGAGAAATTGAAGTTGTTCCTCTTTATTTTGCTAAAAAGAGACCAGTTGTTGATAGAAATGGTACTAAAATTATGGTTGATGATGATCGCTTCCCATTAGAAAAAGGTGAAAAGCCAAAAATGGCAAATGTTAGATTTAGAACTCTTGGTTGTTATCCTTTAACTGGAGCAGTTGAATCTAAGGCTGAAAATTTAGATCAAATAATTGCTGAAATGCAAGCAAGTAAATTTTCTGAAAGACAAGGTAGGTTAATTGATTCGGACCAGGCTGGGTCTATGGAGAAGAAAAAACTGGAAGGGTATTTTTAGTTTCTACTGTCATCCTGAATGCTAGTTACTCTTGGTCAGCTTGCTGACTTAGAGTAACTTGTAGAAGGACCTCACTTAAAAGGGTGGAGGAGTTAATATTAACCCCTCCATTTGTAGTGTGAGTTCCTTCGCCAAGTAACTCTAGTAAAGCAAAGCTTTACAAGAGTTACTAGTCTTCAGGATGACATTAAAAGAAAAAAATTAAAATTTTTTAAATATAAAATGACACAAGAAATAATAAAATTTTTAACAGCAGGAAATGTTGATGACGGTAAATCTACATTAATTGGTAGACTTCTTTATGACACTGACTCTCTTTATCAGGATCAAATTGAAGAAGTAACAAAGTCAACAGATGTTTCTTTTAAGGGTGGAGAGATTGATTTCTCTTTATTTCTAGATGGGTTAACTTCCGAAAGATCACAAAGAATTACTATTGATGCTGCGTATCGTTATTTTTCTCATAAGGATCAAAAATTTATTATTGCTGATGCCCCAGGTCATGAACAATATACCAGGAATATGGCTGTTGCCGCTTCTAATTCTAATATTGCTATTATCTTAATTGATGGCAAGAAAGGAATAAAAACTCAAACTATTAGACATAGTTATATTTCTCATTTATTTGGTATCAAAAATATTATCGTTGCTGTTAATAAGATGGATTTAATTAATAATGACCAAAAAACTTTTGATAAAATTAAAAGAGAATATTTACAAAAAACCAAAGATTTGAATTTTGATAATATCTATTTTGTTCCTATCATTGCATTAAAAGGGGATAATATAGTTAAAAAGAGTGATAATATCTCTTGGTATAAAGGTAAGTCTATAATTGATTATCTTTTAGCTATTAGACATAAAGCTTCTGATAAGGCAGTTACTAGATTGCAAGTGCAAAAAGTTATTAAAGATGATCAAAAAAGATATTATCAAGGATTTTTATCAACAGGAATTTTAAATGTTGGAGATGGTGTTAGTGCCTATCCTTTGAAGAAAAATGCTACAATTATTGAAATAATACATTCTTCTAAAAATGTAGAAACTGCTAATTCGAATGATTCTATTTTAATAAGGCTGGATAAAGATATTGATCTTGATCGTGGAGGGTTAATTGCAGATTTTGCTAATAAACCACAATTAGCAGATCATTTTAAATCACATTTATTATGGTTTAGCGAAGAAGATTTTAATCGTGATAATTCTAAAGAATATTTTATTAAATTAAATCATAATTACACAAGAGCTAGGATAGATAATGTCAATTTTCATATAAATGTTGAAACTTTACAAAAAGAAGAGCATATTGATGATATTAAACAAAATCAAATTGCTAATGTTGATATTTCTTTATCATCACCAATAGCTTTTGATGATTTTAAAACTAATAGAAAGACAGGTTCATTTTTGCTTATTGATAAAAGTACAAATGAAACTGTGGCTTGTGGAATAGTTGAAGCAAGTGAGGCAGGGCTCGATAAAACTCTTAAAAAAGAAGGGTTCTTTTTTGAATTTTATTCTTTAATTAAAAAATATTTAAAAAAATAATATGGAAACAAAAATGAAAATTGCAAATAATGTAATAGATCTAATTGGTAATACGCCGTTAGTAAAAATTAATAAATTAAATGATACTAAAGCAACTATTGTTGCTAAGTTAGAATATTTTAATCCTGCTAATTCAGTAAAAGATAGAATTGGTGCCAATATGATTGAGGCTGCAGAAAAATCTGGTAAGATTACCCCTGGAAAAACTACTTTAATTGAGCCAACTTCTGGAAATACTGGAATTGCTCTAGCTTTTGTAGCAGCAATTAAGGGTTATCGTTTAATTTTAACCATGCCAGAATCTATGTCATTGGAGAGAAGGAAGTTATTAAAAGCATATGGTGCTGAGTTGGTTTTAACTGAAGCTGCAAAAGGTATGAAAGGTGCAGTTGCTAAAGCTGAAGAATTAAGTTCTGGAATGGCTGATTCAGTAATTTTACAACAATTTGCCAATGAAGCAAATGTTGAAGTTCATAAAAAAACTACTGCACAAGAAATTTGGAATGATACTGACGGTAAAGTAGATATTGTTGTTAGTGGTATTGGAACTGGTGGCACTATAACTGGAGTTGGCAGTGTTTTGAAAGAAAAAAATCCTGATATTAAAATGATTGCAGTTGAACCAGAAGCTAGTCCAATTTTGTCTGGTGGCGAGCCTGGTCCTCATAAAATTCAAGGAATTGGAGCTGGTTTTGTGCCTGAGATTTTAAATACTGGTATTATTGATGAAATTATTCAAGTTTCTAATGAAGATGCTGTGTCTAATGCAAAAGAGCTTGCTTTAAAAGAAGGTATTTTAGGTGGAATTTCATCTGGTGCTGCTTTAAAAGCTGCTAAAGAAGTTGCTAAAAGGCCAGAAAATGCCGGTAAGTTGATAGTATTTATCCTTCCTTCATGCGGAGAAAGATATTTGTCTTCAATTTTATTTGAAGATATTGAGGTTTAATTTTTTATGTCATCATACTTGTTATCCTGAACTTAGAGCTTTTTAGAAATTTTTAATTTCTTAGAAGTTCTTATGTGAAGGATCTTACGTTACAAGAGGAATGTTAATATTAACTTACGTTATGAGGCGTGAGGTTCTTCATGTAAGAAACTCTAAGCAATCAGGGATTTCTAAGAGTTTCTAAATTCAGAATGACATGGTATGAAATATAATAAAAACATTTATCATGTTAGATTTCCTGCAAAACATCAAAAAAAAAGATCCAGCTAAAACTAATATTTTAGAGATAATATTATGCTATCCTGGTGCGCATGTTATGTTTTTTTATCGTATTTCTAACTTTTTATTTAAATTGGGAGTTCCAATTATTCCACGTTTTATCTCTAATCTTGCCAGTATATTAACTGGAATAGAAATTCATCCAGGAGCAAAAATAGGAAAGAGATTATTTATTGATCATGGAACAGGGGTTGTGATAGGGGAAACTACTGTTATTGGTAATGATGTAACGATTTATCATGGTGTTACTCTTGGTGGCAGTGGCAAAATTACTGATAAAAAAAGACATCCAACCATTGGTAATCATGTTGTTATTGGAGCAGGAGCAAAGGTTATTGGCAATATTAAGCTTGGCAATGGTGCTAAAATAGGGCCAAATGCAATAGTTGTTAAAGATGTTGATATTCAAAAAGTTATGGTTGGTGCAACTAGTAAAGAGATGGCCAGAAAAGTCTATGATATTGAATATTTTATTTAGATTGGTCTATTTAATTCTTTGAAGCACTCTATTAAATCTAATAGATTTATGCCATTTCCAGAATTTCCAAATAGGGTATTTACTGGAAAAGAAGATTAGTGTAGCACGTCCTACTAAATTATCTTTTGGAATAAAACCAACCTGAGATTGAAACCTGCTATCTTGAGAATTATCTCTATTGTCTCCCATGACAAAATAGTGATTTGGTGGAACTTGGTAAATTCCAGTATTATCTTGAGGAGTGTCTTTATATTGATCTAAAGTTAAAAATTCTTTACCACCAATATTTTCTTTAAATATTGGAATTTGTGTTTTGTCGTCATCTATAAAATTTTGGGTATAAGTTTTTATAATTGGTTTATTATTGATGTATAGTTTTCCATCATACATTTTAATTTGGTCTCCAGGTATGCCGACAATTCTTTTGATATAATTAATCTTTGGATTTGATGGAAGGCGAAAAACTGCCGGATCACCTCTTTTTGGTTTATCTTCTAAAAATCTACCATTAAATAAATTAAAAGAAGAGAAAGGAAAGGAATATTTGCTATATCCGTAACTCATTTTAGAAACAAATATATAGTCTCCAATTAGTAATCCTGGCTTCATTGAGCTTGATGGTATATGAAATGGTTCGTATAAAAAAGAGCGAATCGTAATTGCAAAAACTGCAGCTAGAGCAAATGTTTTTATGAACGCTTTCCAGCCATCATCTTTTTTCTTTTTAGCGGCTTTTTGATCTTTATCAAATTTTTCAGCTTCTTTTTGAATGTCTTCTTGTTTCATTTTAATTTAATTAAATTATTACCAGTTACTTCTTGTGGTTTTTTAATTGTCATTAAATTTAAGATGGTTGGAGTAATATCAGCTAGAGTACCATCTTTTAGCGTAAAGTTGGATACATCGTTTCCAATTAAAATAAAAGGAACCGGGTTAGTAGTATGTGCTGTATGGGGCTTACCATTTTTAGTAATCATTTTTTCTATATTACCATGATCAGCGGTAACTAACATTAGACCATCTTGTTTTAAAATTGTATCTTTTAGTATATTCAGTTGATTGTCGATAATTTCACAGGCATTTACTGCAGCGTTAAATACTCCGCTATGTCCTACCATGTCTGGATTTGCATAGTTAACCACAATAAAATCATATTTATTTGATTCAATTGCTGTTTTTAAACTTTCTCCAACTTGATTGGCAGACATATTTGGTTTTAAATCATAAGTTGCTACATTAGGAGATTTTATTAGAATTCTTTCTTCTCCTTCAAATTCTTTTTCTTGGCCACCACTAAAGAAGAAGGTAACATGGGCATATTTTTCAGTTTCAGCAATTCTTAATTGTTTTAGATTATTTTGTTGTAAAATTTCACCAAGAGAATTTTTAACCTCAATTTTTGGAAATAAAATAGAGTAATATTTATCTAGATCTTTAGAATATCTAGTCATTGCTACTTTAGAGCAAAATTTTAAATTTTTTGTTTCAAATTCTTCAAAATTAGGATCAAGTAGAGCGTGTGATATTTGTCTAATGCGGTCTGCTCTAAAATTGGCTACTAAAAGTGCATCTCCATCATTAATTCCATTAAAATTATTAATTGTGGTAGGAATTAGAAATTCATCAGTAATATTTTCCTGATAAGATTTTTCTATTGCCTCAATTGCATTTGTTGCTGTATTTCCTTTAGCTTTAATAATTGAGTCATAGGCTAATTTAATTCTATCCCATTTATTGTCTCTATCCATAGCATAATAACGACCAGAAATTGTGGCTATTTTAATATTTGGAAAATCTTTAATTTCATTTTCAAATTTTGTAATTGCTTTAAGAGAGTTTTTTTGTTCTACATCTCTACCATCTAGAAAAGCATGGATTTTAACTGTAATATTGTGGTTGGCAATTATTTTAGCTAAATAGGTAATGTGATCTTGATGTGAATGTACACCACCTTCAGAAAGTAGCCCTAGTAGGTGACATGGTTTGTTGTTTTCTTTGCAATTTTTAATTAAGGATTTTAGATAAGGGTGTTTTTCTAGTTCATTACTTTCAATAGCCTTATTAATTCTGGGTAGGTCTTGATATATTACTCTGCCAGAGCCAATAGTCATGTGTCCAACCTCGGAATTGCCCATTTGACCGTCTGGCAAACCAACATCTAAGCCAGAAGTTCCAAGTTTAGAGTTGGGGTAATTAGCTAAAATTGAGTCATAATTAGGTGTATTAGCTTTGAAAATAGCATTTAAGTTAACATCTTTTTTACCAATGCCCCAGCCGTCTAAAATGCATAGAAGTATCGGCTTTTTTAAATTGTTTTTAATATTGTTTAACATTAGATTTGTTTAAAGATAAATTTTTTAACTTTGCAAGTTGGTTATTAACTAGCACATAAACTATGTTAATAATAATATTTTTTTAAAAACAATTTTCAACCATGGAATTAACATATATAGATATTATTGGTTTAGTGGCGGCTACTTTGACAACAATTAGTTTTTTACCACAAACTATAAAAACTATTAAAACTAGAGATACTAGGGGTATTTCTTTGTTAATGTATATTAGCTTTGTTTTAGGGGTTATGTTATGGACTATATTTGGTGTGTTAATTAAAACTTATATCATAGTTGGCGCTAATCTTTTAACCTTAGTGTTGGCATCTATGATCTTATTTATTAAAATCAAAAATGTTTTAAATGGAACTGACAAGTAAATTACCTAAGGTTAGAGGTTCCTATAGATTTAATGCTGATTTATCGAAAACTAATTGGTTTCAGGTTGGAGGTAAGGCAGAAATTTTATTTCGTCCAAAGGATGTTTTAGACTTAGAATTCTTTTTAAAAAATAAAGATTCTAATTTGCCTGTTATGATAATTGGGGTTGGATCTAATATTATTATTCGTGATGGTGGAATAAAGGGTGTGGTAATAAAACTTGGTAGAGAATTTTCTAAAATAGACCATCAAGAAGATATTTTAACTGTTGGTGCTGCTTGTTTATGTTCTAATGTGGCTATTTATTCAAAAGTTAATGCTTTATCTGGGTTAGAATTTTTAACTGGCATACCTGGTTCCATAGGTGGTGCAATTGCTATGAATGCTGGCTGTTATGGTGGAGATATTTCTTTGAGTTTAATTTCTGCTAAGGTAATAAATTTTCAAGGTGAGTTAGTTGATATTAAAAATGAAGATTTTAATTTTTCTTACAGATCCAATAAACTAGCTAAGGATTTCTTAATTTTAGAAGGAAAATTTAAAGTTAAAAAGAGCACTATCAAGGAAGTAGGAGTTAAAATAGCACAATTTAATAAAAATCGTGAAGATACCCAGCCAATTAGAAATAAAACCGGAGGTAGCACTTTTAAAAACCCTAAAGATAAAAAAGCTTGGGTTTTAATTGATGAGGCAGGATGCAGAGGAATGAGTGTTGGAGATGCTCAAATATCTCAAAAGCATTGTAATTTTATGATTAATAATGGCAGCGCTACAGCTAGCGATTTAATTAGTTTAGGGAATAAGGTGATTGATACAGTAAAAGAAAAAACAGGAGTTGTTTTAGAATGGGAAATTAAGATTATTGGTGAAGAATAAGTTTAAGTTTAGTCATTGATCCCAATACGTCAGGGGGATATTAATTAATGTTAACTAATGTGTTTAATGAATATTTTTAAAAATACTAAAGAACAAATAATAAAAATTATCACTGATATTGCTGTGGATAACAATATTGAGATCCCTAAGAGTAAATTTGATATTTTCACAGTAGAACCTTGTAAAGATAAAGCGCATGGTGACGTTGCCACTAATGCTGCTATGGTTTTATGCAAAGATTTTAAAATGAAGCCTCAAGATTTGGCTGGTTTAATTATTTTAGATTTAAATAAAGATTCTAAAATTAAAACTGTTAAAATGGCTGGGCCAGGTTTTATTAATATTATATTTAAGGCTAAAGTTTGGCATGATTTTTTAAATAATATTTTAAGTCAAAAAGAATTTATTTTGCCCAATTTGGGTCAAGGAGAAAAAATTAATGTTGAATATGCCTCGCCAAATCCGACTGGACCAATGCATGTTGGTCATACTCGTGGAGCAATATATGGGGATGTATTGGCTAATCTTTTAATTAAAACTGGTTTTGATGTTGTAAAAGAATATTACATTAATGATGCAGGTAGCCAAATTAAAACTTTGGTTAAATCAGCTTATTTAAGATATTTAGAAAGTTTAGGGCAGAAAATCACCATTCCGCAAGGGTTGTATCCTGGAGAATATTTAATTGAAATAGGAAAAAAATTAAAAGATAAATATCAAGATCAATTGGTGGATAAAAATGAATTGGAATATGTTGATTTAATTCGTGATTTTGTGGTTGATGCTATGATGGACATGATTCGAAGTGATTTAGAGAAGCTTGGAATAAAACATGATGTTTTCTTTTCAGAAAAGAAGAATTTACATGATAATAATAAGATTAATGAGGCAATTAAAATATTAGAAGATCAAAATCTTATTTATGAGGGAGTGTTAGAGGCGCCAAAAGGTAAGTTACCAGAAGATTATTCTAGTGAAAAACAAACATTATTTAAATCAACTTTATTTGGTGATGATAGTGATCGTGTTGTTAAAAAAGCAGATGGAACTCTAACTTATTTAGCAGGAGATATTGGCTATGCTTTAGATAAATTTAATAGAGGTTTTAAAAAAATGATTTTACCTCTTGGTTTTGATCATGCTGGCTATGTTAAAAGATTAAATGGTGTAGTAAAAGCAATTAGTAATGATAAAGCACAAGTAAAAGTTATTTTATGTCAAATGGTAAAATTTATCAAAGATGGCCAGCCTTTTAAAATGTCAAAAAGATCAGGTAATTTTGTTTCAATGCGTGACGTTGTTGATGAGGTTGGGGCAGATGTTCTTCGTTTTACAATGTTAACCAGGAAAAATGATGCTCCTTTTGATTTTGATTTAGCTAAAATGTTAGAGCAATCAAAAGATAATCCAATTTTTTATGTGCAATATGCTTTTGCTCGTTGTTCTTCTGTTCTTAGAAAATTAAAAGATGAAATTCCTAAATTAGACAATTTAAGTGAAGAAAAAATCTCCGAAAATATATTTACTAATTTAAAAAGTGATGTTGAAATTGATTTAATAAAAAAATTGGCTAATTATCCAAGAGTGATAGAAATGGCAGTTAGTAATTTTGAGCCTCATAGAATTGCTTTTTATTTACAGGAATTAGCGGCAAGTTTTCATTTTTTATATAATGAAGGTGTAAAAAATGAAGAATTAAGGTTTATTATCTTAGAAAATGAAAATTTAACCAAATCCAGAATTTATTTAATTTTAGTAACAATGAAAATAATTGCTAATGCATTAGCAATTTTTAATATTAAACCATTACAGGAGATGAGATAATGTCTAATGATGATTTTGGATATATGATTGAAAAAGAAAGGCGCAGTAATGGTTTTTTTGTAAAGAAACCATTGAAAATCATTGCTGTTTTGGTTTCTATTCTATCTTTTGTTATGGTTACAATTAGTGCTTATTATTTTGTTAGCAGCGGTCAAGATGAAAGTATTGAGTTGGTAAAATCTCCAGATTATGAAATTAAAGTTAGAAATAAGGATAAAAATTTAAAGATTAAGAATATTGATAAGACCATTTATGATAATATTGTTGGTAATAAGAGAGATAATTCAAAAAAGAGGGATATTACAATTATTGAGACTCCTAAAACTGCAAAAAGAAATAGGTCAGGGCAAGATAAAACTTTAATTGTTAATGTTGATAAGGTAGTAGTTAGTCCACCAGTTAATGTTGCTGTTGAAAATAATATAAATATTAAAAAGCCCTACAGTAGAGTGCAATTGGCAGCATTGAAGTCAAAAGAATCAGCTTATAAATATTGGTTAAAATTAAAAAATGAACATCCTGCATTATTTTATCAATTGAAATATTTTATTCAAAAAGCTGACTTGGGTAAAAGAGGTATTTTTTATCGTTTGCAAATTGGTAATTTTAGAAATCAAGTAAAGGCCGAAGAATTTTGTATAAAATTTATTGCTAAGGCTAGAAAGAAGAGGTCGGATTGTATAATAGTTGAATAAGCAGTTAGTTGCTCTTATGTTTAATAATTATTTTTAGGTTTTATGGGTATGAAATCTGTGATTTTATCCCTAGAGTTGAGGAACGTTAGTTAGAATTAACCCCTCTATTCTTGACATGAGATCCTTCGTCAAGATATTCTAAGTCATCAAAGATGACTAAGAATATCTACCCTTCAGGATGATATATTTAGGATGATATATTTAGGATGGTAATTACATTTATAAAAATTCTTTAAATTCTTCAAGTATATCAATATATAGTTCTTTTTTAAAAGGTACTATAACTTTAGTTAACTCTTTGTTGTCTACCCATTTCCAACTAGAAAATTCTGGATGCTGTGTGTTAACGTTAATATCTTTATCTTCTCCTAAAAATTTAACTAAGTACCATCTTTGTTTTTGACCTAAATATTTTCCACCCCAGAATTTTTTTTGTAAGCGATAAGGTAGATTATAATAAAAATGTTTTTTACTAACACTAACTAATTCAATATTATGAATTCCGGTTTCTTCTTTTAGCTCTCTTTTCATGGCTTTTTCTTCATGTTCACCAGCATCAATGCCTCCTTGAGGCATTTGCCAGGCATCGCTATTATTGTCGATTCTTTTGCCAACAAAAATTTGTTTATCTTTGTTAATTACCATAATTCCAACTCCACTACGGTATAGATAATCTGGTTTTGAGTCTGAAGATGTCATTTTGTTTTGACTTGTTTGTTTTTAGTCGTAAAATCTTTAAGATCTTTGCATAAAATTTAATAATAATTAATATTAGATTTTAGTTGTGCAAAGGTCTTTATTAGTAGAACCTAATCTAATAATAGTTAAAATTCAAATAAATTAATTAATAATGAAGTATATCAGTACCAGACAGAATTCTCCAAGTTTAAATTTTCAAGAGGCTGTTTTACAGGGATTAGCCACAGATGGCGGTCTTTATGTTCCAGAATTTTTTCCAAAATTTTCTGATGTTGAAATTGAAGAAATGTCTAAATTAAGTTATACACAATTAGTATTTAAGGTTATACAACCTTTTGTTGATGGTGAAATTGGTGATGACGACTTAAAAAATATTATTGAAAAATCATATAAAACTTTTTCTCATGGCGCAATTGCCCCAACAAAACAAATTAGTCATAATGAATATTTGTTAGAGTTATTTCATGGACCAACTTTAGCTTTTAAAGATTTTGCTTTGCAAATGTTGGGTAATTTATTCGATTATTTCTTAACTAAAAGAAAGGAAAAAGTTACAATTATTGGTGCTACCTCTGGAGATACTGGTTCAGCTGCTATTATGGGATGTAAGGCTTGCAAAAATGCTGATATTTTTATTCTTCATCCCCACAATAGAGTTTCTGATGTACAAAGAAAGCAAATGACAACAGTTATGGCTTCTAACGTAACCAACATTGCTTTGAAGGGTAATTTTGATGATTGTCAAGCTATGGTAAAGACTATGTTTGCCAACCAAGACTTTTTAAAGAAAAGAAAAATGGTAGCGGTAAACTCTATTAACTGGGCTAGAATTTTAGTTCAAATAGTTTACTACTTTTATTGTGGCACTAGAATTGGAGTTAGTAAAAAGAATCCGGTAACATTTAGTGTTCCAACTGGTAATTTTGGCGATATTTATGCTGGCTATATTGCTAAAAAAATGGGTTTGCCAATTTCTAAACTAATTGTTGCCACTAATCAAAATGATATTCTAACTCGTTTTATTCAAGATAATGATTATTCTACTAAAGGATTGGTAGAAACTTTATCCCCAAGTATGAATATTCAAGTATCAAGTAATTTCGAAAGACTATTATTTGATGCTTATAGTAATGTTTCTTCTGGTAAAGAAGTTGCAAAATTAATGGCAAATTTTGAAGAAACTAAATCTCTTAAAGTATCAGATGAAGTTTTAAATTTTGTAAAAGAACATTTTAGTTCTTATTCTGTTGATGATAAAGATACTTGTAAGTTTATTAAAGATTTATATGAAGAAACAGGTGAGGTTATTGACCCTCATACAATTATTGGTATTGTGGCTGGTAGGCAGTACATGAAAAGTAGTGAGTATCAAGGTGAAGCAATTGTAACACTTGCAACAGCACATCCATCTAAATTTTCTGAAGCTATTAAAAAATCACTAGGTTTTGAAGCAGATTTGCCACATTTTTTATCGGACTTAATGGATAAAAAAGAGAAGATGGAAATATTGCCAAATGATCTTGAGACAGTAAAAGCATTTATTGGAAAGGGTTACTGATTAAATATAACCTCTAAGAAGATGCCTACTATTGGATTTTTATTTTTATTTTTAGCAATAAGTGCGGCATTTTTCCAGATTTCTTTTTATGCCATATCTAGCATATCTAAGAATTATTTTTTATTGAAAACTCAAAAAGTTTTTACTTTTTTGACAGCTATTTTTTGCTCTTTGTCTATGTTATGTTTGATTTATTCATTCATAGTATCTGATTTTTCGGTGCAAAATGTTTATTCTAATTCTCATCAATTAAAACCATTAATTTATAAAATATCTGGCTCTTGGGGTAATCATGAGGGGTCGATGTTGTTATTAGTTACAATTCTTACATTGTATAGTAGTGCTTTTGCTATTTTTAGTAATATTAACAATAAAGATAAAGATCTTGTCTTAACAATTCAGTCCTGTATTACTTTTGGCTTTTTAGCTTTTATTATTTTTACTTCTAATCCTTTTCTTAGAATTTTTCCAGTTCCAGATGCTGGAATTGGCTTAAACCCAATTTTGCAAGATATTGGTTTAGCTATGCATCCGCCAATGCTTTATACTGGTTATATTGGGTTTTCTATAATTTTTTCTTTAAGTATTGCTGCTTTATTAAAAGAAAAAATTGATAAGAATTTTGCTAAATTTATGAGACCTTGGCTAACATTTTCTTGGAGTTTTTTGACTCTTGGAATTGGTTTGGGGTCTTGGTGGGCATATAGAGAGTTAGGTTGGGGAGGATATTGGTTTTGGGATGCGGTTGAAAATGTATCTTTAATGCCTTGGCTTTGTGCTACAGCATTATTGCATGTAGTAATTATATTAGAGAAGACAGGTAATTTTAAAATTTGGTCTAGTTTTTTGGGTATTTTAACTTTTGTTTTTTGTTTACTTGGTATTTTTTTAGTTAGATCTGGTATTTTAACCTCTGTACATTCTTTTGCTAATGATCCATCTAGGGGTATTTTTATTATTATATTATTTTTGATAATTGGCGGTTTAGGTTTTGCTATTTTCTTTATTAAATCATTAAAAATTAAGACTAGAAATAGTCATTTTGATATTTTTTCTAGATCAGGATTTATCTTAATTAATAATTTTATTTTTTGTTTAGTTTTATTTGTTGTGGTTCTTGGTACTTTGTACCCGATAATTTTACAGTTGTTTTTTTCAAGATCAATATCAGTTGGGGCACCTTATTACATTAAATTATTATCACCTATTGTTGTAATAATTTTATCTTTAATGATTTTTATTCCGGCATTAAAGTTGCAGCATTTCAAAAAATTTAATCAAGAAACTATTAAGAAACTTATTTTTTCAGTTATTTCTTCTATGGTATTATTTATATTTTTATTTTCTGTGCAGTTTAAAATAATTCCTTTTTTAGTTGTTTTATTGGCCTTGATGTTAATATTTTTTGCAATATTTAACCTAAAAAAGGTGAGCCAAAAAAAGATCAAAGAAATATTTTCTTATTATTCAATGTTTTTAGCCCATGTGGGTTTTGCTATTATTATTCTTGCTATTTCTCTTAATTATTTATTTTCAAAAACTATACAGCTTAATATGTATGTTAAAGAAGAGGTTAAAATAAGTTCTTACAAGATAAAATTTAATGGCATTGATAATAATTTTGGAAAAAATTATTTGGTTAGGGTGGGGATTTTTGAAGTAGAATCTGGTAATGATATTTTTAATTTAAAACCAGAATCTAGATATTATCCAGTATCTGACCAAAATACTAGTGAAGCAGCTATTAAACATAATTTATTTTCTGACTTATATATTGTGCTGGGTGATAAAAATAAAGAAGATAATTTTGCTGTAAGAATTTATTACAGACCATTTATTTCATTTATATGGTTTGGATGTTTTATGATGTTTGGGGGTGGAATGCTGTTCCTAGTTAAGTTGAAGCTTCCAACTAGAAATATCCTCTAAAGCTCTGTTAGAATAAGCTTCTTTTCGGGCTTTTTTATGAATTTTTTCTTTGAAATCTTCAAATAATCCAAAATTGACATTCATTGGTTGAAAGCTAAATTTGTTATCGTTGCTGTAATGATCAAAGGTTATATAGTGAAGTAGCGAGCCAATTGCTGTGGTTGGTGGAGGGGATGTGATTTCCTTGTTTAGAATTTCATGAGCATTGAATATTCCACATAATAGTCCCATAGAAGCTGACTCAACATAGCCCTCAACGCCACTAATTTGACCAGCAAATTTAATATTTGGTGATTTTTTTAAGCTTAATTTATTGTTTAATAATTTTGGACTATTGATAAAGCTATTGCGATGGATTCCGCCTAAGCGAGCAAATTCGCAATTTTCTAATCCAGGAATTTTTCTAAAAATCCTCATCTGCTCTTGATATTTTAATTTGGTTTGAAAGCCAACTATATTATACAATGTTGCACTTTTATTGTCTTGTCGCAGTTGAACAATGGCATAAGGTTTGTTTTCTTTGTCATGTATGTTGGTTAATCCAACTGGTTTTAATGGTCCGTATCTTAGAGTTTCAACGCCACGGCTTGCCATAACTTCAATTGGTAGACAGCCTTCAAAATAAGGGGTGGTTTTTTCCCATTCTTTAAAATCAGTTTTGCCACCATTAATTAGGTCATTAATAAATTCGTGATATTGTTCTTTATTCATAGGACAATTTATGTAATCTTTACCATCTCCTTTATCATATCTTGATTGCATCCAAGCTTTATCAAAATTAATTGAATCTTTGTAGATTATGGGAGCAATAGCATCAAAGAATGCTAATTGATCAACTCCTGTATGTTTTAATATTGAAGCACTTAGTTTATCTGAGGTTAGGGGGCCAGTGGCAATAATAAAATTTTGATCTGAGTTGATAGGTAATTCTTTTATTTCTTCTCTGATGACATTTATGTTACTATTTTGTAATATGGTTTTTTCAACTTCATTGGCAAATTGATCGCGGTCTACTGCTAAGGCTGAACCTGCTGGAAGTTTATGTTTGTCAGCAATTTTTATTATTAGAGAATCAAGAAGTCGCATTTCTTGATGTAAAGTGCCAATGGCACTGTTAAGGTCGTCATTTCTAAAGGAGTTGGAGCAGACTAATTCAGCTAATTTGTCACTTTTATGAGCAAAGGAGGTTTTTTTACCTTGGCGTAGTTCGTAAATATTTACTTTAATACCTCTTTTAGCCAGTTGATAAGCTACTTCGCATCCTGCTAGGCCACCTCCTACTATGTTTACTGTTTTTGACATTTAATAATTTAGTTAATTTTAACATTTTTCTTGTGACTTGAGATCCTATCACATAAGAAATTGTAAGGATTATTACATAATCCTAACATTTTCTAAGTTCAGGATGACATGTATGACAGTTAGGTTTAAACTATCCTATAGTTATCTTTATTAGAAAATAATTCTCTTAGAAACTGATTATTTATACTATGTCCGGATTTGAAGGCATCAAATTTTCCACAAATTCTATTTCCAGCTAAATATATATCGCCAATAAAATCTAATATTTTATGTTTAACAAACTCATCCTTATATCGAAGTGGGCTTTCATTTAAAATTTTATTATCATCTATTACAATTGCATTATCTAGCGAGCCACCTTTGGCTAGACCAATTTTGTGCATGTGATCTATTTCATTTTTAAAACAAAATGTACGAGCGCGGCTAATATCACTTTTAAAAGAAGATTTTGATTCGTTAAAATGATATTTTGTTTCTTTAATTTGGCTATGATTAAAATCTATTCTCAAATTTACAGAAAAATCTTTAGCTGGTTTTACATTAACAAATTTATCATCATTTTTAAAGGTAATTTCTTTTAAAATTTCAATAGATTGGCGAGGTTTATCTAAAATTTTACTTCCAGCGCATTCTATTAAAAAAATAAATGGTTCAGAACTACCATCAACAATTGGTAATTCAATATTATCAATTTCAACGATTAGATTGTCTATTTCAAGGCACCAAGCTGCAGCCATAAAATGCTCAATAGTAGAAACTTGAACGCCATCTTCATTACTTATTACTGTTCCTAAGTTGGTTTTTGTAACATTTTGGTAGGTGGCTTTAATTATATTATTTTTATCTTTAATATCAGTTCTTTTAAAGATAATGCCACTATTAACACTTCCTGGAAGTAGGGTCATTTTAACTTCTTTGCCACTATGTAAGCCAATTCCATTGCAGCTAACTTTGTTGTTGATGGTTTTTTGGAAAGTTGTCATTTTATTCTACGTCTTTTTCTAATTTATTTTTGTCTAAATTTCTTGATAAAGTGTTTATTATATTAAGAGAAAACCCATTCATTCTATCAATAAAATTATTTAATTTATTATTGTAAGCATTGTAGAAAAATACTGCTGGAATAGCAGCAAAAAGACCAATGGCAGTTGCAAGCAGTGCTTCTGCAATTCCGGGTGCTACAACAGATAAAGAGGTATTTTTACTAACAGCAATGCTTTGAAAGCTATTCATTATACCCCAAACTGTTCCAAATAAACCAATAAATGGAGCTACAGATCCTGTAATAGCCAAGAAACTCATGCCTTTTTCTAGTTTCATTGTACAATTGTCAATGGCAATTTGTGTAGCATTGTGCATTCTTTCTTTTAAAGAGTTCTTTTTATTTTGATCATTATTTGCCATTATTGCTTTAACATTACTTAATTGCCATTCTTCAATAGC
This sequence comes from Rickettsiales bacterium, assembly GCA_038123275.1. Classification (GTDB taxonomy): domain Bacteria; phylum Pseudomonadota; class Alphaproteobacteria; order Rickettsiales; family UBA1997; genus CAJQHT01. Next base: position 32,194 of record JAYORG010000005.1, on the reverse strand, counting down.
AACACTTAATATTTTAGCAAAAGGGTGAGTGCTTTTTCTTCGGGATAATTTTATTATATCATCAACTGTTCTGGCAAAAGTAAACATTTGTTCAAAGCGATAGGTTTTAATTTTTAGGATAAAAAATTTAAAAATTTTATCAAAAGCTAAAGTCCAAGACCAAATTGAAGCTAATGCTAAAATAGCCATTACTGCTTGTACTACAATGTCAGCTTGTTTAATTAAATCTATAATTGAGTAAGAAGAATTTTCTAACATAATTTTATTATTAAAGTTAATTATTATACACTGTTAGCTAATTATTAAAACCACATATTTTAACCTATTTTTGCTTATTTTTCATGAATATTTTACCAAATATATCCTGATATTAGATAAAATATTAATAAAAAAGCGCTAAAAATATGCCAAAATCTGCAATTTTAATAATTAGCTAACAGTGTCTAACTAATAGTTAATATGTTGCGGATACAACACAAGTTGTTCCATCCCAACATTTTCCTTGGCCGCAATCGCAAGATTCCGTTATAACGCTGGCGCATATTGCTGGACCAGATTTACTGGAACAGCTATCAACACAACCATTGGGAAATTTTTTCCATACTCCATTAACGCTAGCACAAGAAGCTATTTTATCTTCTATACTATTACCACCTTTTTTATCTTTTTTTCCTTTATTATCTTTCTGACTTTTACTATTTTGTTTATCACCTGAGCTCCCTCTAACATCTGTATTTTTAACACTACCATCAGCTTGTGGTTTAGTTGCTATTTTTCTAGGAATAAATAATTCTGGATTTGTTTCTTTTATTTTTTTAATTCTCTCATCTTCAATCTTTTGTGCTTTAATTTGATATTCTTCATTATCAACACATTGGTAGTGATTCCAGCATTTATCTTCTAAGCAATCACAAGAAAAGGTAATTTTGGAAATGCAAATAGTATTATACCCTCTGTCTAGAGTGCATCTATCAGCACAATCATTACCAAATTCTCGCCATACCCCTTTATTTTTAGCACAAACTTCTCTATTATCAAATAAATCAGTAGCCAATAAGTTGCTAGAAAATATTATCAATAGTATAATTGCTTTAATACCAAGTTTAATCATTTAAGTTTTGTCATTTCTTTAATGATCTCATCACCAATTTCATCGGTTGAATAAGTTTTTTCACCTTTTTTAGCAATATCAGCACTTCTAATGCCTTTATTTAAAATATTTTTAATGGCGTTATCAATTAGGTTGGCTTCTTTTTCATAATTAAAAGAATATCTAAACATCATTGATAGGCTAGAAATTGTTGCAATAGGGTTGGCAATATTTTTACCAGCAATATCAGGAGCAGATCCATGAACTGGCTCATATAAGGAATATTGATTGCCATCATTTCTTACTTCTCCCAAAGAGGCAGAAGGTAGCATACCAAGAGACCCAGTAAGCATGGAAGCTGTATCTGATAAAATATCTCCAAACATATTTGTTGTTACAACTACATCAAATTGTTTAGGGTTTCTGACAAGTTGCATGGAGGCATTGTCAACATACATATTGCTTAGCTCAATGTTTTTATAGTTTGCTCCTACTTTAGCAACTTCTTCTCTCCATAATTCAGTTGATTCTAAAACATTAGCTTTGTCTACGCTGCATAGTTTTTTATTTCTTTTTGCTGCTAATTCAAAAGCAACTTTAGCAATTCTTTGGATTTCAAAAGAGTCGTAAGCTAGTGTATTGAAGCCTCTTTTTTGTCCGTTATCTAGAGTTTTAACGCCACGAGGCTCGCCAAAATAAATTCCTCCGGTTAGTTCTCTGACAATCATAATATCAAGACCAGAGACTATTTCTGGTTTTAAGGATGAGCTTTCTATTAAGGCATCAAAAACAACAGCAGGGCGCAAGTTGGCAAATAAGCCAAGTTCTTTTCTAATGCCAAGTAGACCTCTTTCTGGGCGAACGCTATAGTCTAACTCTTCCCATTTTGGCCCGCCAACGGCGCCAAGTAAAATAGCATCACTTTTTTTGGCTTTTTGCAAAGTTTCCTTGGGGAATGGCGTGCCAGTTTTGTCATAGGCAACACCTCCAAGTAAGGCTTCGTCAATATTAAATTTTTTATCAAAGTTATTAGAAAAAAAGTCAATTATTTTTTTAGCTTGAGCTACAACTTCTGGGCCAATTCCATCTCCTGGTATAAGTAAAATATTTTTGTTAGTCATTTTAAATTAAATCTTAAAGTTAAAGTTTTTGGTTAGTTCGTTAATTAAAATTTGTGTTAAGTCTTTATTATTTTTATCAAGCCATTTTTGACTTGCTTCATCGTAAGAAAAATAGTCAGCACCAGAAATTGGTGAAGAATACCAAATTTTTTTGCTAGCGCTATGTTTATTAATAACATAAATTTGCTGGCTTTTAAAAACTTCAATATTGAGTATTCCATCAGAATATTCAACGTCAAATATTGATTTTTCATCATTATTTTCAATTAAGTCCGCAAGTTCTAGTAAAGTATTTTCTGAAATTTTTAGGAATTCTGTTTCTTGCATTTTATCCTGTCATTAATTTTTTGGCTGCTGCTTTGGCTTCAGTGCTGATATTTTCTCCGGAAAGCATTCTGGCGACTTCACTTTCTTTTTGAGATTCGTTTAGTACATTAACAATTGTATTAGTTTTATCGTTTAAATTTTCTTTTCTAACTTGTAAATGATGGTCAGATTTTGCTGCTACTTGAGCGTGGTGAGTTACGACAATTATTTGTAATGTTTGGGCTAATAATTTGAGTCTGTTTCCAACTGCATTGGCAACGGCACCGCCAATGCCACTGTCAATTTCGTCAAAAATTAAAATTGGGACAGACTTTACTTGTAGCAATGACACTTTTAGTGCCAGCATAAATCTTGATAATTCGCCACCAGAAGCAATTTTTGATATTTGATCGAAGTTAGAGTTTTGATTAATGCTAGCTAAAAACCTAACATTATCAATGCCATGATGACTGTAATTTTCTTCTTTTAATTCATCTATTTTTGCTAAAAAATTAACATTTTCCATTTTTAAATAGCGTAATTCTTCTTCTACTTTTTGGCTTAATTTTAAAGAGGCTTCTTTTCTGGAATTGCTTAATTTTAGAGCTTCTTGTAGATATTCTTCTTTAAGTTTGGCTTTTTCATTTTCTAGATCTTGAGAGATTATTTGATAGTTGAGAATTGTGTTTAATTCTTCTTTAGATTTTTCTAAAAATTCTGGTAAGTCATCAATTGGTTTATTAAATTTGCGTGATAAATTTCGAATTAAGAATAGTCTTTCTTCAATTTCTTCTAAAGTATCTTCGATTTCATTTAGGCTTGATGATATATCTTGCATAAAACTTTGAATTTGTTCATTTTTGCCTATTATCTCATCCATAATATCAATAGCTTTAGAAAAATTATCACTTAGGTTATTGTCTAGGTCGTCACTTAAATTTTGATTATTGATTAAGTTTTTTTGAGCAAAGCTTATCTTGGTATCAACGTCGTTAATATCTTTTGAGGTTTGCAAAATTAAGTTGGATATTTTTTCTTTGCTGTTTAGGAAGTTGCGTTTTTCAACTAAAATATCTTCTTCACCTTTTTTGACGTTGCCAGCCTCTAATTCTTGTGTTATATGTGTTAAATAGTCAATTTCGCGTTCATTTTTGTCTTTTTGGCTTTTAAGGTCAGCAAGCTTGTATTCAACTTGGCGCCAATTTTGATATTTATCATTTACTGATTTTAGTAAGTTTTGGTTATGAGCAAATTGATCTAAAATTTGGCGGTGGTAAGAATTGTTTAAAAGCCATTTTTGTTCGCTTTGGCCGTGAATTTCAATTAAAGAATCACCAATTTGTGTTAATAAATTTAGGCTTACTGGTATGTCGTTAATAAAGGCTTTAGAGGTAGAGTTGTCTAGTAAAACTCTTCTTAAGGTGACTATTTCATTGTTTTCGCTATTTTCAAGAGCGTTATTTTTTAATATTTCTTGGCAAGTTTGATTGTTTTTAATATTAAATTCGCCAACAACAACACCTTGTTTGCAGTTTTTTCTAAGAAGCCTGCTATTAGAGCGATTACCAGTTGCTAGGCCCAAAGCGTCAAGAAGAATAGACTTTCCAGAGCCAGTTTCACCACTTAAAACACACAGGCCTTTGGTGAAGTCTATGGTTAGTTTTTCTATTAAGACTATGTTTTGGATGGTGATGTTTGTTAGCACTTTATTGGTTTAATGTTTATTATTTAGTAACGTTTCTTGGGGTGAGATGCTTCACGTAAGAAACTGTAAGTATTACTGCGTAATCCTAACATTTTCTAAGTTCAGCATGACACGTATGTATTTAATAAATTATTTTATTGATGATATAAAATATTGCAATTATAAAGTTATTGTGCGTTTATGAGCTAATTAAATAATAATTTACATTATAAATGTTTGAATTAGATAAAACTCTTGAAAAAGACACTATTTTTGTTAAAGACTTAACCTTGTGTCAGCTATTATTAGTTAATAATGCCTTTTATCCTTGGTTAATATTAGTTCCAAAAAGAGAGAATATAACAGAAATTTTTGAGTTAAAAGAAGCAGATCAAATATTACTTAGCAAAGAAATTAACCAAATATCTTTAATAAGTAAAAAAATATTCAAAGCTGATAAAATTAACATTGCTGCTTTTGGTAATGTTGTTAGCCAGCTTCATATTCACATTATAGTTAGATATAAAAATGATAGAGTTTTTCCAGATCCAGTATGGTTTGACAAGGAAAAGATAGAATATAAAAATAATGAGATAGAAGAAATTTTAGATAAGTTGAATTCCTAGTTGATCTTGTTTTTAATATGGTGTATAATTGCCTTTGTAATATGTATTATTTATTAAATTAGTTTAGTTTGTTATGAGTAGAAAAGGTGGAAAAGGAAAAAGACTCAAAAGTAGAAGTATGAGAAGAGTTAGAACCGCTCCAAGATTACAAGAAGAAGTTTATTCAAATGATGATCAAAAATCTCTAAGGGAGAATCTTCCATCTATAGTTGATGTAAGGTCTGTAACTGCTCCAGGCAGAACTATGGCACCATTTAGTGCAAGGGATAGTAGAAGAACTAGGTGGAATATGAATGTAGCTCCTCCAAATCAAAATTATATAGAAGTTTTAAGTTTTGATGTGTTTAATTCTGCTCTTTTGCTTGCTGGTTTTAAAGGTGGTGGTGGTGTACCTTCTAAAAATAAGATGCTGCATTTTCCGCCAAGAAGTAGTAAGAAAAAAGAAACTAAATTATTTATTGATAGGACTGATAGGATTAGTTCTGCTCTTAAGACAGAAGCTATCATGAAAAGAGTTGTAGAACCTGAGGTTTTTGTAGGGATAAAATATAAGGTGGAAAGTAACTTGAAGGCTGTGATGAAAGAGAGGCGGAATATTGTAGTAAGAAGAGATAAAGTTAGAATAGAAATACAGAATTTGAAAAAACGGAAGAAAGAACAGGTTAAAGCTAGTAAAGGCACATCTAATAGTTCAGATAGTGTAAGAAGTTTGATAGGTAGTACTAGGAAAGCTATTAAACGAAATGAGATAGAACTTATTAGGTTGGAGCGTGAGTTAGGAGAGAAAATTTTTACGAATCATCGTTCTTCTTTGGCAGTTAAAAGGAATAGTGTTAATGATCTGAAGAAAGAATTACAAGATTCATTTATTGCATCTTTTATAGTGCGTCGATGCATGACAGAAAGTGATATTTATGAGGTTAGTGATATACCAGATATTCAACATAAAGATGTTGTAAAATTATTCCAGGAGAATGTCTCAGTTGTAACAACAAATCTTGCTATGATTGATGAAGTTATGCAAATTGCTTTAGCAAATGTATATAGAGAAGGGGATTCACATCCATCATTTCGTTACGGTTTTACTATGCTTGACATGGTTAGTGGTGATCCATATCAAAATGATGGTAAGAGAATTTTTATAGGTGGTTTTAAAAAAATGCCGAAGGCTATTAGAAGTGTTGCGCCAGATCATCGCACTCCTGAACATTATAATTTGCGCCCTCATAAAAGAGAAAGAGAGTTAGTAAGGATTTTGCAACAACAACAACAAAAAGCAATAAAAGAACAAGAAAAACAGCAAAGACTAAGTCAGGAACAACTTAGGTTAAAAGAGTTAGAACTTCAGAAGGATGAACAGGATATTGCATTGAAGAAGAAGGAATTACTAGAGAAAGAGAGGCTGGCTAAATTGCGTGACAGTAGAGGAGGTGATAACTCTTCATCGTCTCATGTACATTCAGAAGAAAAGGCTCTTGATTTAGGAAGATTAAGGCTTCAGAAAATGCAGCAGGAACTGGAGATGCAGAGAATTAAGCATGAAGAGAATGCAGTATGTGATAGATTGAGGAATCAGGAGGCTTTGTTAAAACAAAAGTCTGAGTTTCAAGAACAAATATTAAAAATAAAAGCTGAACAGGCAGAGAGAGAACAGCGTCTTAGAGGGCAAATAATGCAAGAGAGAGAAGAAGATCTCATGAGAAGAAATATGAGAAGTTGGCATGGGCGACCTGGCAGTGGATTTATGGGAGTTATCCCTGAGTATGGATTTAATGGACGACATGGACGACATGGACTTGATGGGCAACATGGAAAAAATGGAGTAACTAAAGAGGAGGTGAAGGCTGAATTTGCTCGTTTGGTTAAAAGTAAGGAAGATGAAGAAAAACGTAAAAAAGATGTAGAAGGATTAGAAAAAATATGTCAAGAAAATGCAGAAGAATTAAAAAAATTAAATGCAAAACTTGAAGAGTTGAAAAAAAATAGGTTACCAAAGTTGTCGCCCAATGGAAGTGTTGCTAAAGTGACAAAGGGAAAAAGAAGAAAGAAGAAAAAACCAGAAATAGAGGAGTTATCGTCTAGTGTCTTGGAGGATGTTTTTTTATCTGCCCCAAGTTTTGTGCCTTTAACAAAAGAAGAAAAAACGGCTAAAAAGAAGAGAAAACCAGCAGTATCGAACTCACTTAGTGGCTTAGATGATGATTTTTCAACTGGTTCAACTTTTCCTGATCTAGATGAAGGCTTATCTTCTAAACCAAGAAAGTTAAGAAGAGAAAAAACGGCTAAAAAGAAGAGAAAACCAGCAGTATCGAACTCACTTAGTGGC
>JAYORG010000005.1:0-24941 GCA_038123275.1 Rickettsiales bacterium | reverse complement strand
TTAGATGATGATTTTTCAACTGGCTCACCGTTAGATCCTGGAGGTTTTGATTTAGACGGCGCAAAGAGAAAGGAAAGCAAGAAAAAGGAAAGCAAGAAAAAGAAAGTGGTAGAATCTAAATCAGATGAACCAGAGGTAGAGAATAATGATATTGCAGATTTGGTAGGTCAAATGAAAAAACAACTTATTAAGTCTGCTATTGAAAATAGAAGGCGCAACCATAAACTGAGGAAGGAAAAAAATGTTGCAAAGCCTCCTACATTTACAAGGTCGCATTACCACTCTGCTGTATCTCAATCTTCAGATGGAGCAGGATATGAAACGCCATGAGCTAAATAATGCAAAAATATGAGTAGTTGGATATAGATTTTAGTTATTTTTGCAAGTTGAAGTTCTAGTTGTAATATTTATAGCCTAAGGCATCACACACTGCTTTGTGGGTTATTTTTCCATTCATTACATTAAGGCCATTTTTAAGGTGAGGGTCTTCTTCTAAGGCTTGCTTGAATCCTTTATTGGCAATGTTTAGAGTAAATGGTAGAGTGGCATTTTCTAAACTTTGAGTGGAAGTTCTTGCAACTGCACTTGGCATATTAGTTACACAGTAATGAACCACACCTTCAACTTGGTAAATTGGATCACTATGGCTGGTTGGTTTTGAAGTTTCAAAGCATCCTCCTTGATCAATTGAAATATCAACCATGACAGCTCCTTTGTTCATTTTTTTTATCATATTTTTGGTAACTAGCTTTGGTGCAGCTGCACCTGGTATAAGTACTGCTCCAACAACTAAGTCAGCATTAATAACGTTTTCTTCCAAATTATGAGATGAGGCATAAAGTATATTAATATTATTACCAAAAATATCAGATAAGTAACGCATTCTACTTAAAGATTTATCTAATATTGTAACATTAGCTCCCATGCCAATAGCAATTTTAGCAGAATTGGTTCCGGCAACTCCACCACCAATAATTACTACATTTGCTTTTTGAACTCCTGGTACTCCACCAAGTAAAACTCCTCTACCACCACTTGCCTTTTCTAATGTTTTGGCTCCAGCTTGAATGGATAATTTCCCTGCGACTTCACTCATTGGAGCAAGAAGAGGTAGTGATTTATCATTGGATGTTACAGTTTCAAAAGCAATAGCAATAGCTTTTTGTTCAATTAATAATTTGGTTAGTTTTGGTTCTGCTGCTAAATGTAAATAAGAGAAAATAATTTGATTTTCTTTTATCATTTTACATTCATTTTCTTGAGGTTCTTTAACTTTTAAAATCATTTGTGCTTTATCATAAACTTCTTTGGCATCTTTGGCTATTGTAGCGCCAGCTTCTATGTATTTTTCATTGTTAAAATCAATTTCTAGTCCAGCATTATTTTGTATTAATACTTTATGTCCTGCATTAACTAGCTCTTTTACACCAGCAGGAGTAGCACCAACGCGATATTCATGATTTTTAATTTCTTTGGGAATTCCTATTAACATGATTTTATTTAATATTAGGTTCTGTTAATAATTAAAATATTACCTTCAAGTGAAGTTAGGCTTGGGTATATTTTGTAATCTAATTTGTTTTTTATTAATTTCAATTCATTTGTTAGGTTTTTGCCTTTGGGAAAAATGTATGTGGTATTTTTCTTGGCAAAAGGTTGGGTAGTTTTTAAGAGTTTATCTAAAGGAGCAAAGGCACGAGATGTTATAATATCAAACTTAATAGGGTCTAGTTTTTCTGCCATTTTTTGATGAATTACAATTTTATTGTCAGATATTTCTTTGGCAATTTCTAAAAACTCACATTTGCGAAAAGATTTTTCAATTAGATGAACTTCTTTTACACCCATTATGGATAGAATAATTGCTGGTAAGCCAGCTCCACTACCAAAATCGCCAATTATTAGATTTTTATTTGTAATAAATTTAATTAATTGAGCGCTGTCAAGTATATGTCTATTCCAAATGTCGTCTATGGTTGATTTGCCAATTAGGTTGTATTTTTGATTGTGAATTAATAGTAAATCAACAAATTTTTCTAATTTTTGAATAGTATCATCATTTAATGAATCAAATTTTTTTATTTTTTTAAAAATTCCCCCTTTTTCTATTGCCATTTTTCTTCAAGTAAATAAGTTTGTGAGCTATTAATTAAATCTACAATAAATAACTTCAAAACTAATTAACAATGAAAATTACTACAAAAGTTAAAAAAATTCTGTCTCACTATGAAAGTGATAACCCAGGAACTAAGGCTAATTTAGCTAGGATTTTAATGTCAGGAAAGCTTGGCGGAACTGGAAAAATGATTATTTTACCAGTTGATCAAGGCTTTGAACATGGTCCGGCTAGAAGTTTTGCCATGAATCCGGATGCTTATGACCCGCATTATCATTTTCAGCTGGCTATTGATGCTGGTCTAAATGCTTATGCTGCTCCACTTGGCATGCTTGAATCTGGTGCTGATAGTTTTGCTGGAGCTATCCCAACAATTTTAAAAGTTAATAGTTCTAATTCTCTTCATAGCCCTGGAACAGCTCCTCATCAAGCTACTACTGCATCAGTTAAAGATGCAGTTAGACTTGGTTGTAGTGCTATCGGCTTTACTATTTATCCTGGTAGTGATGCTGCTTTTGAAATGATTGAAGAGGTTACAGAAATGACGCAAGAAGCTAAATCTTATGGGTTAGCATCTGTAGTTTGGTCTTATCCAAGAGGAGGGGATTTATCAAAAACAGGAGAAACTGCTTTTGATATTTGTGCTTATGGTGCTCATATGGCAGCTTTGGCTGGAGCTCATATTATTAAAGTAAAACCACCATCAGCAGCTTTAGAAAATTTGGAGGCTATTAAGGTTTATGATAAGCAGAAAATTTCTGCAGCTTCTTTGTCTAAAAGAGTTGAGCATGTGATGGAATGCTGCTTTAAAGGCAAGAGAATAGTGGTGTTTTCTGGTGGAGGCGCTAAAGGAGAAGATGAGCTTTACAATGAAATTAGAGAAATTTACAAGGGTGGTGCTAATGGCTCTATTATTGGTAGAAATACTTTCCAAAGACCAAAGAAAGAAGCTTTGGCTATGTTAGATAAGATAATTAAAATTTATCAGGGTAAATTTTAATACTTTAATGTCATCCTGAAGGGTAGTAAATTTAACTAACGTTTTGTGGCGTAAGGTACTTCACATAAGAAACTGTAAGGATTACTAAAGTAATCCTAACATTTTCTAAGTTCAGCATGACAAGTGCTATAGTGTAATAACTGTCATCCTGAAGGGTAGTTACTCTTAGTTAGCTTGGCTAATTTAGAGTAACTTGACGAAGGATCTCAAGTCAAGGATGGAGGAGTTAATTTTATCTAACGTTATGTTGGGCGAGATCCTTCGCGTAAGAATAAGTAAGGGCTTAAAGGCCCTAACTTATTCTAAGTTCAGGATGACATCATTATTAGTATGACAATAAATTTAACAAAATGAGCATACTTTCGGTAAAAAATCTTTGTGTTGCATTTGATAAAAAGGTTGTAAATGATCTGTCATTTGATTTAAAAGAAGGTAGTGTTACAGCTATTGTTGGCAAGTCAGGGTCTGGAAAATCAATATCTACTTTAGCTATTTTAAGGTTGCTTAATTCTAATGCTAAAATATCAGGGGAGGTTCTTTTTAATAATCAAGATTTGCTTAAAATAAGTGAAAGTAATTTATGTGATATTCGTGGCAATTTAATTTCCATGATATTTCAAGACCCGATGACATCTCTTAACCCGCTACATACAATTAAAAAACAAATTTTAGAATCTATTGAGGTTCATAATAACAAAATATCTAAAAGAGATCTAAATAAAAGAGTTTTAGAACTATTGGATTTAGTTGGATTAAAAGATTTTAAAGATAGGCTTAACTCTTATCCGCATCAACTATCTGGAGGCCAAAGGCAAAGAGTAATGATTGCTATGGCTATTGCTAATGATGTAAAAATTTTAATTGCTGATGAGCCAACAACAGCACTTGATATTAAAAATCAGGAAGAAATTTTAAAATTGCTTTTAGATTTAAGGAAAAAATTAGGATTAACCATTTTATTTATTACTCATAATTTAAAAGTGGTTAAAAAATTAGCAGATGAGATTTTGGTAATGAAAGATGGTAAAATTATTGAGAGTAACAAAGCTGCAACTATTTTTAAAAGCCCTAAGGAGGATTACACCAAATTATTAATTTCTTGTGTATCAAGCAATTTAAAACATAGTTTTAACAATAATGACAAGCTATTAGAGGTAAAAAAATTATTTGTAAAATTTTCTATTAAGAGGAATTTTTTTGGTATTAATAATAAGGTTTTTTATGCTAATGACAATATTAATTTTGTATTAAATAAAGCTACAACTCTTGGTATTGTTGGTGATTCTGGATCTGGGAAATCAACATTGGCTTTGGCGGTTGCTAATTTAATTAAAAGTGAAGGGGAAATAATTTTTGATTCAAAGAATCTTAGAAATTTAAGTCAAAAGGATAAGGATAAATTAAGGAAAGATATTCAAATTATTTTTCAAGATCCTTATTCTAGTCTAAATCCTAGAATGAAAATAAGAGATATTATCATAGAAGGATTAAGAATTAATAAATTTTCAGGTGACTTAGAAGAAAAAATTGATCATATCTTAGATGAAGTAGGAATTTCAAGATCAGCAAAAGAAAAATATCCACACCAATTTAGTGGTGGCCAAAGACAAAGAATTGCTATTGCTAGGTCGTTAGTTTTAAAACCAAAATTATTAATTTTAGATGAGCCAACCTCAGCACTTGATTTAATTACTCAAAATGAAATTTTAAAATTGCTCTCAAATTTGCAAAAAACTCACAAAATATCCTATATTTTGATTTCTCATGATGATGATGTAATTAAGGCTATGGCTGATGAGGTTAGAACTATTAGGAATGGAGCTTTATTCTAGTTGTGAAAATGTTTTTGTCTAATGAAATTTTTGTACTGAATTATTATTTTTACTCATAAGTTTTTGAGAAGACGAGCAAGAGAATATAGATGGTGAAGGTTGATTTTGTGCTGTAGAAATAAAGATTTTTAATAGATCTAAGTCTGTGCTATTAGCATTGGTGATGTCAATTTTAATTGATCCTCCTTTGTTTTTATTAAGTCCAAAATTGCTACTTTGTACTTCAAAATTAACATTGTCACCGTCTTGACGTTTTTGATTTATTAAGTTTTTTAAGTTTGTTGTGATTGTGTGTCTTTCCATGAGTTTTGGAGTGTTTATTGTCATTATTGTTTTTGAAATATCATTATTTATTTCACATGAAAATTTATTATTTCCTGTTTTATTTTGATTTAGGATTGTTGTGATATTTTGGGTTATTTCTTGATAGTTTAGGGTATTTATTTGTCGTTTATTTCTATTTAAAGCAATTTTTGTATCTTGCTCTTTAGCTTCCTTTGTTTCTAGAACTCCTAAAAAAACTTCTTCTGGAATTGTTTCTAATGTTTGAGTATTAGAATCATCGTCTGTAATGCGACCTCCTTTTTTTAATAAAAATTTTATTATGTCTTCGCTGCGTTTATTTTTGAAATGAGTTGCTCTTTGAAGAGGGCTATTGTTAAATTTATTTACAGCATCAATGTTGGCATTAAGATGATCTACCAAGAATGTTACTAATCTCATATCATCTTTTTCTACTGCTAAATGAAGAGGTGTTTTTTGAGAATTATCTCTAATATTAACATCAACCTTAAAGCCTCTTAATAATTTTAATATTTTTCTTTTTTCTTGAATGGTTGTATCTTGCATTACAATAATATGTAAAGCTGCTAAACCTTCCTGATTTTTGGCATTAATATCAAATCCTTGTTCGCAATAGTAACGTACTTTTTCTAAGTCATTGTCTTTACAAGATTGAAAGAAATCTTCTTGAATGTTGTAGCTATCTTCGCTAGATGTGTAGCTACTTGATGATTCTTCGTCGCTTTGGGATTCATAAGATCTATTTGAGATATTGCTTAAAGAAAAGTCTGCGCTAGATGTTTTGTTTTCTTTAGAATAGTTTCTTTTGGGTGTTATTGCTAAATTAGGCGAGTTTTCTTGTTTATCATTTGAATTTGGTCTAAAAGTACTTTTTTTTTGCTCTTTTGACACGGTTATTATTTTATTTTGCAAATTAGTTAACAGTGGGTAATAGTCAATATTGTTATGATAGTTTTTTCAAATTATTTTTATTAAAAAAATTATTTTATGATTTCCCTTAAAGAAGTATATGACAAAAATTTCTTTTTATCTTTATCTAGCTCTTTAAAGAAGTTTTGTCCTAATTTTAGACAAGAAGAGTTTTTATTTTTAATTTATGATAAAAGTTGGGAGAGTAGGGCTTTAAAAAAGAGGATGAGTCATGTTTGCTTTTCTTTAAATAAGGTTTTAGACAATAGTTACAAAGATGATATTGAGATTTTGAAAAAGGTTGCAAGTGATATTAAGGTTGTTAGTAAATATCCTGGTCTTTCTTTAATTATTTTTGCTAATTATGTTGAAATATTTGGGCTGGATCATTTTGATATTTCTATTGATGCTTTAGAGTTTTTTACTTCATATGGTAGTTCTGAATTTGCTATTCGTCAATTTTTTGTTAAATATCCAAAGGAGACTTTGAAATGTTCTTTAAGCTTTTCTAAAAGTGATAATTATCATGTTCGTCGTTTGGCTTCTGAAGGTTCAAGGCCAAGATTACCTTGGGGAATTGCTCTAAAAGATTTTAAAAAAGATCCAACTTTAATAATTCCAATTTTAGAAAATTTAAAAGATGATGAAAGTGAGTATGTTAGAAGAAGTGTAGCTAATAGTTTAAATGATATTTCTAAGGATAATCCTGATATTGCCTTAAGCCTAGGTAGAAAGTGGCTAAAAGATAATTGTCAAAATAGGCATAAATTGGTAAAACATGGTTTAAGAACTTTATTAAAAAGTTCTAATAAAAAGGCTTTGGAGTTATTTGGGTATTTAAATGTTAAAAATCCAGCCATATCATTTGATTTACAAAAATTAACAATTAATATTGGCGAGAGTTTGAGTTTTAACTTTAAGTTCTTGGTAAAGGAGCAAGTAAAATTAAGACTTGAATATGTGATTTACTTCTTAAGGAAAGATCAAAAATTTTCTAGAAAAGTATTTCAGATTGCAAGTAAGCAGTTTGACGTAGGTGAGTATGTTTTTAAAAAACAGCATTCGTTTAAAAAAATTACTACTAGAAAATATTATCAAGGTAAGCATAAAATTGCTTTGATGGTCAATGGTAAAGAAGTTAAGTCTAAGGAATTTTTTTTGATAAGTTAATCTTTTATTTCAAATGTCTAATAAATTAGTTTACAGTTTTGGTGATGGTGAAGCGCAAGGTGATGCTTCTATGAGAAATACTCTTGGTGGCAAGGGTGCTAATTTGGCTGAGATGTCAAAATTAGGTTTACCAGTTCCTCCTGGTTTTACTATTACTACTGATGTTTGTAATTCTTATTATGACAATAATCAAAATTTTCCAAAAGAGTTAGAAGGCCAAGTAAAAGAGGCTTTAAAGTCTATTGAAGATATAATTGGTTCTAATTTTGGTGATGAAAATAATCCATTATTATTTTCTGTTAGGTCTGGTGCTAGAGCTTCTATGCCCGGCATGATGGATACAGTTTTGAATCTTGGTCTTAATGACAAAACTGTCATTGGCTTATCTAAAAAAAGTAATAATAAAAGATTTGCTTATGATTCGTATCGTCGTTTTATTCAAATGTATGCGGATGTTGTTTTAGAGGTAGATCATTACAATTTTGAGGTAATTTTAGATGAAAAGAAAGATGAGTTAGGTGTTAGTCTTGATACTGAGTTAGATGGTGATGCATTGGAAGATTTAGTAAATTTGTTTAAGGATAAGGTTAAAGAAGAAACAGGGAAAGATTTTCCGCAAGATGTAAATGAACAATTATGGGGTGCTGTTAGGGCAGTATTTGCCTCATGGATGAATGATCGTGCTATTACATATCGTCAATTAAATGATATTCCAGCTATTTGGGGAACTGCGGTTAGTGTGCAGTCAATGGTATTTGGTAATATGGGTGAAGATTGTGCTACTGGTGTAGCATTTACTAGAAACCCATCAACTGGTGAAAAATCTTTTTATGGTGAATATTTAATAAATGCTCAAGGTGAAGATGTAGTTGCTGGAATTAGAACTCCGCAATCAATTACCAAAAAAGCTAAGGAAGAATCCGGGTCTGATTTACCTTCTATGGAGGAATCAATGCCAGAAATCTATGATCAATTAGTAGCTACTTACAAGAAGTTAGAAGCTCATTATCGTGATATGCAGGATATTGAATTTACTGTTCAAAATAATAAATTATGGATGCTTCAAACTAGAAGCGGTAAAAGAACTGCAGCTGCAGCTTTAAAAATTGCTGTTGATATGGTTGATGAGAAATTAATTGATAAAAATGAGGCGATTAAAAGAATTGATCCTGAATCGTTAGATCAATTATTACATCCAGCTTTAGATCCTAAGGCAAAAGTACAAGTTATTGCTAAAGGTTTGCCAGCATCTCCAGGAGCTGCATCTGGTGTAGTAGTATTTACCTCAAAAGATGCTGAGCTTAGAGCTCAAAAAGAAAATGTTATTTTGGTTAGAAATGAAACTAGTCCAGAAGATATTAAGGGAATGCATGTTTCACAAGGTATTTTAACTGCTAGAGGAGGCATGACTTCTCATGCTGCTGTTGTTGCTCGTGGAATGGGAACTTGTTGTGTTAGTGGCGCTACATTACTTCAAATTGACAGTGAAGGTAAATTTTTTACTGTTGGTGGCATTAAGGTTAAAGAGGGTGATGTTATTACTTTAAATGGTTCAAATGGTGAAGTTATTTTAGGTAAGGTTCCAACGTTAAAACCTAATTTATCAGGAGACTTTAAAACTGTTATGAGTTGGGCTGATAACATCAGAAAGTTAAAAGTAAGAACTAACGCCGAAACTCCAGCTGATTGTAAAACAGCAATTGAATTTGGCGCGCAAGGTATTGGGTTGTGTAGAACTGAACATATGTTCTTTAATGAAGATCGCATCGTGTCTGTTAGAGAAATGATTTTAGCTGAGGATAAAGAGGGAAGAAAAAAGGCTTTAGAAAAATTATTACCAATTCAGGAAAAAGATTTTACGCAAATATTTGAAATTATGTCTGGTTTGCCAGTGACAATTCGTCTTTTAGATCCACCGCTTCATGAATTTTTGCCTCATAAGGAAAATGAAATTAAAGAAGTTGGGGATGTTATTGGTATAGACACTGTATTAGTGAGAAGAAGAATTGCTGCTTTAAAAGAAGAAAATCCAATGCTTGGACATAGAGGATGCAGGCTTGGAATCTCTTATCCAGAAATTTATGAGATGCAAGTTAAGGCTATTTTTGGTGCCGCTAAAAAGGTTAAAGAAAGTAAAGGTAAGGATGTTTCTTTGGAAATTATGATTCCACTGGTTTCAACCAAGAAGGAATTGCAAATTTTAAAAGAAGTAATTTTAAAAGCTCAAAAAGAAGTTGGTTACAGTGCAAAATATATGATTGGCACCATGATTGAGTTACCAAGGGCAGCTTTAATGGCTGATGATATTGCTAATGAGGCTGAATTTTTTAGTTTTGGAACTAATGATTTAACCCAAACAACTTTTGGTTTATCTAGAGATGATTCTTCTAATTTTTTACCTCATTATCAAGAATCTGGAATTTTTGAGAAAGATCCATTTGCTTGCTTAGATCAAGAAGGGGTAGGGCAGTTAGTTGAAATGGCAGTTCAAAAAGGTCGTAAGACTCGTTCAAATATTAAGCTTGGAATTTGTGGTGAACATGGTGGAGATCCAAGTTCTATTTATTTTTGTCACAATACAGGTTTAGATTATGTTTCTTGTTCTCCTTATAGAGTGCCAATAGCTAGACTTGCTGCTGCCAGGGCTACTCTTTAGGAATTTAGGTTTAGACACTGTTAGTTAATATTTTAGTGCAAAGGTATGAAAATATCGATCATAGGTGGAGGAGTAAGCGGAACTTTAACATTGCAGTACATCATAGACAATATAGTTAGTCTTAATGTATCTCTTAGTAAAATCTCAGAAATTATTTTGTATGATTATAAGGACCGCTTTGGTAAAGGTGGTGTAGCATTTGCTGATAGTTGTGATTTTCATATTACCAATACTACAGCTAACCAGCATGAAGGTTTAATAGAGTGGATGAAATTAAATGGTTACGGTGTAGAAGTTGATGGGTTTGTAAAAAGATTAACTATTGGCAAGTATGTAAATTATTTACATACAGAAACCTTAGCTAAAGCACAAAAATACAATATTACAATAACTCATATTAATCAAAGAGCTCAAAAGGCGATATTAGATGATAATGCTAATATTGCACAAATATTAGATGAGGCAGGAGTAATTAGAGATACAAACCACACAATAGTAGCAACTGGCAATTATATTTGCACGCCATATAACCATATTTCAAATATAGTAAAACCATATTTAGATGATGTAGAAAATATTGTTAAAGAGAATTCCAAGGTTATGGTTATTGGTTCTGGACTAACAGCAGTTGATATGATTTTATTGTTAAACAAGAAATATAATGCTCAAACTTTTATTACCTCTCCTAGTGGTAAGTTTCAGGCTTTAACATCAAAAGTATTAAAAGATAATATCTTTTTGACTTTAAAAAATATTAAAGCAAAAAAACCTCTTTCTTTTAAATATCTAGTTAGACTTTTTGCTAAAGATGTTGTTAGAAAAATAAAAGAATATGATTTTTGTGTTTCTGATGCCAGGGTAGCAACTATAAAATTTATTCGTTTAAATCTTAATGAAATTTGGTTATTAATGCCAAGAGAAGATAGAATAGAATTTATGGATAAATATTGGAAAATATGGAATTATTATCGTCATACTTTACCTCGTCATATTATGGAAAAAATAAATATTATGAAAGAGCAAGGTAAGCTTGAGACATTGCCTAATAATATTATTGATATTGAGTTTAATAAAGAAAAGAAGCAATATGTAGTAGAATTTCAAGATGGTTATGTTGGCGTATTTGATAATATTATTTCTGCAACTGGTCCTCAGCCACTTAATAATCCTTTTATTAGCAATTTAATTTCTAAAAAGATAATTAAACAAGATCAATTTGGAAAGATTGAATGTAATAAGGATGGTTTTGTGAAGAGGGCAAATAGCAACGATATCATAGGTTCAATATCTTTTGTGGGGCCAGTTGCTAGCAGCGTTGAAACTCTTGAATCTTGTGCTTATTTTGATATTAATCAAAATGCCAAATTATTAGCAAAAGCTTTGATAAAAAATATTATGGATAAAGAAAGCTAACTTCCCACTTATCTTTATTTTTTAAGTAAGATGTTCTTTTGTGGATTCTAAATTCACCTCTTTGCCAAAATTCTATTCTATTTGGAATTAAGGTAAATCCTGACCAGTACTCAGGTCTTTTAATTTCTTTTGTAGCTAATAGTTTGAATGATTCAAGAGCTGTTTTTTTAAATAGATCAAAATCACTTTCTTTAATTGGTTTTGATTGTTTAGAAACTAAAGCTCCAATTCTGCTATTTAATGGTCTAGAAGTAAAATATTTATCAGCTTCTTTGTTTGAAATTTGTGTTAATGAGCCTTCAATTCTTATTTGTTTGTTAGTTTCGGGCCAGAAAAAACACATGGAAGCGAATGGATTTTCTTTTATTTCCTGACCTTTCTGACTTTCTAAATTGGTAAAAAAAACAAAACCATTTTCATCATAGCTTTTGATTAATACCATTCTATTTGATGGCTTACCATCTTTAGTTGCAGTTGCTAAGCTAACTGCTTCTGGTTCTTTAATGCCAGTTTTTTTGGCCTCATTAAACCATTTGTTAAATAATTTGATTGGATTATCTTCTATGTTTGACATATTTTATCTTTTATTTAATTAACCCGTTAACTAATATCCACTTTTTAAAATAAAAAAGACCTTTACACAACTAAAATTTTATATATTTTTTATTAAAAATCATCCACTTTTCTCCTATTTTTGGTGTAAATTAAGTGGCTTTCTAACCATATATAAAAATATATGGTTAGAAAGCCACTTAATTTCTTCTCAAAACTAGAAAAAAATTGAATGATTTTAGTTGTGCAAAGGCCTTTATAAATTCAAATTAAAAATCATATTATGAAAACTAATATAACAACTTTAGATAATGGACTAAGGGTTGCAGTTGACGAGATTAAAAATGTGCAAACAGTTTCAATTGCTGTTTTTGTTAATACTGGTAGTAGAAATGAAAATGAAGCTAATAATGGTGTTTCACATTTTTTGGAACATATGGCATTTAAAGGTACCAAAACTAGAACTGCACAACAAATAGCTCAAAATTTTGAAGATATTGGGGGCAGGATTAATGCTTACACTTCTAGGGAAAAGACAGTTTATTATGTTAAGGTATTAAAAAAAGATGCTAAGTTTGCTACGGAATTTTTAGCAGATATTTTACAGAATTCGACTTTTGATGAGGGCGAGTTGGAAAAGGAAAGAGGGGTTATTTTGCAAGAAATTGCCATGACCAATGATACTCCAGATGATATTATTTTTGATTATTTTCAAGAAACTGCTTTTCCAAACCAAGCTCTTGGAAGATCTATATTAGGGCCGGAATCAAATGTTAAGAATTTTAAGCGTGATAATTTACAAAATTACATAGATAAGCAATATAACAACTCAAATATTGCTATTGTTGCATCTGGAAATATTAAAGAAGCTGATTTTATTAAAGATGTTAAAAATTCTTTTGCTTCTTTAGCTAATAATAAGATAGAAAATCCAGAATCAGGCAAATATCAAGGTGGATCCTTTAAAAAAGAAAAGAAATTAGAACAAGCTAATTTAATTTTAGGATTTGAAGGAATTTCATATTTAGATGATAATTTTTATAATGCTCAAATTTTATCTTCAATTTTAGGTGGCGGAATGTCTTCAAGATTATTTCAGGAAATTAGAGAAAAAAGAGGTTTATGCTATTCAATTTACGCATTTAATTCTGCTAATAAAGATAGTGGAGTTTTTGGAGTATATAGTGCCACTAATGCTAAGAAAGCCAATGAGTTAATTGATGTTACTATTGGTGAGTTAGAGAAAATTACTAAAAATATTACTGATGTTGAGTTAAATAGAGCTAAATCACAACTTAGTGCTGGTATGTTAATGTCTTCTGAAAGTAATAATAATAGATCTCAGAAAATGGGTAGCGATATTTTATCTTTTGGTAGGATTAGACCATATGAAGAAGTTACAGATAAAATATTAAAAATAGAAAAAGAAGATGTAATTGCTTTAGCTAATAAAATATTTTCTTCTAAAAAGACTTTTAGTGCTATTGGTGAGGTTGGCAATGTTAAAGTAATGTAATCTTGTATTTGTTTTTTCTATAATGACAAGTGCTACAATAACTGTTATCCTGAACTTAGGAACTATTAGCCATCTTTGATGGCTTAGGGTGACTTATGTGAAGGATCTCATGCAAGGGATGGAGGGGTTAGTTTTGGCTAATGTTATGTTGGTTGAGGTACTTCACGTAAGAAACTGTAAGGGTTGCTAAGCAACCCTAACATTTTCTAAGTTCAGCATGACATAGATAATAATTTATCAAAGGTAATAAAATATTTATTTCCTTTGAGTTGTTGGTTATTTGGTAGAATTTGATTAATTTGTAAAATTTTATAAGAAACATTAGTAATAAATATTTCATCAGCTAATAAAAGTTGGTCTAAATTGAATTTTACTTCTTTAACTTCTATTGGTGATAAATCTATTATTTTTTGTCTAACTGTTCCAAGTAACAATCCACAATCTTTGTGTGGAGTGTATAAAATATTATCTTTAACCCAAAATATATTGGCAGATGATGTTTCGCAAATTTCTCCCTTATCATTTAACAATAAAGAATCAAAACAGTTATTTTCTTGAGCCTCAATTTTAGCTAATGTTGAGTTTAAGCCTTGAGCTAATTTATAACTTACTGGTAGAGATTTATTGCTAATTTTAGTTAATTTGCTTACCCATAAATTAATAGGTCCTGTAGGTTTTTTTGGTAAATTTTTGGTTTGAATAATAATTAATGGCTTTATATTTGGTTTTGGTAAGTATCCAATACTGCCATTGCCTCTGCTGATGTATATTCTAACTATTCCTTCTTTTAGGTTATTTTTTGTAATTAATTGAGTGGTATTTTCTTCTAATTTAGATAAATCAAAATCAATTTTAATTGCTTCAAGTCCTAATTTTAGTCTATTTAAATGAGATTGATAACTATCAATTTTGCCATCTTTTATTCTGCAAGTTTCAAAGATACCATCACCAAATAAAAAACCTCTTTCATTAATTGAAATAGAAGCTTCATTTTCTAATTTTATTTGATAATTAACAGAGCAATATTGCATGCTATTTTTGAGTTATTTTTAAGTCATCTTCAATATTAATAACAGAAGTAGGGAAGGCCATTTGTGCTTTATTTTTAGAAATAATATCACTGATTTTTAATAAAATTTCTTGTTTTACTTGATGAAAATTAACCCAATCAGTAGTGTGAGTAAAGGTATAAATAAAGAAATCCACTGAATAATCATTAAATTTATTTAAATTAACCATTAAAGTTTTCTTCTCATCAATTTCTTTATGGCTTATTAGCATTTCTTTAATCTCTTTTAATATTTTATTTACTTTACTAACATCATCATATCTAAGGCCAATAGTTTCATTAATTCTTCTGTTGGTCATTCTTGAAGGGTTTTCAATGGCAATTGAGCTAAATACCGCATTTGGTACATAAAGCATTCTTTTATCAAAGGTTCTAATGTGAGTTAATCTCCAGCCAATTTGTTCAACTGTGCCTTCAATTTCTTTGTCAGGAGATCTAATCCAGTCTCCAACTATAAAAGGGCGATCCATATAAATCATGATGGCGCCAAAGAAGTTAGCTAATAAATCTCTAGCAGCAAAACCAATGGCTATACCGCCAACTCCACCAAATGCTAAAACACCATTAATACTAACGCCAAGAGTTTGCAAGGTCACTAAAGAAAAAGTAATAATTAAGGAAGCTTTAATTAATTTAATAACAGCATTGGCGGTTGTGATATCAATTTTCTTTTTGGTTTTTTCTCTGGTTAGTCTATTTTCATAGGATTTAATTAAGCGCCAGGCACTCCAACTTAAGGCGAATATTAAACCAAGATCTTTAATAGTTGTTGAAATATAAGAAAGGTCGGTATTGGAATATTGATTAGATATATCAATAGCAAAGGCAATGCCTAGAATCCATATTAAAGTTTTTACAGGCCTTCTTATTGATAGAATGACTAAATCATCCCATTTATTATCATTTTTAAGTAATTTTTTTTGAGTTCTAGTAATAATTTTGGTGGTTATTAAACTAGCAATTAGGGCAATAAATATAATTGAAAAGATTTGCAGAGGCCAAATTAACTGTTCATTCGCTAAAATAGAATCTAAAAAATCTATCATATTTCTCCATTTTTATGTTTTTGACCAATTTTATCCAACATATCTTTGGTCATTTTGTCTAAATCAAATTCTGGTTTCCAATTCCATTCTTCTTTAGCGGACGAATCATCAATTGATCTTGGCCAGGTATCAGCAATTTTTTGGCGGAAATCTGGATTATACTCAATTTCAAATTCTGGAATATATTTTTTAATTGAGTTAGCTAATTCTTCGCAAGAAAAGCTAATGCCAGAGAAATTAAAATTAGAATGGTGTTTTAAAGTTTTTAAATCAGCTTTTGCTAAATCAATAGTGCCTCTAATTGCATCTGGCATATACATCATTGGTAAAACTGTATCTTTACTTAAAAAACAATTATATTTTTTATGTTTTATAGCTTCATAGAATATTTCAACAGCATAATCTGTAGTTCCACCACCCGGTAAGGTTTTAGAACTAATTAGACCAGGATATCTAATGCCACGAATATCAAGGCCAAATTTATCAACATAATATTCACATAATAACTCACCAGCAACTTTAGTAACTCCATACATAGTTTTAGGAAGAAGAATTGTTTCTTGAGGAGTGTTATCTCTTGGAGTTTCTGGTCCAAACACAGCAATTGAGCTTGGGCATATAATTCTAGTTAATTTTAATTCTTGTCCAACCTCTAATACATTATAAAGGCCATTCATATTTATGTTCCAACATAGATGAGGGTTTTTCTCTCCATTTGCTGAAAGAATTGCAGCTAGGTGATAAATTGTATCAATATCATGTTTTGTAACAATTTCTCTAATTGCGTGTTTGTCTAGAACATCAATTATTTCAAATGGTTCAAAATTAGAATTTTCATTAATTCTAACATCGGATGCTACAACATTATTTTTGCCATAGATTTTGCGTAGTTGTATTACTAATTCAGACCCAATTTGCCCTAAGGCTCCAGTTACTAGTATTTTTTTCATTTTAGATAAATTTTAATTTTGTTATAAAATAAGTTTTTTACCATAAGCATTAAATAATTTAGGATTATTTTATTAATATTAATCTATTGAATGCTTGACAATAATTAAGTATATTGCTTAATTTTCTATTACATTATATTTTACATAATTTTAATCTGAAATTAAGTTACAATGAATAAAAATAATGCCATTATACTAAAAGTATATTTATTTATTTTAATTTTATTAGTTTCATTAACTTTGAATTCAGAGTCTCAAGGATAAACGCAAAGCAATTTTGTTTATAATTTTCAAGATATTAATTAGGTTTTTGTACTAATTATTGTTTAGTATATTGGAAATTTTTGACAAAGATCAAAAACTTCTTTTTTAACTTTTTGTTCTAATTTTTTATTTCCTTCTTCGCCATTATTAACAAACCCTTCTAGAACATCACAAATCATGTTACCAATTTTTTCAAATTCTTTTTCTTTAAAACCACGAGTAGTTCCAGCAGGAGTTCCAAATCTTAGGCCAGAAGTAACAAATGGACTTCTTGGATCATTTGGGATGGCATTTTTATTGCAAGTTAAGCCAGCTCTCTCTAAAACTTTTTCTGCTTCTTTTCCAGTTAACTCTTTTAAAGGAGTTAGGTCTGCAACCATTAAATGGCAATCAGTTCCGCCAGTTGTAATTTTCAAACCTCTATTTACTAATGTATTAGATAAAATTTCAGCATTTTTTATAACTTGTTTGCCATAGTCTTTAAAGCTTGGCTGTAATGCTTCACCAAATGCAACTGCTTTTGCTAATATTATATGCATTAATGGACCACCTTGTAGACCAGGAAATACAGCAGAATTAATTTTTTTAGCAATTTCTTCGTTATTACTTAATATAATTCCGCCTCTTGGGCCTCTTAGGGTTTTGTGAGTTGTAGAGGTGGTAATGTGAGCATAAGGGATTGGTGATGGATAAACGCCAGCAGCAACTAGGCCTGCAATATGAGCCATGTCAACTAAGAGTAGGGCACCAACTTCATCTGCTACTTCTCTAAATCTTTTCCAATCAACAATTCTTGGGTAAGATGAGATACCAGCAATAATCATTTTTGGTTTATGTTGTCTAGCTAAACTAGCCATTTGATCATAGTCAATTAAACCATCTTCATCTCTGATGTTATATTGAACTGAATTAAGCCACATGCCAGAAATTGTTCTATTGGCACCATGAGTTAAGTGTCCTCCTGCTGCTAGAGACATACCTAAAATTGTATCACCTGGTTGTAAAAATGCTAAATAGCTAGCTAAATTAGCGCTAGCTCCTGAATGTGGTTGAACATTGGCAAATTTTGCTCCAAATAATTTACATATTCTATCTATTGCTAATTGTTCAATTTCGTCATAATGTTCACAGCCACCATAATATCTTTTTTGTGGATATCCTTCAGCATATTTATTGGTCATGACTGAGCCTTGTGCTTCTAAAACTGCTGTACTAGCAATGTTTTCAGAAGCGATAAGTTCAATTTGATTTTTTTGACGATCAATTTCTTGGGTTAGATATTTACTAACTTTAGGATCTGATGTTTTGATATTAGAGTTAAAAAATGTCATAGTTAGAGTCCAAATTTATTAAAGGTATTTTTTTCTTCAATTTTATTAATTAAGTTATCAGCTAAATTAGAGTTAAAAAAGCTAATTTTCTGTGATAATAATTCTTTTATAATACCTTTTTTCTTTGGTTCAATGATAACAAATTTTATTTTACTTCCATATTTTTCTTTTAAAATTGATCTCATATCACCAATTTTATCTACTAAACCATGTTTTTGTGCAGTTTCTCCTGACCAAAAAGCACCGTTAAATAAGAAATCTTCACTCTTTTTTAGTTTTTTACCTCTGCTTTTTCTAACAATTGTTTTGAAAGATTCATGAACATCTTTTTGGGCTGCATTTAGTATTTTTATACTGTCTTTATCTTCTTTTCTAAATGGGTCTAAAACAGATTTATTTTTTCCTTGTGCGTAAACTCTTCTAGAAACGCCAATTTTTTTGATTAATTCTTCAAAACCAAAGCCAGCAGATATTACGCCAATGCTTCCAACTATAGAAGAGTTATAAGCAAATATTTCTTTACCAGAGCAAAGAATAAAATAGCCACCACTAGCAGCAACATCTAAGGCAAAAGTAAAGACAGGTATTTTTTTTTCTAATGACAACTCTTTAATGCGATCATGAATTAGTCCTGATTGAACGGGAGAGCCTCCGGGTGAGTTAACATTAATAGCAACGGCTTTTAATTTTTTGGTTGCAAAAGCTTTTTCAAGAAGAGGATTGACATTGTTAATATTTAGGCCTTTATCAAATTTTCCAACTTGACCAATAACGCCAGATAAATTAACAACTGCAATATTTCCTCCCTTCTTTTTATTAGAAAAGAGGTTTTTTAATTTTGTTATTAGGCAGTTTTTTTCTTTTTTAAGATTTTGTTTCATTATGATTTATAAAAAAATTACCAAGTAGTGTTTTATTTCTTGTAAATCTATGTAAGTAGTTAGCAATAGTAAATAGCAAATATATTGATAATACTAGTATTATCGAAGACCAGAGGCCATAAGGTCCAAATAGTTTCATAGATAATCCAGTGGCAGAAATACCACAAATACTACCAATTTGGCACATTTTATTAAAAGCACTAACAACAGCAAGTCTTTGAGTTGGTTTATATTTTTCATTAATTAAAATTAGAGCGGGTAGCTTAATTCCTATGGAAAAGCCAAACATTAAAAATAGTAAAGCAGCTGTTATATCTAAGTTATGTGACATAGGAATTAATATGGCAAGTATTAATGATATTATTGTGCAACTTAGCATAATAAAACGACGATTTATTCTGTCTGTGATAAATCCTATTGGAATTGAAAATACAGTTCCAAATAGCAACACAGAAAATAGCAATGATGCTTGAGTAATATTCATGCCAATTTTAAGGCCATATATTACTAAAAATGAATGAACAGAGGCATTGGCATAGTTAAATGAAAATCCACCAAACATTATTTTTGGTGATTTACAAATATAACGCCAAAGACCAATTTTTTTATTCTTCTTAATATTACAATTTATTCCTTTGATAAAGAGCATTGGAATAGTAGACAATATGTATAAAGTAGCGGCAATAATATGGGGTTTTATTCCTTCATGATCAATAAACTTCATTGATGCAGCCCCCATTGATATTCCAAGTGCTACAGCCATGCCACTAGCAGAAGATATAATGGCTCTGTGTTTGTCTGGGGCTACGTCTAGCAGCATAGTTTGCCTTATAACAACAAAGGAGAATAGGGCCATTCCAAAAATAAATGTTACCATCATCCATAGTAGATAATTAACATAAAAATAAAATAATACAGCTATTAAGGCAGCAACTACACTTGCAACATGAATTGCATTAATCATGCCTAGTCTTTTGGCGATTTTTGGTATGTATTTTGCAAATAATATTCCAGCTACAGTTTGAGCAGTAAAGATAAATGAAATTAAAATATCATTTCCGATATGTTCTTTCATTTTTACTGATATTAGCACTGCTAATATACCGTTAGGAATACAAGATATAAAGGTTGCTAAGTATAAGGAAATAACATCTATTATTTGCTGTTTTTTTTGCATTACAATTTTCTAACGTCTGATAATTTGCCATTAATTGCAGCAGCAACAGCCATAATGGGGCTAACTAAATGAGTTCTTCCTCCTCTTCCTTGTCTTCCTTCAAAGTTTCTATTAGAAGTTGAGGCACATCTTTCTTGTGATTCTAGTTGGTCAGCATTCATGGCTAGACACATTGAGCATCCTGGTTCTCTCCACTCAAAACCAGCTTCTATAAAGATTTTGTCTAAACCTTCTTTTTCAGCTTGCTCTTTTACAAGGCCAGATCCTGGGACTATCATAGCTAATTTTATGTTATTAGAAATTTTTCTGCCTTTGGCAATTTTGGCTGCTGCTCTAAAGTCTTCAATTCTACCATTGGTACAAGAACCAATAAATACTTTGTCAATTGTAATTTGGGTTAATGGAGTTCCTGGAGTTAAGCCCATATATTCCAATGATCTTTTTACAGCTATTTGTTTCCCTTTATCAGAAAAGCTTTCTGGTGCTGGAACTGAATCAGTTATTGGTAAAGCATCTTCAGGACTAGTGCCCCAGGTGACAAAGGGGGCAATTTCATCGGCATGTATGATTACTTCTTTGTCATATTTAGCATCTTTATCTGATTTTAAAGAATCCCAATATTTTACTGCCTGGTCAAATTCTTTACCTTTAGGAGCCATTGGTCTGTCTTTTAAATAAGCATAAGTTGTTTCATCGGGAGAGATAAGTCCAGCTCTAGCGCCTGCTTCAATAGACATATTGCAAATGGTCATTCTTCCTTCCATGGAAAGACTTTTAATTGCTTCTCCGCCATATTCAATAACATATCCAGTTCCACCAGCAGTACCAATTTTACTAACAATTGCTAATATAATATCTTTTGCAGTAACGCAGTTAGATAATTTACCATCAATTCTAACTAACATATTTTTAGCTCTTTTTTGAATTAATGTTTGAGTTGCTAAAACATGTTCAACTTCACTAGTACCAATGCCAAAAGCAAGTGCGCCAAAGGCACCATGGGTTGAGGTGTGGCTGTCACCACAAACAATGGTCATTCCTGGTTGAGTAAGGCCTTGTTCTGGGCCAACAATATGTACAATACCTTGTTTTTTGTCATCTAAATCAAAATATTTAATACCAAATTCTTTGCAATTTGCCTCTAATGTCTCAACTTGAATTTTTGATGTTTTATCTTTAATTCCATCTGTGCCATGGCCACGATGGGCATTAGTTGTTGGAACATTATGATCAGCAACTGCTAAATGAGCTTCTTTTCTGCGGGGCTTTCTATTTGCAATTCTTAAGCCTTCAAAAGCTTGAGGTGAGGTTACCTCATGAATTAATTGTCTATCTACATAAATTAGAGTTGAAGACTCGTTATCATCTATTAAATGAGAATTCCATATTTTGTCGTAAAGTGTTTGTGCCATTTTAATTATTTGCTTTTTTTATCAAGTCCATAAGCGCTATGTAAAATTCTCACAGCTAATTCCCCATATTCCTTATCAATTAAGATGGAAATTTTAATCTCAGATGTTGATATTAGGGAAATATTAATATTTTTGTCGGATAATGTTTTAAACATAGTATAGGCGACGCCAGAATTACTAGCCATCCCAACTCCAACTACAGAAATTTTAACCACATCTTTGTCAATTGACATGTCAGAATATTGAATTTTACTTTTTACTGATTCTATTGCTTCAATAGCTCTATCAATATCATTTTTTGGCGTGGTAAACGTGATATCAACAGATTTACTATCGGTACTAATGTTTTGCACAATCATATCTACGTTTATCTCTTTGTTAGTTAGTGCCCCAAAGATATTTGATGATAAACCAGGATGATCTGGCATATTTTTTAGTGTAATCCTGACATCGTCTTTACTATAGCTAATTCCAGTAATAAGTCTTCTTTCCATAATTTCCTCGTTATTTACTAATATTGTTCCTGAATTGTTAGAAAAAGTTGATAATACTCTAACTCTAACGTTGTGAGCCATTCCCATGGCTACAGATCTAGTTTGCAAAACTTTTGAGCCACTATATGCCATTTCTAGCATTTCTTCGTAAGCAACTTTATTTAATTTGCGTGCTTTATCCGTAATTCTTGGGTCGGTTGTAAATACACCTTCAACGTCGGTATAAATATCACAACGATCTGCTTTTACAGAAGCTGCAATAGCAACAGCTGATGTATCTGATCCACCTCTACCTAAAGTGGCAATTCTTTTATTTTTAAAATTAACCCCCTGGAAGCCAGCTACAACAATAACATCATATGTTTTTAAAGCGTCAAGTAATGTTTTGCCATCAATTTCATGAATTCTGGCTTTGCCGTGAACTTCATCTGTTTGAACGGGTATTTGCCATCCTAAAAATGAACGAGATTTATATCCTTGGCTTTGTAATTCTAGAGCTAGTAGGCCAGAGGTAACTTGCTCTCCACTTGCAACAATAGAATCATATTCTGCTAGAGATTCATTAGTCATTAATTTTGAAACTTGGTTAGTATAGTCAACTAATTGATTAGTAACACCAGACATAGCCGAAACAACAACTATTACTTTATTACCTAGATCAAGTTCGCTTTTTACCTTGATTGCTACATTTTTAATTTTAGCAATATCTCCAACTGAAGTTCCACCAAATTTTTGAACTATTAAGGACATTATTTTTTTAAATTTACTGTTTAACTCACCTTACGTACATCCACCCTTTTTGGCGCTTTTTAACAAATTTCTAAAATTTATTCCTCATATTAGCAATTCGTTAAAAATCACTCAAAAACTGCGGCGTGCGTAAGGTGAGTGTTTAATGATAAATTGAAGGCAGGTATTTTAAAGGTAAAAATAGAATTTGCAACCCAAGAATTATTTATAAATGTCATGTATGGATCCTTTTATTTGAACTTTAGGGAGATTATTGTGGTAATAATTAGACACTGTTAGCTAATTATTAAAACCACATATTTTAACCTATTTTTCCTTATCCCGAATTAGCGTTAGCAAGGGATAATATAAAAAACTAAATGTATTAATTCAAGGTAGTAGAAAATTCATAGAAACCAGTAATGGTGTTGCTAAAATAAGCAATAATAAAAAAACAATCACAAGCCAGCATATTTTATGATAAAGGGCACAAGAAATGGGTTGAGGTTTCCTTGAATAGAATTCGCAATTACAAAATAGATTTACAATTCTTAAAAAATTATCTAGAAGATCCACAAATAGATATCGACAATAACAAAGCAGAAAATGCCATTAGTCCATTCGCCTCGGGTAGCAAAAACTGGCTCTTTGTTGAAGATGAACAAGGAGGATGTACAGCTAGGACAATCTACTCCTTAATAGAATTGGCTAAATTAAATAATCTTCATACAGAAAAATATTTAAAATATCTTTTTTATAATATAAAAGAAAATCTAGGAGAAAATAGACTGAAAGAATTCTTGCCGTATAAGGTTTGATAGAAAAATTTTTAATGGGTGGGGGTAGGTTAAGTCTTGTTTGCTTATTAATAATAATGGCTAGCATCATCATTATTTTTATTAATTATTTTTTTAATGCCTATAATTAGTTAGCATTCCCATGGCTATAAATATTTATTGACTTAATATATTTAATACCTTAATCAGTAAATTTCCTAATTTTTTTATTAGATAATGTTATTATGTCAAAAAATAAGTACAAGAAATATAATCCTTCTAGACCAAGGAAAAAAGGATTATCCCCCTACAGTCATTTGACTACATCAAGATCAAATCCAGAAAAGAGCGTAAAAAACCTTCTACTTCTAAAGTAATATCACGAACATCAGAAGAATATTATGTTAAATTGTCTAAAAACTTCATAAATAAAAATAGAAGTAATATATTGGAGAATTCTAGTATATTAGAGGTAGCAAAAATAGTAGAAACTTCAAAAGAATTCCAAGATTACCTTAATAATGGCAGAGTGAATTCAAAAAATGATAATATATTTTCATCAAATTTACATTTTCCACGAGATTATAAGCAAGAAGAAAAGAAACAAGCATCCAGAAATACTAGGAAAGCCCTTTCTGTTAATAATGAAAAATTTACAAGACTCTCTTTACTGACCACCACATTACTAATGCTAGTTGGAAGGTCAACTGCTAGTCAAGAAGTTGAAGATACTTTGCTAGATCATTATAACTTAAGGGGTAGTAGTAATCAGGAGGTTTCTTACTATGATAATATTCTTATAAATCCACAAAAGAATTTAGATAGTAAAGATATAGCAGTATCTGAATCTGATGTTAACAATGAGGTAAATTCTAAAATACAAGCTTTACGTAAGAAAGCACAAATAAGGAGAAAAAGAAATAAAGCATTATTCGAAAAGAATGAACAAGTTGGAGTTAATATAGATAACCAAGGTAAATCAAGAAAGCTACTTGAAGAACAAGAAGAAAATAAACAACAAATTAATACTTATACTCTTGATGAACAATCATTTCCATGTGTTGCTAACTTAACAGATGGCGGAAATATTTATGTATGGACAAGTGAGGGGCAAGATGGTTCTGGAAAAGGGATATTTGCCCAAAGATATAATTCAAATAACCAAAAACAAGGAGATGAGTTTCAGATTAACACAGAAACCTTTGGCGATCAATCATTTCCAAAAGTTACTGGGCTAAAGGATGGAGGTTTTGTTGCCGTTTGGCGAACAATAGATCAAGAAAACACTCAACCTACTGTGTTAAAAATCAACTAAAAACTTTATTTATTTTCTAACCTCAAAATA
>JAYORG010000004.1:86398-130327 GCA_038123275.1 Rickettsiales bacterium | reverse complement strand
TTAGTAAAATATGGGAAATAAGAATTGCGTAGAGATATAAGGAACAAGGGAAAGAGAGGTGGTGTGTAGAAATAGGACAATATGGTACTTTTAAGATAAAATAAGAATGGTAAATAAATAAATGTTAAAAAATTGGTTCCTAAGATTTAAAAAAAATAAAAGAGGATATTACTCATCTATTATATTTTTAATCATTTTTATGATAACAATTTTGGCAAATTTCATTGCCAATGACAAACCTTTAATAGCAAAATATAAGGGCAATTATTACTTTCCTATTTTATTTTCTTATACAGAAACTCAATTTGGAGGTGACTTTGAAACTCAAGCTGACTATCGCGACCCTTATGTACAAGACCTTATTAACAAGGATGGCTTTCTTATTTTCCCTTTAATACCTTACAATTATACCACAATTAATTATAATATTGATAGCCCAGCTCCGTCTCCCCCTTCAAAAAATAACCTACTTGGTATTGATGATAATGGGCGCGATGTTGTAGCCAGAATTATTTATGGCCTGAGAATTTCATTGCTATTTGGCCTAACTTTAACCTTCATAACTAGTGTTATTGGCATAACTCTTGGTGCCTTGCAGGGTTATTTTGGGGGATTATTCGATATTAGCTTTCAAAGATTTATGGAAATATGGTCTGGTCTACCAGTATTATTTTTACTAATCATCTTATCCTCAATAATTGAACCAAGCTTTTGGATTTTACTCTTTATTATGGTAATATTTGGCTGGATGTCTTTAGTTGGAATTGTCAGAGCAGAATTCCTTAAAGTTAGAAATTACGATTTTGTAAAATCAGCAAAAGCAATAGGATGCAGCAATTCTAGAATAATATTTAGACATATATTGCCAAATGCACTAACTAGCACTTTTGCTGTACTACCATTTATATTAAGTGGTTCTATCGTAACACTCGCCTCTTTAGATTTTTTAGGATTTGGCATGCCAATTGAATCCCCTTCTCTTGGAGAATTACTTGCCCAAGGCAAAAATAATCTTAATGCCTATTGGCTTGGAATAAGTGGTTTTATGGCTGTAACCATAATATCTTTATTACTAGTATTTATTGGAGAAGCTATTAGAGATAGTTTTAATATCCATAAAAATAGTTAATCCCTGTGGCTAAATCGAGGTAAAAGGGAATATTAAATAGATTATATTTAGCGATCTACTTCGCCAAAAACGATGTCTTGAGTTGAAATAACTGTTACCACATCTGAAAGTAAGTGACCCTTAGTCATAAATTCTAAAGCCTGTAAATGAGCAAAGCCTGGAGCTCTTAGGCGGCATCTTGTCGGTTTATTGCTGCCATCGGCAATAACATAAACTCCAAATTCACCTTTTGGCGCCTCAACACAACCATATGCCTCACCTTCTTTAACATGGTAACCTTCTGTAAATAATTTAAAATGATGAATTAAAGCTTCCATAGAAGATTTAGCTGCACTTCTTTTTGGCGGGGAAATCTTTTTATCGCCAGTAACAATATCACCTTGAGGCATTTGTTCTATGCATTGTTTTATTATTCTAATAGATTGATACATTTCTTCCACCCTAATTAAATAACGATCATAAGAATCACCATTTTTACCAATCGGAACATCAAATTCTAATTTATCATAAACTTCATATGGTTGAGATTTCCTTAAATCCCAAGCAATACCAGAACCTCGAATCATTGGTCCTGAAAAACCATAATCCAAAGCCTCTTCTTTAGACACAACACCAATACCAACTAATCTTTGTTTAAAAATTCTATTACCACTAAGCAGCTTTTCTAAATCTTTAATATATTTTGGATATTCATCAGCAAAACGTGTAATATCTTCTAGCAAACCTTCTGGTAAATCTTGATGTACTCCACCTGGCCTAATATAGGCTGCATGCATTCTAGAACCACTAACCCTTTCATAAAATTCTATAATTTTTTCCCTTTCTTCAAATAGCCATAATAATGGCGTCATAGCTCCAACATCCAAAGCTTGAGTAGTAATTGCCATTATGTGGTTTAAGATTCTGGTCAATTCACTAAATAAAACTCTAATATATTGAGCACGAAGAGGAACTTCGCAGCCCAAAAGCTTTTCAACTGCCAAGGCATAAGCATGCTCTTGACACATTGGCGAAACATAGTCTAAACGATCAAGATATGGAACTGCTTGTAAATAAGTTTTATGTTCAATTAATTTCTCTGTACCTCTGTGAAGCAAGCCAATATGTGGATCAGCCCTTGTGATAACCTCTCCATCCATTTCTAACACCAATCTTAAAACACCATGTGCCGCTGGATGCTGTGGGCCAAAATTAATAGTTATATTTTTTGAATCAGTTTGTGTCATAGGTCAAGTTTACAGTGAAATCTGTTAAATTAAGATGGTGAATATAACCAAATCTTTTAAAAAGACAATATTTTTGTGTAACTTATTAACCCCGTGACGGATTGGGGTCAATGACTAAAAAGTAATGAACCAAAGGTTCATAACTTTTTTGCTTTGACCCCTTATTGAAAAGGCGAAGCCAGGTATCAACAATTGAGATGTTTAATACTACATAACCTCCCCACAATTGCAGACTTCCATCATATTAACACTGCTTTTGCTGCATCCCGGCTTCGCCACAAAGCAAAGGGGTCAAAGCAAAATATCTACTAACTAAAAGTTAGTAGATATTTAGTCATTGACCCCACCCCGTCACGAGGCTAATATTATAGTGAGGTCAACAATTTAAACTCACCAACATGTTTGACGATTTTACTTTCAACTCCAAGAACCAATGGACGCATTTTGTGGCTATGGCCTAGATCATTATCTTTGGCCTTGAAAATTGGAATTAATAAGCCTAAATCAACAACTCTTTTAACAAAGTCATCAATAGCAATTTGTATATTTTTTGCTCTTGGTGTACCATGAGGATTAGATTGTAAAAAATTACCGAGTAAAATGGCTTTGGGCAATTTTTGCTCCTTTGCAATTACTTCAATAATTTGACGCAAATATCTGTCTAATCTTTCGCCGTCTTCACCTTCATCTTCTAAAAACAAGATTTTCTCATGAAAATTAATTTGATAATTAGTGCCAAAATGACCAGCTAAAACACTTAAACATCCCCCGCTAACTTTAGAAAATATTTGTAAATCAACTGGAGTTTCGCTGCTATCTGGGTGATTTAAAATTTCTAAATCATAACTAAACTCTAATTTTTTACCAAATATCAACTCTTTTAATTCATTTTTAGGAATTTCATCAATTTCTTCTCGAGCCAATTGTACCAAAACAGGAGCACAAATAATATTGTAACCCCATCTATCTTGGAAAAAACTGGAAATTGAAACTATGTCACTAAAACCAATAAATAATTTATCTTGTTTGATTGGATTCATTTTTTCTAGAAATGGCAGTAAGTCACCGCTACCATAACCACCACGGGCACACCAAATTATTTTGGAATCTTTGCTTTTTAAGGCCTCTTGTAACTGTAGAAATCTTTGCTTTTTGCTATTAACTGGAAATTCATTTTCTGGATTTTGCGGTGCCAAAATAAGATCTTCTTCAAGTAAAATTCTTGGGGTTAAATTCAGTTCGTTTTTAACGTAATTTTTAATGGATAAAACTTCATTTTCACTGCATCCAGTTGCTGGAAAAACAATATCAACAATATCTCCTTTTTGTATTTCTAAAAGCATGATTAAATAATTGACTAATATTTCAAGTAATAATAGGTTATTTAACCTAACTAAAACCTTAAAAAAGACAATGTCAAAAGAAAAGATAATAATTTTTGATACAACTTTAAGAGATGGCGAACAAGCGCCAAGTGCTACTATGAATTTTGAAGAAAAATTATTAATAGCAAAAACGCTTGAACAAATGGGTGTGGACGTTATTGAGGCCGGCTTTCCGGCTGCAAGTGATGGTGATTTTAAAGCGGTTAATCATATTGCTAAAAACGCTAAAAAATCTAGAATATGTGGCCTTGCAAGAGCCAAGAAAAATGATATTCAAAAAGCTGGGGAGGCAGTTAGGCCAGCACCAAAAAGTAGAATTCATACTTTTATCGCAACCAGTGATGTTCATATGCAACATAAATTGCGCATGGACAAAGCTCAGGTTTTAGAAGCAATCACTGATAGTGTTACATTGGCTAGATCCTTATGTGATGATGTTGAATGGTCAGCTGAAGATTCAACTAGAACTAATCATGATTTCTTATTTAAGGCGATAGAAACTGCAATTAAAGCAGGGGCCCAAACCATTAATATTCCTGATACTGTTGGCTATACAACGCCAATAGAATATTTTGAATTAGTTACCAAAATCAAAAATAATGTACCAAATATTGATAAAGCAATTATTTCAACACATTGTCACAACGATTTAGGATTAGCCGTTGCTAATTCCTTAGCGGCTGCCAGTGCTGGAGCTCGTCAAATTGAATGTACTATCAATGGCATCGGTGAAAGAGCTGGAAATGCCGCCTTAGAAGAATTAGTTATGACCTTAAAAACTAGAGCTGATTTTTATAATTTAGATACCAATGTTAAGCCTCAATACATAACTCGTGCCTCTAAATTAGTTTCTAATATTACTGGCTTTCCAATTCAATATAATAAAGCTATTGTTGGCGCTAATGCCTTTGCTCATGAAAGTGGCATTCATCAAGATGGCATGTTAAAAAATCGTGATACTTACGAAATAATGACACCAGAATCTGTTGGGTTAGAAAAATCTTCCTTAATATTAGGTAAACATTCTGGACGTGCTGCTTTTAAAGATAAATTACAAGAAATTGGCTATGAATTAAATGATGAAATATTAGAAGAATCCTTTAAAAAATTTAAAGATTTGGCTGATAAGAAAAAAGAAGTTTTAGATGAGGATATCATTGCCCTAATTGATAATTCCGTTGTAAGTGAGAAATCTTTCATAAAATTAGTTGATTTAACAGTTAAATGTGGCAAATTAAAGGAAGCTGAAATTGAGTTATTTTTAAAAATTAACGGTAAAGATGCTAAGACTGAGTTTAAATCAAAAGATGGACCAGTTGATGCAATATTTAATGCCATTAAAAAATTAATTCCTCATGTTGCTACGTTAGAGCTTTACCAAGTAAATGCTGTAACAAGTGGAATTGACGCTCAAGCTGTGGTTGTAACTCGCTTAAAAAGCGATGGGAGAACTTATAGTTCTACTGGTTCTAGTACTGATGTTTTAGTAGCCTCTGCAAAGGCTTATATTCATTGTTTAGAAAAGTTACCAGCGGTAAAATCTAAATTATTAACTTAAAAAAATAAATAAATGTTTGGTAAATTATTCTCATTTTCTTCTCGTGATATTGCAATTGATCTTGGAACTGCAAACACTCTTGTTTACACCAAAAATGAAGGGGTGGTTTTAAATGAACCTTCGGTTGTGGCATTGCTTAATGAAAATGGCAAAAACATTCCATGTGCCTTTGGCAACACTGCCAAAATGATGCTTGGAAGAACTCCAAATAAAATTGAAGCAATTAGACCTTTAAGAGACGGCGTGATAGCCGATTTTAAAGTAGCTGCAGAGATGATTAAACATTTCATTCGTGAAGTTAATAAAACTAGAAGTTGGTTAGGGCCTTTAATTATTGTTTGTGTTCCATCTGGATCAACTCCGGTTGAAAGAAGAGCCATTCAAGATGCAGCAGAAGGTGCAGGAGCTAATGAAGTATTTTTAATAGAAGAACCAATGGCAGCAGCAATTGGTGCTAATTTACCAGTTACTGAGCCAACTGGATCAATGATTGTTGATATTGGAGGTGGAACAACAGAAGTTGGTATTTTATCTTTGGGTGGTATTGTTTACTCACGCTCAGTTAGAGTTGGTGGAGATAAAATGGACGAAGCAATTATTTCTTACATTAGAAGATATCATAATCTTTTAATTGGTGAATCAACTGCCGAAAGAATCAAAAAAACCATTGGTGCAGCTTGTCCTAATGAAGATGGAGAAGGATTAACCATGGAAGTTAAAGGTAGAGATCTAGCCAATGGCATTCCAAAAGAAATGGTTTTAAGCGAAAGACAAATTGCTGAAAGTTTAATGGAACCAGTTGAACAAATTGTTGACGCTATTAAAGTTGCTTTAGAATGTACACCACCAGAATTATCTTCTGATATTGTGGAAAAGGGCATTGTTTTAAGTGGTGGTGGAGCATTACTTAAAAACTTAGATTACGTAGTTAGACAAGCAACAGGGTTACCTGTTTTTGTGGCTGATGACCCTTTGCTTTGTGTTGTTAATGGCTGTGGTAAAGTTCTTGAAAATATCAAAATGTTCCGCGCCGTTTTATTTAGACAAGATTAAGAAGCTATAGTTAATGAAGCAATATATCAATTACGATTCAGGATCAAAAGTAAATCTTAGTATTTACTATTATATTAGCCATTTCCTTAAGAAAATTGAGTTTGTATCACTAATTGCTATATGCCTAATATTAATTGGCATTTCCAAGAGCAACAAAGGCTTCAATGATAAAATTTCTTTATTTTTTGTTGATATATCACTTCCTATTTCGAAAACCATTGCTTTTCCATTTGGAGTTTCAAGTCAAGGAGCTAACTATTTTCAAGAATTAGCACAAGCCAAAAGAGAAAATATCATATTAAAGGCTGAAAATGAAAAATTAAAATCTATTTACATTAAAGCCTTAAATATTAGCCAAGAAAATGAAGAACTACAAGAATTGCTAAAATTTATTAAGGCAAAAAGCATAAAATATCAATCCGTACGTTTAATTACCAAGCCAAGCCAAGCTTATGGAAGTAATATAATAATAAATGCTGGAAAAAATCATGGCATACAAGAAAATAGTGTAATTACCGGCAAGCAATCTGTAATTGGCAGAGTCATACAAGTCAATGATAATATATCACGTGTTTTAACAATTACTGATAATAACTCCAAAATTCCAGTAATTACCTCTAATTCTAGAATTAGAGGTATATTAACTGGGCACAATAAAAAAATTATGAGCATTGACTATTTAGATAAGGACCATCATATTAGCGTTGGTGACATGGTGTATACCTCTGGAGATGGCGAACATTTACCACCTGGATTACTAGTTGGAATTGTTGTAAAAGTTAAGGGCACAAATGTTAAGGTAAGAGCTGCAGAAAATGCAGATAATATCAATTTAGCTGCTATTTCTAAATATTAATTACAAAATTTAAAATGCTTTCAAAAACTCAAATTCGCCATGATTGGCAATTGGATGAAATATTAGAATTATTTGCCTTACCTTTTAATGATTTAATTTTTCAGGCCACATCTGTTCATAGACAATATCATGAAAATAACAAAGTACAAATTAGTACTTTGCTTAGTATTAAAACTGGTTCTTGTCCTGAAGATTGCAAATATTGCCCACAATCGGCTCATTATAATACGCAGTTAAAGAAGGAACCTTTCATGGAGGTTGAAGAAGTTGTAAAAGCTGCAAAAGAAGCCAAAGAAAGTGGCGCGAGTAGATTTTGCATGGGAGCAGCCTGGAGAAATTTAAATGATCGTGACTTAGATAAGGTTTGTGATATGGTAAAAGAGGTTAAAAATATCGGCCTAGAAACTTGTGTTACTCTTGGCATGGTTAAAGAAGAACAAAGTAAAAAATTAAAAGAAGCTGGTTTAGATTATTACAATCATAATATTGATACTTCTCCTGATTATTATAAAAAAATTATCACTACTAGAAAATTTGAGGATAGGATAGAAACATTAAATAATGTTAGACAGGCAGGTTTAAATGTTTGTAGTGGTGGAATTGTTGGAATGGGCGAAGAAAGATCAGACCGCGCTGGCATGTTAATGTCTTTAGCCAATTTACCACAACATCCAAATTCAGTGCCAATTAATATGCTAGTTAGAGTTGCAGGCACACCGCTTGATAATAAAGAAGCCTTAAACCAATTTGAATTTATCAGAACAATAGCAATTGCCAGAATTATGATGCCAAAAGCTGCCGTAAGATTATCTGCTGGCAGAGAAGAAATGAACGACCAAACCCAAGCTTTATGCTTTTTGGCTGGTGCTAATTCAATATTTTATGGTGAAAAACTTTTAACAACTGACAATCCAGAAAGCCAAAAAGATCAAGCATTATTTAATGAGCTTGGTTTACAAGCTGCCTAAATGTTAATAAAAAGTGTGATTTACTCAGCACTTTTACCCTATAAAAAATGCTCTACTAATTGTGGTTCTTGTAATGTTCCATTTATCATCAAGGTGATAAAAAACATTTCCCCAACGAAAATAAACTGAATTATAATAATGATTTTCTATATTTTTTATCCTATATAACTCAACATCAGGAACATCTGTCATGTTATCAAGAATATCATAATATGACATTCCGACGCTAATGCCATATTTATTTTTTATTTCTTTTGAAAATACTACAATAACATGCTTATTGTTTAGATCAGGGTCTCCAACCATAAAACAATCCCCTATCTTAAAACTTGTAAAAGTTGGGCCATCCTGATCTTTTCTACTTGATGTAACCGGAAAACCTGGAAATGCTATCTTTAAATTGTACTCATTTAAAATAAATTCTTTTGATAATAATTTTTCTCTAAAATTTTTTAAACCTTCCATAGTAAGATCCGCACAAGATGAAGAATATGCCTTTGTGGAAAAGATTATAAAAAGAAATAATATAATAGCTAGCCGATTTAACAACACACTGATTTAGATTATTGTTTAAGATTAATTAAATGATTTCTAGGATATTTTCTGGTGGCCTTCCAATTGCAGCTTTTTTGCCATTAATAACTATTGGTCTTTCTAATAGTTTTGGTGTATTGGAAATTGCCTTTATTATCTCATCATCTGATACAGATTTATCGCCTAAATTTTGTTCTTTAAATTCTGCTTCTTTATTTCTGATAATATCTCTTGGACTAGCATTTAATAAAGTAAGAATATTTTTAATTTCTGCAACTTCTAAACCTTTTTCTAAATAAAGAATAATCTGAGGGTCAATGCCCTTTTCTTTTAACAGTTCTAAAGTTTGACGAGATTTTGTGCAGCGCGGATTATGGTATATTTTTGTCATTTTAATTAGTAAAAGATTTAATATTAATATTGCTCTTGATGGTTGAGATCTTGCCACATAAGAGACTCTGGAAATCCTAAAAGGATTTCAAGATTATCTAAGTTCAAGATGACACCAAGGTAAGAATAGAAGATAAATCAACCTCCTTTTTCTCTCCTGTTTTCCTATCTTTTATTTCAGCTTTACCATTTTTAATGGAATTTGGACCAATAACAATTGTGGTTGGAACGCCAATTAAATCAGCTACAGCAAATTTTTGTCCTAAGCCAACTTTTCTATCGTCATAAAGAACTTCCACATTATTTTCTTGTAATTGTTCATAAAGTTTTTGGCATTCTTTATCAATTTCTTCGTTGCCAGTTTTAACATTAATAATAACAACTTGAAAAGGAGCAACTGATTTGGGCCAAATAATACCATTTTCATCGTGGCTTGACTCAATAATTGCTGCAACTAAACGCGAAACACCAATACCGTATGATCCCATTTGAGGATAAATATCTTTTCCGTCATTTCCCATAACTTTGGCATTCATAGCTTTAGAATATTTATCACCAAAATGGAAAATATGACCAATTTCAATGCCTCTTTTTGAGGCTAGTTCTTCTTTTTTTAATGGGCATTTTTTTTCATCATGTAACTCATCTGCAGCAGCATAAAGTGACTGCATGGTTTTAATATCTAGATTGTCTTCTTTTATTAGATCATCAAATTTTTTATCATAATAAACAGCACTTTCTCCAGTGTCAGCCAAAATGTGAAATTCATGACTTAAATCACCACCAATGGCACCTGTGTCAGCCTTCATGGCAATAGCATTTAGACCCATTCTTTTAAAAATTTTAAAATAGGTTTTATACATTAAATCGTAAGATTTTTTAGAAGACTCAAAATCAAGATCAAAAGAATAACCATCTTTCATTAAAAATTCTCTGCCTCGCATCACGCCAAAACGTGGGCGAATTTCATCTCTAAATTTCCATTGAATTTGATAAAGATTTTTGGGTAAATCTTTGTAGGAAGTAATGTTTTTGCGAAAAATATCAGTAACAATTTCTTCATGAGTTGGACCATAAAGAATGTCTCTATCATGGCGATCTTTTATACGAAGCATTTCTTTGCCGTAATCGTCATAGCGACCAGATTCCTCCCATAATTCTTTAGGCTGAATTGTTGGCATTAAAATTTCTTGGCAGCCTGATTTGTCAATTTCTTCTCTGATAATGTCTTTAATTTTATTTAAAACCCTAAGACCAATAGGCAGCCATGAATAAATACCAGAGCTAGTTTGATTTATCATACCAGATCTAATCATTAATTGATGCGAAACAATTTTAGCATCAATTGGGTTTTCTTTTAATGTTGGTAGAAAATAATTTGATAGGCGCATAATTCAATGATTAACATGGTATTTGTTGGAAGCTGGCTTCGCCTCTATAATAAGGGGTCAAAGCCAGCTTCCAACAAAAAAGATCTCTACACTATAAAATCCCCAGAAATAATATCAAGAATAATATCTTGATAGTTTTTTAATTTAACCTTAAATTGATAATGATTATCAATTAAATAAGAAAAAATGTTACAAATAGCCATAATAATTTTTAGAGAAATAATAGAAATAGCTCTAATTTTATCGATTCTTTTTGGAGCCACAAATGGAGTTAAGAACAGAACTTTATGG
The DNA here is from genome assembly GCA_038123275.1 of Rickettsiales bacterium. Taxonomy (GTDB): domain Bacteria; phylum Pseudomonadota; class Alphaproteobacteria; order Rickettsiales; family UBA1997; genus CAJQHT01. Next base: position 119,546 of record JAYORG010000004.1, on the reverse strand, counting down.
ATTAATTATGGGCTTTTAGCAGGCGTTGTTGGTTCAATTATATTAGCGTTTTTTACTGACAAAATTTCTGATTCTTTTGACGGAATGGGTCAGGAAATTTTTAGTGCTATTATTTTATTTTTAGCAAGTTTGATGATTGGATATACTGTAATTTGGATGAAAAACCATGCAAAATCTCTATCAAAAGATCTAAAAAATTTAGGCAAAAAAGTTATTGATGGCGAAAGTTCTCTTTACACCCTATTTATAATTGTATCTTTGTCGGTTCTTAGAGAAGGGGCTGAAATTGTGTTATTTAGCTATAGTTACTATATGTCTGGCGTTAATGTTTACGAATTAATTTTGGGTGGTGCCTTAGGGTTAATTTGTGGAATTATTGTTGGTTTTGCTTTTTATTTTGGCCTTTTAAAAACTTTGGGGAAATATTTTTTCAGTGTTACAACTACTTTACTTATTTTCTTATGTGCTGGCTTGGTGGCAAGTTCTTTAGGGTACCTAGCAAGTGCTGGTGTGGTTGGAGAAATAAAATATCAAATGTGGGATAGTTCTTTTTTAATTGCCGATGATGGCTTTATGGGCACCTTCTTAAATATTATTATAGGCTATGTTTCTCGCCCTTCGGCATTGCAATTAATTGGCTATGTTTCAACCTTAATTATCTTATTTGGCCTTATTAGGTTTAATAATTCTAAATAATTTTTATAAAATACTAGACAGAGCTTATTTTTTGTGCTATAATGAGTTGTCCATATTATTTTTAATTAAATAGAAAATTTGCATTCAAATAGATGACGATAAAATTTTACCATAAAAATAATCCAGAATTTCCAGGGCATAAAGCTCATTATCACTTTTCTAATACTTCTGATGACGAAGTTACTGTTTATGGATTAAGAAGCGACACGCCATCACATACCGTTCATAAATCAGAAGCTATTTTCCAGGCCATGAAAAACCCTGGATCTGATACAGCTCATAATGCCTTAACTAATCACAGCAATGGAGGCAAAGCATTACAGGGACTTGGTAAAACGCCAGAGTTACAAAATAAAATCTTTTGGAGTGATCCTTCTAAACGCAAAGCTTTTGAAAGTATTGACAACCCAAAAATAAGAATAATGGAAGAAATTCTATTAATGAAGGTTACACAAAATCCTGAAATTCTTAAAGCATTGCTTGCTTCTGGTGACCAAATTATTATAGAAGATACGGCAAATTCAGGATTTACACCTAAAAATTTAGATTGTTTTTGGGGAAATGCGCAAATACATGACAAAACAGGTAAAATAATACCACCTGCAAAAGCAGGGCCAAGCCATCTTGGAAAATGTTGGATGAGAGTAAGAGAAACATTAAGAGAGGAACTAGACGAACATGGGCAAATTAGAGTAAGAGAGGGTTTTAGCGAAGAATTAGTTGAAGAATTGCAAGCTTTAGATGCGGACAAATATGCTAACGTGCAAGCCCATCAAAGTGATAAATTTATAGATAAGAATGGTGCTAAAATTGAAGAAAAAGCTAAGAAAAAGAAGAAAAGGGAAGAGAAGGGAGCAAAGCCAATACCTAATGCAAAAACTAAAAAACAGAAATTACATAATATAAAATTACACATTCATAAAAGATTTTCTGAACTAGCAAAATTGTTAGATAGCGATGAAGATATTAGGGTTGTTATAGCTGGTGGAGGTGGTAGTCATAATTTAGGAGTTGGCCTTGCTGTAGGACAATGGGGAGCTAAAGAACTTTCGGATGATACAATTGAAACCATCAGCAAAGAAGTTGCCGTACTTAGAAAAAAATATAAAAATAGAGTTTCGTTTGGTAGTATTGGAAATAAAGTACAAGGAAAAAATAAATTAGGACCAAAATGTATACATGTTTGGGGGGCTAATGCTGGAAATTGGAACTGTGATCCTAATGACGCTAATGATAAAATTGAAGGAGGCAACCAAGCCAAAGCTATAAGTGGGCGCCAAAAAACTGGTAAATTTGGTATTATCACAACTCCTATGGGATATGATGGAACGCAAGATTTGCTTGCGCCAGATAAAACTTATGCTGCGTTGAGATCTAATGAATTAAGCCCGGATGAATTAGGGCCTGCACCTACAAAATTGCCCCCTGATCCTTTTGGAAGAAGTCATCCTAAGAAAAAACCTAAATGGACTCCTGGCGCAGGATCTGTACCGGAACACTCTGTGCCTGATTTTGATGGCGTAGACTCAGATAGCAAATCTCCTGTAGTAATTTTGGAGGAAGAAGATGAACTAGAAATAGACGGGGATGAAAAAGAAGAATCTCTTGGAAAAAAGAAAAAAAGATTAAAGTTTGGTGAAACTAAGCTACAAAAAGCTAAAGAAGAAGCTGCTGATCTGGAGAATAAATCAGGAGAGATGGGTCTATTAGAAAAACGAAGACGCAGAAGAGAGAGAGGCGCAATTAATTGGACTGAATATGAAGATACTGGTAGTTTTATAGGGGAAAATGGGGAAGAAGTTAATAATTATGGTGCACAAATAAGCGCTCAAATAAGAGATAGCAAAGATAATAAAAATAAAAACACTGATAGAGAATGGGATTCAGATACAGGAGAAGACAATCCCTTTGGAAGAGTTAGAATTGCTCGTGGAAAACATGCTGGATACAAGCCTGGGAAAGGCAATGATAAACATCAGTTTGCCTTTATTGAATTTACAACCACAGATAAAACCGTTAACTTAACAGCTGCAATTTCAATTCATGACTCACATGGTCATAAAATATCTTTTGAAAATGACTCTGATGAAGTTATTAGAATTAAATATGAAATTGTACCACCAAGTACAGATTTACAAATTTATGTTGTTAGAACCACATTTGGTAAAGATGTTAATGGCAAAAAAACTGCAAAAGATATTAAATTAACTCAAGCAGAATTAGATGGCCTTAGCCCTTATAAAAAGAAAGCTATTAGGGGTATGCAAATTTCTGGTGAGCTTGATGGCAAACCATTTAGCCCTGACTTACATAAAAGCTTAATAGATTCCATTGACAGAGGTGGTAAAACACAAGAACAAACTAACAACCAACAAGAACTTCAAGCAAGATATGCTGCGTTAGAAAGCATTACTAATTATAATAACCGTATTACACGTAAAGTTGACTATCATCACACAAGAAATGATGGCGCCTTTAGGAAAAAAGAAGAGCTAGAGTTACAAACAGCACAAATGCTGGGGCTAAAACCAGAGGCCGGCAAAAACCCTTATGTGTCACTATTAGAACAATATAATAAAGGATATGACAGATTTGGCAATAGAGAGGAAGAAACCCCTGAAACTACTGTTAAACTTGGAAATAGAGATGTGGCAATAAGAGAAGCTGTAAAAAATCATTTATATGCTACTAAGACAGAAAAGGCAAATAAGGATTTTCAAAAAGCTAAAAAACAATTTAAAAAAGAATACTTAGAAGCCATAAAAATAGAGGTTGCTGCTAAAAAAGAATATCTAAAACCACTTAGAAAAAAATTGAGTGATAAAGGCCACGAAATTGTTTTGGCACTTCAAGAAGCTAGAAAAGAGTCTAAAGGCCAACCAATATCGGCAGCAAATCAAAGAAAAGTTCTGGAATTAAGAAAAGAGCAAGCTGCACTTAAAGAAGAAATGGATAGTGCTCGATTTATGTTGGGTAGTAGTTATAAAAGTGATTTTCTTCATACAAGAAGACTAAAAGAACGCGATGAAAAAGGAAGGGAAGAATCAATAGACACTGAGGAACTTTCAAAAAGAGAAATACAAGAAATTATATTGGGTAAAATAGCCACAAATGAAAATCTTAGTAGCTTTACAAAAAAAATAGCCCAACAAGACCTTGAGGCCATAGGAGAAGAAGAGGTAAATGAACCAAAAGAAGAAATATCTCCACCAGAAATTGATGTTTTAACCATAGAACGTCAAGAACGTTATATGCAAATGGAGTATATGATGCTATCAAAATTTGACAATTTACCAACATCTAAAACTTTGCCAGATGGAGAAAAGAATGAAGATAGAGACTTAAATATATTTCTTAAAGAAGCAGCTGATAAAGAAAAGGCAAAGATGAGGAAAAAGATGAGAGAATTACATTTTGATATACCCAAAGCAGCAGGTTATGGCGAAGAGTTTTTCACCGAAAATGAAAATATTCAAATTTTACATGAATTTATTGCTAAAAAAGAAAAATTAGAAAATAGAATAATTCATGTAGCACTTAGTAAAATAGCATTGGGAGATATAGGAGCCTGGAATACAGCAAAAATAGTAATGCAAGACAAGTCTATAAACAGAATATTTGAAGTTGCCCATCAAGAGGCAAAGCAAACAGATCTGGGAGCTATATCCCTAGTAGATAGAGCACAAATGATGTTAGGAAAATCAACAGAACATGAATTTGCCAGCAAAAAGGAAATCAATGCCATAGAAAGATACTGTGCAAGACTTGTGCCAGAGTTAAGAATAGAAGTAAGAAATTTAAATGCTAACAAACATAAACTTGCTCAAGTTGCTAATAGTATGTTTTTAGCAGATGAAGATTTTATTGAAGAAATAATGGATGAAGATGCTGAATTAACAACAATAACGGGAAGTAGAGATGTTAGTCAAGAGCCTAAAGAAGTACAAGAAAAAGAGGCTTTGAACTTTATGAGAGCACAATATTTAGCATTAAAGAAGTTAACCATTAAACAATTGGCATTAAAAAAATTCTTGGAATTAAAAAATATTGATAAAACAAAATTAAGTAAAGATGAAGAAAGCTTTAAAAAAGATTTGCTATATCAAGCCAGGAAAGAGCTTGATAAAATTAAAAAAGAATTTAATTCAATTACCATACCTCATGCAATAAAAATAGAGCTAGAAAAAGAATTTGAAAAAAATGACTTTATAACAAATGAAAATAACACGGCACAGCTAACTAGTGATTACCAAAGCTATAAAGATACTTTGGTAAGAAACGTGATGATAAACGGATTACATAGTATGGAAATTGCCATGAGAGGTAACCTTTCTGAAAGATTATTTGATAAGCTAGACCTAATATTAATTGCTCAAGACCAATTACTTAGAAATAAAGATGAATATGTTGAAAAATTAATATCTCACACAGTGCCTCCAGAAATAGATAGCAAAGCTCCTAGTGAAGCTCAGGCAATAGCAAATGCATCTTTGGAATATATGAGGGAAAAATGTACAAATTTAAGAGATCTACATGCCCAACGTCTAGCGCTAGAAGAAATTATGGCCATAAGCAAGGGTGTAAAAAGGGGGGTAAGATTTAGAAAAAGAACTGACGCAGTACTAAACCGCGCTGCCAAAAAGGCATTATCAAATAAAGATGCTCAAGTTGCTATAACAATATTTCCTCAAGTTGAGTTAGAACTGACTGCAATTAATCGTCAAATTGATAAATTGCAAATTCCGTTGGATATTAGAGAAGCAGTTATAGAAGAGTTTGACAAAGATAAAATAAAATTTAGGAAAGAGAATGCCGCATTATTTGAAGAGTCCGTGGATAACATAAGAAATACAGTAGTAATGGATTCTAGCGGTTATGTGATTAGTGAAGTTAATAATGTACTTGACTTTGCTAGTAAGCAGGCTGTGGAAAGGAATAAATTTGCTAACAATAAAGCCGAATATGTTCAGAGTCTAGCTGGATTAGTTGATGCTGATGAGGTTGATGCTGATGAGGTTGATGCTGATGAGGTTGATGCTGATGAGGTTGATGCTGATGAGGTAGATGTTGATGAAAAAGACATGTCTCCTAGTCAATATATGAAAAACAGAACCATCGTATTAAAAAACCTATTTGCTCAACGCCTAATATTAGAAGACCTTGCCAAGTTAGGAGATGCTGATGAAATTGATTTAGATGAAATTGATTTAAAGGCTTTATTAGGTAAAGATGCAACTAGTACCGAACAAGAAGAAACAATAATTATTGCAAAAGGAGCAGCAAAATATGCTAAAAAAGAGCTTAAAAAACTCAACAAGAAAATTACTACTTTTTCCATGAACCCTGAAATTAGAGATGGTTTGATTGCAGAGCTTGAGGAAAATTCTAGTCAATTTAGAGAGGTAGATTCTGAGTTAATGGATAAAGCTTATAATACAATTAAAGGAAATTATTGTTTGGCAATGTACGATAAACTTGGGCATGAAGTAGCAGATGAAACTACAGCCATACTTGATCTTGCAAGAACTTTAATCAATACAAAAAAGGAATTTTCTAAAGGAAAAGATCGGTATATGAAACAAATGATGGAAGAAGAAAATGAAGTAGAAGCAAATGATGAAAAAGAAGAGGAAAAAGAAGAGGAAAAAGATCCTGATGAGCTAGAAAATAGTCTTGAATCATTAAAAACTTTATATGCTCAACGTCTAGCCCTAGAAGAACTTGCCTCATCAAGTAGATTTGGTTTTGATAATAGCACAGATCAAGATGTTGCAAAGCGTATTACGCAACATGCAAACGAAGAACTTGCTAGAATTGATGAGGAAATTGGCGCACTTAAACCGCCTGCTATTATAAAAGAAGTGGTAGAATCTCTTAATGAAAATAAAGACGAGTTTAAAAAGAAAAATCCAAAACTAATGGATAAGCAATATAAGAAGGTTTCTGTAATTGTACAAAGAAAAACATCAGCAAGCTTTGATGATATTGTAATAGACAATATAGAAGCTGTATTTAATCTTGCTAAAGCAGCCCCTGTTATTTTACAGCAAAATGCACAAGATATAATAGAACGATTTGGAGATGAGGATAGAGATGAAGTATCCACTACTCCTGAAGATATAGCTCTTGATATATTAGCAGCAAAATATGGAGCTTATACAGAACTACAATCAAAAATTGAAGGTTGGCAAGAGGTATTAGAAGGGTTAAATCCTTTCTCGGAGGATGTAGCAAAAAAATCATTAATAAAATTATTTAAAGGAGAAATTACTAAACTTAAAGAACAGATGAAAAACATAAAAACCACGCCTGACCTCCTAGAAGCAATTAATGAATATGATGGTGATTCTATCGTTCCAACTGAAAAGGAAATACAACAATGCCTTGCTAAAGAAAAGAGTCCTAAAAGTGCCAAACTACTAGCAAAGAAGCTTCTAGAATCTCTAGAAGAAGAAAAAGATGCAGACCTTTCTGCCCCAAAAACTAAAAGCTCTGTAGCTGAAGAAATTATCAAATCAAGGATAGATGGGGTAGTAGATCATAAACATGGTGGAGTTACCACTGGGGGAAGAGGTGGATAGTTTATTAAAGCGCTAAAAATGATTGCAAAATAATACTGGCAGCCATTTGATCAATTATCGTTTTCTTCTTATCTTTTTTGCCTTTTATTGCCGTTAATAAATCATCTTTAGCAATAAATGAGGTAAGCCTTTCATCATGAAGATATATTTTAACATCATTTAAAAACTCATCTAAGTTTTTAGCAAAACGACGAGAAAATTGACTCATTTCATTTTCAGACTCATCCATATTTAAGGGTAACCCGATAATGATAGCTTTAATATCGTTTTCTAAAATTAGATCTTTGATTTTGCCAAAGTCATTAATATTATTTTTACGATTAATGGTAGCTTTGGGGCTGGCAATCATTCTTGATTTATCGCTAACAGCAATACCAATTCTTTTAGTGCCAACATCAATGGCCATTAAACGCCCTTCCCTGGGTAGAGTTTTATTTAATTGGTTGAAATTATCAAAAATCACTGTTAGTTTTACTTCAGTTGGAAAATAAAGAAATAAGTCTATGTCTCAAATAACAAAAGAAACAATAAATAAAGTTGCTAAATTAGCAAATATTAAAATTAACGAAGAGGAAAATAAGCATTTTTCTACTCAGTTAACCAAAATAACTAATTGGGTTGGCTCTTTGAATGAAGTTGATACTAGTGATGTTGAAATTTTAAATAATGTACACAACATTAATTTAACCTTATTTGCTGACGAGGTTGAAACAACCAACGAGGTTGACGATGTATTGCAAAATGCTCCTGATGCTCAATATAATTATTTTGCCGTACCAAAAGTTATTGAGTAACAATTAGCTGATATCAATTGCGCCAAAGTAGTTTTGATTTCCCATTTTTAGATAATTATCTTGATGACGATTTTTTAGTGGCCTTCGAGAATTCTAAAGCCTTTGAATTTATTACTAATTACGATTTAGAAGATAGGAACCTACCTAAGATTTTTGTTATTTATGGCAAGAAATACTCTGGCAAAAGTCATTTATCTCATATTTGGCAAAGATTAGCAAAAGCCGATTTTTTAGATCTAGATAATTTGGATGATGAAACAATTGCTAACCATATTGAAGAAAATAAGGCTTACATTATTGAAAATATTGAGCAAATTACCAATCAAACTGTCTTATTTCATATTTTTAATATTGTACTTGAAAGAAATTGCCACTTAATGCTAACCTCCAACACTCCTCTTGGACAAATTAAATATGATTTTGCTGATATTGCTTCGCGTTTAAAAAATGTTTTTAGTATTGAGATTAAAGACCCAGAAATTGATTTCATTAAAATGCTATTAATTAAGCAATTTTCTGTAAAGCAACTATTAGTAGAAGATAAAGTTATTGATTATTTAGCCAAAAATATTAATAGAAACTATGAAGCGATAGTGCAAGTAAGTAAATTGCTAGAATTTTATTGCTTTGAAAAGAAAAAGAAAATTACTATACCTTTTGTTAGTGAGGTATTGGGTAAAATGTCTGGATGATAATATTTAGAGTTATCTTACTCTACCTATCATATCTTATTATTATGTAATAGAATCTTACTGTTAGCTAGAATTAACCCTTGCACTCGTTTCGTGAGATCTTATCACATAAGAGACTCTGGAGAGCTTCAAAAAGCTCAAGACTCTCTAAGTTCAAGATGACAGGTTACTTTGCTTAACTCTTAGAAATCTCGTCAAATCTTTTTAGTTTGGTTAGAATTTTCTCTAAATTATGAAGTTCTAACATGCATGGGCCGTCAGAAGGGGCGTTGTCAGGATCTTCATGCACTTCAGTGAAAAGTGCAGCAACGCCAACACTGACGGCAGCTGTTGCTAAAGTTGCAACAAATTCTCTTTGGCCGCCACTTGCGCCACCTTGACCACCAGGCTGTTGCACTGAATGAGTTGCATCAAACACAACTGGACAACCGGTTTTGGCCATAATTGGCAAAGACCTCATATCAGAAACTAATGTGTTGTAACCAAAACTAGCACCTCTTTCTGTAAGCATAACATTTTTATTGCCAAAATCGTCCATTTTAGCGACAATATTATTAGCATCCCATGGTGCTAAAAATTGTCCTTTTTTAATATTTACGACTAAGCTACTATCTGCTGCGGCTTTTAAAAGATCAGTTTGGCGACAAAGAAATGCAGGAACTTGAATAATATCAACTGAGTTTTTTACATCAACGCAATGTTTTTCATTATGAATATCCGTTAAAATTGGACAGCCAAAAGTCTTCTTAACTTCTTCAAAAATTGGTAAGGTTTTTTCTAAGCCCAAGCCTCTTTTTCCTTGATTGCTAGTTCTATTAGCCTTGTCAAAAGAAGATTTGTAAATGAAATTAATGCCAAGCTTATCGGTAATTTTTTTAATCTCTTCTGCCATCATTAAGGAGTGATCTCTTGACTGAGTTTGACAAGGGCCAGCTATGAGAGTGAAGGGCAAGTTATTGCTAATTTTAATATTTCCTATTTCAATTGTACGCATGCTATTAATTATTATTTTACTTTATTAAAGATACCATTTAAACATATACTCTTAAATTTGCAAATTCATTTGTTTTTTTCGTGTTCGCTAAACCTCTTAACTTAATAATTGTTTATATTCTAACAATAATTAATTTTATTATTTTGCTAACGCCGTTCGTAGCAATAATAGCACTGTTGGCACATTTCAAACAAGATTTTATTTTAGAAAAGCTCTCTTACATTAACTTTAATTTAATACTTACTTTTCTAGTTTTTATCATTAGCTTTTTAATGATATTTTACCTATTTTTAGATTTTATCTTTGGCTTTTCTTTGAGGTCTGCTCTAAAAGATTGCAAAAAATATGAATCATTAAAAGGCATGGATTTTCTAGATCCAATCTTTAAACAAGTTCAAGATAAATTTGGCCGAACAGATGTTAAACTTTATGTCTCTAGTAGTGGTGAAATTAACGCCTTTGCTGTTGGAGGGTTAAGCAAAAAGGTAATTGTTTTAACTAAAGGAATAATTCATCACGCCTCTAATAACAGCAAAGATCCAAGAGAGTTTTTGTTAACCTTGAGAAGTATTATGGGTCATGAAATGTCTCATCTTGTTAATAAAGATTATTTGCCAGCATTGTTAATTATTACCAATGAAAAAGTAACTAATTTAGTGTCTAAAACATTAGAATTAATGATTAGATTGCCGCTAACTATTTTGGGGTATGTTAGAGTAAGAAGCCGTATTTTGTTTGATATTGTTATGTTTATTTACTCAACAATAAACAAAATTGTTACACTTTTTGAAAGGAAGATAGTATCTAACCTTTATGAATTTATTAGAAGATTTATCAGTAGGTCAATTGAATATCGCTGTGACAAACAAGCAGCGCAAGCTTTTGGAGGCCACAACATGGCCGTAGCATTATCTTTATTTGGTAGTAATGGTTATTTAACTTTATTTTCAACTCATCCCAATACCGATAGCAGAATTGCAAAAGTTGAAAGAGTGGCTAGGAAAAACAAAACTATTAGACCTTTAATTTCTAGCTCTATTTCTAACTATCTTGCCTTACTAGTTTTGGTTATTATTTGCTCTGCCAGTGCAAAAGCTAGCTCAGCAGATGTTCTGATTAAATATTACTTAATTGATAATCATGAAATATTATTCCAAAAAATTTCTTACTTTTATGAAAAACTTGAATTTCTTTTTGAATTGGGCAAAAAATTCTTACCTGTGCTTGACCAATCTAATGAATAAATAATGGCTGGTTATGAAATTTACTAACTTAGTAGAAATGATCAATTATGTTGATCAAGAATATGATAACCCTAGAGCTTTTAATTTTTTAAAAAATAATGAGTGGCATAGCATTTCTAGTAAAGAATTTACTAAAAGCATTCGCAGACTTGCCCTATCTTTACAAAAAATAGGGTTAGAAAAAGATCAAACTTTGGGTATTATGGCTAACCCTAGCCCAATTTGGCTAATGTTTAATTTTGCTTCAATAAGTTGTGGCGGCATATCTGTTCCCATATTTGCCAACATATCTAGCGAAAACTTATTATTTCAAATAAAAGATGCTAAAATTAATTTCTTCTTTTGTGACAGCAAAAAAAATCTACAATTTCTACTAGAATCAAAAGTTAAATTTAAGAAAATCATTACTTTTGGTTTTAAAAGTAACAAAAGAAATAAGAATATTATTAGCGTTGATGAACTATTAAATATTGGTGGTGATTCTCTTAATAAAAACCAAGAGCCTTACAAGAAATTAGCTAAAAAAGTTAAAAAACAAGACATTGCTACAATAATTTACACAAGTGGCTCCACCGGAACTCCAAAAGGAGTTGAGATAACACATGATAATTTGGTTACTCAAATTAAGGGAGCTGATAAATTCTTTCCATTAAAACATAATCAAGATATTGCTTTGTCATTTTTACCTTTAGCTCATATTTTTGAAGGAATGGTAATGAGCTTTTATATCTCAAAAGGCATTTGTATTTACTTTGCTGATGACCCAAAGAATATTGGGAATTTACTTAAAGAAATAAAGCCAACCATTATGACGGTTGTTCCAAGAATGCTTGAAAAAACCTATGCTAAAATGAATGATGGCCTAATGAAAGCCAGCTTCTTAAAAAAAGCAATTGGTAATCTGGCTTTTAAATTAGCATTAAAAACCAATCCTGACATTAGAAAGGTTCCATTAAACTGCTTATTTAAAAAGCTAGTTTACCAAAAATTAACCGACGGTCTTGGCGGTAATTTAAGAATGATGATTTGTGGTGGTGCTCCTGTATCTAAAAATTTAGAACAGTTTTTTAATAATATTGGAATTAATCTATTTATTGGATATGGTCTAACAGAAACATCTCCGGTGATATCTGCCAACCAAAAAAATGCTAAAAAAATTGGAACTGTTGGCAAAGTTTTTCCTAACATAAAAGTTAAAATTCAAGATGGTGAGTTATTAGCAAAAGGTCCTTGTGTAATGAAAGGTTACCACAATAATAAAGCAAAAACTAATGCAACAATTGATAAAAATGGTTGGCTAAAAACTGGAGATTTAGCCTCAATTGATAATGATGGATTTATTACAATTTTGGGAAGAAAAAAAGAATTATTTAAAACAGCTGGGGGAAAATATGTTAGCCCCGTGCCAATTGAACAAAAATTGCTACAATATTGTCCCTTTTTAAGTGCCGCTTTAGTAATTGCCGAAGGAAGAAAATGTGTCTGCACTTTATTATTTCCTGATTTTGAAAATTTAGAAACTCATAAAAAAAGATTTAGAATGAGTAACTTAAATGATAAAGAATTTCTTACTAAAGAAGTAATTCAAAATAAAATTAGAGAGTTAATTAATAAAATAAATCAAAGTTTAAATGACTGGGAAAAGATTAGAAAATTCGAGTTAATTTTGGATGAATTATCCATTGAAAATGGAGATTTAACTCCTTCTATGAAATTAAAAAGAAGCGCCCTAGAAAAAAAATACCACAATATTATTGATAAGTTTTATCTTTAAAAAATAAGATTCTACAAACATAAATTCACTATTTATCTCCAGGTTTTTTCTTAAAAAAACAATTGTGCTCACTGAGCACAATTGTTTTTTTCAACCAGACCCATCATCCAATCGGGGTCAATGACTAAATATCTACTAACTTTTAGTTAGTAGATATTTTGCTTTGACCCCCTCGCTTATGTGGCGAAGCCGGGATGTGGCAAATACAATGTTAATATGATGCAAGTCTGTAATTGCGGGGAGGTTGTGTAGTGTTAAAGCCTCTTAAATGTTGACTCCTGACTTCGCCTCTTCAATAAGGGTCAGAGTAAATACTGACCCCAATCTGTCAGGAACTGGAGATTTAGGTCAACTTAACAAAAGCTTTAATGACTGTTTTAGGGCCAGTTTTTTCGAAAATAATTTCTAATTTATCGCCATTAATTTCTACTACTTTGCCGTAACCAAATTTCTGGTGAAAGATTCTTTTATGTAAAAAACCATTATCTGATTCTTCATTAATTTTTTTAGAATTGTTGCTAGAATTTCTAGTGCTAAAATTATCATTTAAGCCAAAATGAAAATTATCCATTGACCTATTTTCTAAAATATCTTCTGGTAATTCACTTAAAAACCTTGAAGGTAAGCTAGGCTGAAAACTGCCAAAAACTACTCTATTTTGTGCATGGCTTAAATAGAGATCTTTTTGGGCCCGGGTCATTGCTACATAAAATAATCTTCTTTCTTCTTCTAGGCCATTTCTTTCTTCAACTGATCTAGAGCTTGGAAAAACCCCCTCTTCAAGACCAGGAACAAAAATTGTATTAAACTCTAAACCTTTGGCACTATGTACCGTCATGATATTAACCATATCTTTTGACAAGGTATCTTTTTCACTATTTGTTACTAAACTAACATGCTCTAGAAATTCTGCTAGACTGGGAAATTCTTCCAAGCTTGATACAAATTCTTTTAAATTTTCAACTCTATTAACACTATCTGGAGTTTTTTCATTTTTCCACATAGCCAAATATCCAGAATCATTTAAAATACTTTTTACTAACTCATCTAACTTATTGCTGCTGGCAAGCTCTTTGAATCTTAAAATATCAGCAATAAATTTACCTAATGCTTCTTTTGTTTTGCCTTTAATACTAGAAGATTCCACCGCTCTTTTTACGCTTAAAAATAAAGATGAATTAGTATCACGGCCTTCTTGTAGTAACTTCCTAATCGTAACATTACCAACTCCTCTTCTGGGTAAATTAATTATTCTTTGCAAAGCTAAATCATCGCTGTCATTAAAAATAACTCTTAAATAAGCAATAACATCCTTAATTTCTCTTCTTTCAAAAAAACGTAAACCACCAATAATTCTGTAAGGCAAAGAATTAGCAATAAAAGCTTCTTCGAAGGAACGGGTTTGATAACCAGCCCTAACCAAAATAGCAACATCGTTTAATTTGATTTTGGCCTGTAGACAATCAATAATTTTAGCCACTTCATTGGCTTCTGCTCTCTCGTCAATAAAAGATAAAAGCTTTACTTTTTCACCATCAACTTCATCACTCCATAAAGTTTTATCATGACGATTAGAGTTATTTTTTATGACATGAGCTGCACATTTTAAGATATTAGAAGTAGAGCGATAATTTTGCTCTAATCTAATAATCTTAGTATTTTTAAAATCTTTTTCAAATTTTAAGATATTCTTTACTTGCGCGCCACGCCAAGAATATATGGACTGATCATCATCACCAACAGCACAAATATTTTGATCCTTGCCAGCCAATTGCAATAACCATTGATATTGGCTGTTATTAGTATCTTGATATTCATCAACTAAGATGTAATGAAATTTCTTTTGATAATATTCTAAAATATCAGGAGAATTCCTAAAAATTTCTAAATTGTAAAGTAATAAATCACCAAAATCTGCAGCGTTTAAACTTTTAAGTCTATCTTGATAGGATAAATAAATTTCTGCCAATTTAGGCAAATTGTAAGCATCAAAATTACCACTAGAAATATTATGAGCCCGTAAAGCTTTATCTTTAAATCTTTCAATTTGATAAAGATAGTTCTTGGGAGGGTGATCTTTAGTGTCTATTTCTAACTCATTTAATATTTGCTTAATTAAACGCAATTGATCGTCAGAATCGATGATGGTAAAATCTGATTTTAAGCCAACTACTTCTGGATGTCTTTTAATAATTCTACTGGCAATAGAATGAAATGTGCCCGCCCAAATATTATTAGCCTCATCGCCAATTTCACTTGCTATTCTTTGTTTCATTTCAAAAGCAGCCTTATTAGTAAAAGTAACTGCTAAAATTTGATATGGAGCTGCCTGGTAAGAATTGATAATATTAATAATTCTTCCTGTTAATACTTTAGTTTTGCCAGTTCCAGCCCCAGCCAATACTAGCAATGGGCCCAGCTGATGTAAAACTGCTTCTTTTTGTTGCTTGTTAAGCTCTTGCGTCATGATATCTAGAAAATTAAATTTTATGTAAAGGCAGTTAAATGTATCTTTTAGCGCACCTTTTACATAAATCGATTAAATAAAAGTTTTTGAAATTGCTTTTTATTTGAGCAACTTTAGTCTTAGGGTTGTAGCATTTATGAACTGGTTAATAACAATCCTCATATAGATTAGAAATGTTAATTAAAAAAATATCCATATCAATCTTATTTTGTTCTTTAATTTCTTCTTGCAGCTTTGCAGATCTTAAGAAAAAGTTTTCTAAAAATGATGAAACACAAAACCAAGAATCACAAATAAGAATTGTTGATGTAAATGGAAACTATCGCCCCATAAAACGTCAAATTCCAATTTATAATTCGCAATTAATGTATGAACAGCAAAATCAAAATACTCAACCACAAAATCAAAATTACAACTCTTACAACACTAATGATCAACTAGTAGTTGGCAAAATAGAGGATGATTATGAGTCCAACTTTGGACCAGCAACAGAGCCTTTGATTGAATCTAACAAACTTACCCAAAACTTAGAAGAGGAAGTAGTGGAATACAACCTGAACGAAGATGAAAAGGAAGAAATCCAACAAGCACAAAAAGAAATGGATGAACCTATAAATAAAATTTATAAAACCTCTAAAAATAAAAGTTTAAAAGGTCTTTTTGTTCAAGTTGGTTCTTATATTTCAAAAAAAGGTGCTAATGAAACTTTGGCTAAAGGACAAAAATTTTCTAATGGCCTTATTAAAGAAATAAAAACTGGCAATAAAATACTGCATAAAATTTTACTAGGTCCTGTAAAGGATAAGAATGAAGCTAGAATTTTACTAAAAAAAGCTAGAAGCAATGGTTTTAAAGACGCTTTTATCACTAAAATTAAATAATATTGTGCTCAAATTATTTACTACAATATTACTATTATTGGTAAGCACATCCTGCTCTAATACGCTTGAACAAAATAATAAAAACTTCTTGAACAAGTATGGATCACAAGTTAATAGAATTAACTCTGCCAGAGAGCGCTCCGCTTCCAAGCAAGTAATTAAAGCTAAAAATATACAACAGGTAAAACAAGCTCCTTGGAAATATCCAGCAAAAATAATGGGCATCGATGGAACCTACTATGTAAGATCTGCTTTTATTGATACTGATAAATTAAAATTAAAAGCAAACCCTCAAGATTTTCTACCAAATTTTGACACTTTTATGCATGGACAAAATATGAAAAATATGTATCCAGATATTTTTAAAGCTTCCTATGAAACAAAAAATTATCCTACATCCTACAAAAAAGATGTTATCTCTTTTGATGACATTAAAATACCTAAACATGATTATTTTGGCATTAAATCCAACTTATCAGAAAAACAATATGACATAATTGATCACAAAATATTACAAGAAAACATTGATTATGTTCATGATTACTTAAACATGGATAATAAAGAAATTAATTTGATTTTACTTAAAGAAAAAGAAGAAATTAGAAGACAAAGAATAGCTGATTTATTAATTGCAAAAATAAAAGAAGAAGAAGAAGAAGGAGAAATAACCAAAGAGGAAGGGGGAGAAATAACAACACAAGAGGGGTCAAAAGAAGCCATGGAAAAAACAAAGAAGGAAGAGCAAGCTATTATAAATGAAACAATTAAACAAACAGCAATAGATGCAGCACAAAAAAGGGACGAACTTTCTCGAAAAAAAGAGAAGGAAGAAGGCCTGCCACCACTCCCAACTTTTTAATATAAAATGCGCCTAAAACCAAGTTACATTTTAAAATATATATTACTTACATGCATGGTAAATTTTTTGATATTATTTAATATCAATAATGCCTTTACCTCTGATGCTAAAAATAGATATGAAGAATTAGCAAAAGCAGATTATCTACTTTTAATGGATCTAGATAGCGAAGAAATCTTGTTAGAAAAAAATGCCGATGAAATAATTGCTCCCTCTTCAATGACAAAATTAATGACAGCCTATGTTGTCTTTCGTGAGTTGCAAAAAAACGGCATAAAACTAACTAATCAATGTTTAATCGGCAGAGATGCTTGGCGCAAGCAAGGCTCAACCATGTTTTTAAACCATGGGGACGTAGTATCAATTGATGAATTAATCACAGGCTTAATAGTGGTATCAGGAAATGACTCATCTATTGCTTTGGCACAAAGTGTTTCTGGCAGCATAAAATCTTTTGCTAAATTAATGAACAAAACCGCAAGAAGTATTGGAATGTATAATAGCAACTTTAAAAATCCACATGGTTTAAATGAAAGCGGCCATTACATGACACTTAGAGATTTAGCAACTTTAACCCGTAGAATTCACACAGAATTTCCACAATTTATACATTATTTTTCTATTAGAGAATTTACCTATGGTAATATAACACAAAGAAATCGCAACCCATTAATTAAAAATGATTATGAAGGAGCTACCGGCATGAAAACTGGATATACTAGCGACGGTGGTTATGGCATTGTTGGCAGTGCAACTCGTAATAATAGAAGCTTAGTGGGAATTGCTAATAATACTCTTGATCCAAAACAAAGAGAAAGAACAATTATGCAATTGCTTGATTATGGCTTTGATAATTTTGAAAAAATTACCCTTTTCTCTAAAGATGAAACAGTAGCTAAAGCTACTGTTTGGCTTGGCAAAAAAGAAAAGTTAGATCTTATATCTAAAGATGAAGTTGCTATTAATGTGCCTTTAAATCAAACAATTGATGATGTAGATTTTGAAGTAAAATACCAAGATCCAATTTTTACACCCGTTAAAGAAGGTCAGAAAATTGGTAGATTAATAATTAAAATTGACGACAAAATAACTAGAGAAATACCTCTTTATGCCAAAGAGGATATTAACAAAGCCAATTATTTCTCAAGAATGTGGATAGTGTTTAAATATAAATTTAATAACGTTCTAAAAGCTGCTGACTAAAGCAAATCGCACATTTTATTTATCATCTCATCTCCTAAATCTTCTACATTTTTAATCATTATTGAGTTTTTGTAGAAACTTCCAACATCATGACCAATCCCAATTGCTGCTAATTCAATATCTGACTTCTTTTCTAAAACCGAAATAACATGATGTAAATGATTGGTTAAAATGTCTTTATTATTATTAGAATTAGTACTGTCATCAATTGGAGCGCCATCGGATATTATGATTAAAATTTTTCTATTTTCTGGGCGCATTTTAAGTCTTTTTGCAGCGAATAACAAAGCTTCTCCATCAATATTCTCTTTTAAGATTCCCTCTTTTAACATTAAGGCCATATTCATTTTAGCCTTCTTTAGAGACTGGCTAGAGTTTTTATAAATAATATGAAGTAAATCACTTAATCTTCCTGGATTTTTGCAACCTCCTGACATTTGCCATAATTGTTTTGACTTCCCGCCATGCCATTTTGAAGTAGTAAACCCTAATATTTCGGTTTTTATTGAAAACTTTTCCAAAATTTGTGCTATCAATTCACAAGCCATGGCGCTCATAACAATTGGAGTGCCTCGCATAGATCCTGAATTATCAATTAAAAAAGATATTATTGTATCTTGATAATTATTTTCTTTAATCTCTAGATAATTATCTTTTTTTAAAGGGCTAGTAACCAACTTAGTAAGTTTTTTGGGATCAATAAAACCTTCCTCCTTATTACATTCATTAAAAGTAATTTTCTTGGAAAGTAGTTTTCTTTTTAATTTAGATTTCAATTTATGAGAGATCTTTTCTAAATTTTGAATCTTTGAATCTAGCTCTTTTCTTAATTTCTTTAATTCACTTTTAGATGATAAATCTAGAGGTTTGGTAATCTGGTCATATTTTTTGGTAAATATTTTATATTCTTTAACAAATTTTATCTCACTATCTTGACTTTCAAAGCCACCAAATATTCCTAAGCCTTGGGTAATTACTTGCTTGGTATTATCTGTTATTTTGGTTTTTATAACTTCATTATCTTGACTTATTTGCTTGTTATTTATTTCGCTTTCTTGACGTAATGAGTCTTTATTATCATCTCCTGCTTGGCTTTTTTTAGAGCCTGCACTAGACTCTTTTTCTTCTTCTTTTTCTTCTTCTAATAGATGATTTTTATCATCTATTTCATGAATAAAATCAGCCACAACTTTAGCAAAAATTTCTTGTTCTTTAATTATTTTTCCTAATTCTTTTATTTTATCTAAAATATTTCCTTTAAAGTTAGCGATCTTAATTTTGTTTAAAATTGATAAAAATTCTCTTATAAATAAAAATGGCACATCCCAAATTTCTAATATTTGGTCAACCTCATTTTCAATGATATTTTGAAAATTAACTTTAATGCCAAGATATTTATTTGACCCCAATATTATTAATCTAGCCTTCTCAAAATCATCAAATAACTTTTGCTTGCGTGGATCATTAAATTGATAATGACCATGAGTTATCTGACTATGATAGCCTAAGTACAAAGCAGCCATATCGCCAACATATCTAACTTTTAAATCAGATCCTACTTTTGGAAGATGAATTCTATTTCCCAAAAAGTAACTCTGATTTAACTCATTAAAACACAAATCATAGTCACCAAATTGACAAGAAATATCGTCTTTTTTCGAAATTGATTTTATGGTTGATTCAATTGATCTCTCAATATTTTGTGTGTCAACAGCCATAGTTACTTTTTGGCTTTTGAAGTTTTTGGCTTTCTAATATACATAATATCATTTTTTGTCTCCCCTTCCTCCTGATAAATCTTTTGTGCCAAAAGCCCTACATTGCAGGCCTTAATTAAATCTTCTTTTTTAGAAACCTCAAACCGAGCTTTATCATCTATGAATTTTGCTGCAATTTCTTTGCCACTACCAACTATTAAAAAATTATTTTTAGGTAAATAATTTTTAACATCTTCATATTTTATTAATTGTGGCTCTTTATATTTTGCTTTTAAAGAACTTGAATTAATCTTAAATTCTTGAATAAAAAACTCATCTAATTTGGCATCTAGTATCACCAAGATATTCCCTTCATAATTACCAACATAATCATATGCCAAAGCCTCTAAACTATTAATTGTAATTAGCTTAATATTATTAACTGCTACTTTTATTACCTTGGCAACACTAAAGCCTATTCTAACTCCGGTAAAATTACCAGGGCCCTTTATTGTGGCAATAAGATCTAGATCTTGGTACCAAATTTTAGCATCATTTAAACATCTCTCAATTGATGGCACTAGTTTTTCAGCCTGACTAGAAATATCATTCATATTATTTTGGGACACCACTTTATCATTGTGCAAAATAGCAACATCATTATTATTGTTAGCTGTATCAAAAGCTAGGATTCTCATTTTAAAAGGATTAGTTTATTGCTGTTTGAAGCCCTGGAATATCTAAAGAAAAACTAGGTATTTTAATTTGAAACATCTCACCATTATCTTTTTTAACCTCATAATGTCCTCCCATAATAGCTGATGGGCATTTTAGCTGCACCTGACTATCATACTCAAACTCTAATTGAGGAACAAGTACTGGCTGCTTTCCTACTACTCCCTCACCAAAAACCTCTTCTATTGATCCGTTCTCGTTAATAATTTTCCAGTAGCGTTTTATTATTTGAATGGTACAAGCGCTATTATTTTTAATCTTAATAAAATAACGCCAAAAATAAAACTCTTTATTGTCTATGTAAGAATTATTAACAATAAATTCTGGCCTAACACTAACCTCTATTTTATCAGTAGAGGCCTTATAAAAATCTGCCATTAGTAAAAAAATTATTCAAATAACTATTATTTTGATTATACTTTGATGTTGTTTAGAACCTTTGAGTTAAATCAACCACCCTCATTAACTCTTTCACATCGGTGTATCCTTCAACAACCTTATTTAAACCATCTTCATCCAAAGTTACAAACCCCTTTTCTTTAGCAACAGTTAAAATTTGTTGTCTTGTAGCATCATTAGCAATTAAATCATCCAAATCAGGGTCAAATGGCAATACCTCATCAATTACAATTCTACCTCTATATCCAGATCCATCACATTTTTTACAACCTTTAGGGCCATATAACTCTGTAACCTCTGCATATTTCTTTCCTAAAACTTTCTTTTCAAAATTGCTGACAGGTCTTTTTTCTTTGCAATCAGAGCATAATGTTCTGGTCAATCTTTGCGCTACAATACAAATTAAATTGCCAACCAATAGATAAGGAGGAACCCCCATATCAAGCAGCCTTGGAATAGCACCAATTGCATCATTAGTATGTAAACTACTATAAACTTGGTGCCCTGTCATTGCAGCTTGTACAGCTGTCACTGCTGTCTCTTTATCCCTAATCTCACCTACCAATATCACATCTGGATCCTGTCTTAAAATTGATCTAATACCAGCAGCAAAAGTCATGCCAGCCTCTACTTTAATATTTGACTGCCTAATTAAAGGTATATGATACTCTACTGGATCCTCTAATGTCATGATGTTCTTATCAATAGAGTTAATGTAGTTAAGTATTGAATATAGAGTTGTCGTTTTACCACTACCAGTAGGACCAGTTAATATTATTACACCCTCTGGTCTTTTTGTTACCTTCTTAATAATATCACCAGCACGCTTGGAAAAACCTAGCTGATCTAAAGACATAATTGAATGCTTCTCATCCAAAATACGAAGTACAATATTTTCACCATTAATTGTTGGCTGAGAAGATACACGAAAATCAATTGGTCTTCCTAAAATTTCAGACTCAATTCTACCATCTTGGGTTTTTCTGGTCTCGGCAATGTTCATACCAGACATAATTTTAATTCTAACCGCAATGGCTGACCAATAATCTTTATGGATTGATCTAATTTGAACTAATTTACCATCAATACGATATCTAATTCTTAAAAACAGCTCTTCTGGCTCAAAATGCAAATCCGAAGCTCCACGATGCACAGCATCAGTAAAAATTGCATCAACCAAACGTACAACTGGGCTCTTATAATCACCCTCTCCTGTTAAATCCTCCTCTTTGGCTTCGGCATCTTCATTCTCAAGCTCTTTAGCAATGCCCTCAATAGACATATCATACTCATAATACTGATCAATGATATGCATTATGTCTGACTCGGCGATATAAACTGGACTAAATGTGTAATTTGGAGGAAAATATTGTTTAACCTTATCTAAGCTAACAATATCAAAAACATCAGCCATACCAATAGTTATGACTTTCTTTTCGTGAGACAGGGCTATTAACTTATTTCTAATACCAAACTCTTTAGGAATTCTCTTAACTAGCCTAGAATCAATTATAGATGTCTTAACATCAAAATCTTTAATCCCAGTATTTTCATTTAATATCTCGCCAAGAGCACCATTACTAACAAAACCCATGGCAACTAATATAGAGCCAATAGTCTTATGCCCTTTTGATCTCTCTTGCTCTTTTAGAGCAATTCTTAATTGATCTTCAGAAATAACTTTTTGCTCAAGAAGTCTGGTTGCTATGTCCTTAGTTTTTGACACTTTTAGATATTTTGACTTTTAATATGGCACTAGTAGAATTCTACTATAAGTAATATTCTTATAATTATTAATTAAGTCAAGATTATATAACAATAATTTCCTTAAATATATACAATGAAAATAATCACTAGATTTGCCCCTTCTCCAACAGGATTGTTACATATTGGCAGTGCTAGAACAGCCTTGTTTAATTATCTATTTGCTAAACATCATAAAGGTGATTTTTTGTTAAGAATTGAAGATACTGACAAAAAAAGATCTACCGATGCAGCAAAAACAGCTATCTTAGAAGGGCTAGATTGGTTGGGATTAAAATATCAAAATAAGCCATTTTATCAATCTGACAATGAAAAAAGACATAAAGAAGTTGCTTTAGAGTTGCTTAAAAAGGGTAAAGCTTATTATTGCTATACTAGCCAAGAAGAGTTAGCCCAAATGCGTGAAAAATATGAATCCAAAAAAGAAGTTTTTCGCTTTAAAAGCCCTTGGCGTGACAAAAAACCACCAGAAAACAGTTCAACAAAACCAGTAATTAGAATTAAATCTCCTCAAGATGGGTTTTCTGTTATTAATGACCTAGTACAAGGAGAAATAAAAGTTGCCAATAATGAACTGGACGATTTAATAATTATGAGAAGCGATGGTACGCCAACCTATAATTTAGCAGTCATTGTTGATGATTATGACATGCAAATAACTCATGTTATCAGAGGTGATGATCACTTAAATAACAGCTTTAGACAAAAAGTAATCTACGAAGCCATGGGGTGGAAAGTGCCAAATTTTGCCCATATCCCTCTAATTTATGGCCCAGATGGAGCTAAAATGTCTAAAAGACATGGCGCTACCGGAGTTATGGAGTATAAAAAAATGGGCTATCTAAATATGGCCATGAGAAACTATCTGCTAAGACTTGGCTGGTCACATGGTAATGCAGAAATAATATCTGATGAAGAAGCTATAAAATGGTTTGACCTAGACAAAATAGGAAAATCTCCATCTCGTTTTGATTTTGATAAATTAAATAACCTAAATAAACATTATTTAAAAGAGTTAGACGAAGATAAATTACTAAAATTAACTAACTTAGAGTCCACAAAAAACAAAGATAAACTCCTCAAAGCCTTACACTTTACGAAAGAAAGAGCCAATAATCTAAATGACCTAACAGAAAGTTTAAAAATTTATGAAGATAACTTTAGCAAAAAACTAGAAGAAAAAGAGCAAAATATAATTTTGGAAAAAAAGAGCTTGCTAAGTGATTTACAACAAATAATTAACCAAATTGACGATTGGAACCTTGATTTTATCAAAAGTTCCATATTAAACTATGCCACACAAAATAACTTAAAAATGAAAGAATTTGGCCCAGCTTTAAGGGTTATTGTAACATTCTCTTCATCTTCTCCTGGGGGAATTTTTGATATTATCGAAATTCTGGGCAAAGAAGAAGTATTGGAAAGATTTAACCTTCAACTTAATTAATTAAAAAATAAGACCAAGAATACAAAATTTAGAATTGAAACAGATTCTTTTGGGTAAAAACGTTAAAAAAACAATCATTGATTGTTTTTAGTTTTTACGGGCATAAATCTATAGTTTATCCCAGGCATTACATAACTTAAAATTATAAAAAATAATGACTAAAAATACAAAATTTAGAATTGAAACAGATTCTTTTGGAGAAATCAAAGTACCAGTAGACAATTATTATGGAGCCCAAACAGGACGCTCTAAAATTAACTTCCCAATTTGCGCGGATAATGCTGGACATAAAATTCCAAAAGAAGTTGTTGAAGGACTAATTTATCTAAAAAAAGCAGCAGCAATAACCAATAAAGATTTACTAAAAAAATACCCAGAAGATAAAGCTTTTAAAAAATTAACTCCCAAGATTGCCGATTTAATTATTGAGTCTTGTGATAAAATTTTAGGTAATTTTGATGAATTTTATGAAAGAGATTTCCCATTAGTTGTTTGGCAAACTGGCTCTGGCACTCAAAGCAACATGAATTCAAATGAAGTTATTGCCTCCATTGCCAATGAAAAGATTAATGGCAAAAAAGGCGGGAAAGAGCCTGTTCATCCAAATGATCACTGTAATTTAGGGCAATCTTCTAACGACGTATTCCCAACTGCAATGCATATTGGGGCTGTACTTTCAACTTATAAAAAATTATTACCAACATTATTAAGACTTTTTGAGTCTTTAAAGAAAAAGGAGGAGGAATTTAAAGATATTGTTAAAATTGGCAGAACCCATACTCAAGACGCAACTCCTGTAACCTTAGGACAAGAATTCTCTGGATATAAGCAGCAAATCATTAATAATATCATTAGAGTTAACGATGCTATCGATGGTGTTTTGTTTTTAGCTCAAGGCGGCACAGCTGTTGGAACTGGCCTCAATGCTCATCCAGAATTTGCTGATAATTTTGCTAAAAATGTTTCACGTGAAACAAAAATTACACAATTAATTACAAATATCTCTAAAGAGCATAAATTGGCTTCTAGGTTTGACACTTTCTTATCAAACCCTAATAAATTTGAATCTTTAGCAAGTTGCGATGCATTAGTACAATTTTCTGGCACTTTAAACACTATCGCTACTTCAATAATGAAAATTGTTAACGATATTCGCTTTTTAGGATCAGGACCAAGATCTGGCCTTGGAGAAATCTCTCTTCCAGAAAATGAACCAGGCTCTTCTATTATGCCAGGAAAAGTTAACCCAACACAGTGTGAAGCTTTAACAATGATTGCCTGCCAAGTTATGGGCAATCACGTAGCAGTTACTGTTGGGGGCTCTAACGGTCATTTTGAGCTTAATGTTTTTAGGCCAATGGTTATTTATAATGTTATCAACTCTATCAACTTATTATCAGACGGCATTAATAGCTTTATTGATAACTGCTTAGATGGCATTACAGCCAATGAAAAACGCATTAAACAATTGCTAGAACAATCTTTAATGCTTGTAACTGCTCTTAACCCTTATATTGGCTATGATAATGCTACAAAAATTGCTAAAAAAGCCCATAAGGATGGAACAACCCTAAAAGAAGCAGCTTTAGAGTTAAAATTAGTTACAAAAGAAGAGTTTGATAAATGGGTGGTTCCTCAAAATATGATTAGCAATAAGAAAAAGTAGAGAAATTTACCTTTTATCTTGCTCTTAGTTAAAAATTATGCTATAATCATATCTTAGTTTGATAATAAGTGTTTCCTTAATGCGATGCCTAAGAATAAAAAACCAGTCACAATAGACGATCTTGACTTTGACTTCGTTGATGACGAGAAAGAAGCTAAGAGGCCTAGCCATGAAGAAATGGCTGCGCCCTTGCCAAAAAAAGCAAATGTTGAAAAAGACAGTCAAAGGGTAAAAAAGGTAAAAGATGCTCTTAAATCTAGTTTTGTAGACGACACACCTAAGCCTCTAGCAAATACGATAGATCTGATAAGATCAATTTATAAATCATCTGTGGATGGAGCAAGTTCTGCTGTAGCTCAAGCAATAGAAGCTTACAATAATATCAATGAAAATGAAGGCCCTCACAAAGCAAAAGAATACGTTGAAGAACTACATAAGCACTTAAAAGAAAAAGAAACTTTAATAAAAGAAAGAGAGACATTATTTAAACGAGATAGTGCAGCTCGCCAGGTTTTAGGAAAAGCACCAATACCCTCTATAGACAATGTCATGGCCAGGGGGGCTCCTTTTCATATTTCTTCTAAAACAGGCCGTGCAAAAATGGCAAAAAAAGAGGCCCAACTATTTAGAAAAAGCTTACGAACTGATAGGGAAGCAGAAGTAGATGGTGTTAAAATGCAAGCCGTAAGGGTGGATGGAGTTGAGGTAAGAAATCCGGCTGACCAAATTATCAAGGACAGATTTGTTACCAAACAAACCATAAGGATTATTGAGGCTGCTAAGGTGGATATGGCCATTGATATGGATGTAAATAATGAAAAACTTAATATTCTACTTAAAAAAGGACGCACCCTAACAAAAGAAGAAGCCCAAAAAGCTGGAGAATTTACAAAAGCAGCAAAGGCTAAGCTTCCAAAAGCTTTCCAAGATCTTGGGATATTTTCACCACATAATCCTACCAATGTTGGGCGCGATATAAATGGGTCTTCAATGTATGAAAGAGTCCGAACAACTCGAGACGATCTCATTCAGTCTAATATGTATCTTCACAAAGACTTGGATAACCCATTTAATCAATATTTAAAATCTTCTAAAGCAGGAAGCGTTCCAGCACTTACCCCAGCCCAAGAAATGCAATATAAAATGGCGTCAGATGCTGAAGATAGAGCCCATGAACAACAGCGAAAGAAAATAAATGACGACTTAAAAAAACAAAATGAAGAATTTTATAAAGAATTAGAAGAGATAGCAGAAAAACAACAAGGCATGATACCAGGAAGGGTCCTTAGAATTATGCTAATGGCCAACCCTTTTCTTGGCGGGGTTTTTACAAGTCTTGCAGTAATTGGCCCAATATTATCAGCTATACAAAATATCAATTCCTTACCTGAGTTTGTCTTAGCCCCTATACGATACACCCTTGATGGAGTAGGAGAAGGGCTAGAGCAAATGATAGATGGCATGGCAGGAGGTGATGTAGTTGAATTATCAGACATTGGAAAGCAAACAAGCGATGGCATTATATCAGGACTTGAAGAACTAGCAAAAGTTGATGGCCCTAAGCAAATTCTTGGCTTGATAAATGGACCAATTGAGATGTTTAATGCTCTTACTCAAAATTCTACATCCGAAGCTTTATTTAATAGCTCTGGCAACACCATCCCAAGAGCTCTATCTTTTGGCTTAGCAGCTGGCGCTCTTGTTTGGGAAGCAGATAAAACTCTTGAACTCAGAGATGAAAAAAAGAAAACTGAAGAAAAAGGTAAAAAGGGCGTTAAGGATATACTGAAAGACTTCAATAAAACACAAAAAAATAGAAGAAAGGATGCTATACATGATTTTGCTGTAAAAAATGCTGTTGGCATGCATGAAAATGGCCACATAACAGAGAAATTAGAAGAAGAAATTCCAGATTTAATAGAAAAACTAGACCTAAGCGATAAGGAACAAGAAAATCTATCTAAAATTTTTAAAGATAAATTTGGAGCAAAAGATGGTGTAGACTTAGAAAAGTTCTTAAAAAATAATATTTCCAATCCCGAAATTCAAGATCTCTTATTACTAGCTAGAAATTTAGATGAAAATGGCATAGATAAATTAAAGAAGGCATTTGAGTCAATTGAAAGCTTTGACGAAATAATGAAACAAGGAGGAGCTAAAATAGACTATGAAAAAACGGCAATGATTAATGAACTTTATGGCCTTGGAAGAAATGCAAAAAAAGAAGATTTAGAAGCGGCAAGAGCACATGCTAAACCAGGACTAATTAAAGCTATGGAAGACAGCTTATTACCCTTTGTCAATGAAGCCAGAAAACTTAAAAAAGTAGAACATGACTTAACAGCAGATAGCGGGAAGGTGGGAGAAGATAACAAGATGGAAATGGATGATGCAAATGTAGCACAGCCAGGAGGAGCTCAACTTGATGCTCAACAAAGAAGAAAACAAGCAGCCGACCTTGATGCTCAACAAAGAAAGAAAAAAGAAGGAGAAATATTGTCTGTTAGCACCACAGAAGAAGGCAAAGAAGGAGAAATATTGTCTGTTAGCACCACAGAAGAAGGCAAAGAAGGAGAAATATTGTCTGTTAGCACCACAGAAGGAGGCAAAGAAGGAAGTATATTATCCGTCTCCTCTAGCAAAGAAAAATTACCTCCTATTGATAGAAGCAAACTAACTCCTGAGGCTAGAGCAGCTCTTATAAAGGCAGAAGAAGGTCTAGTGTTATCTGCTGAGAGTAAAGAAGAAGAATTACATGATCCACGAAAAAAAGCAAAAATAGAAAGGGATAGCGGGGGAAGAGGCGGCATAGTCTAAGCCATCAGCATAAATTCTAAGAAATAACCTCTGATATTTGCTGCTGAATTTTACGAGCTACTTCTTTAGGCTCATTGCTTTTAGAAATTGGCCTACCGACAACTATATAATCAACGCCATTTTTAAAAGCATTTTTTACATCAATTACTCTTTTTTGATCATCATCTTTATTTAATAAAAAGTCTGGTCTTATCCCTGGAGCCACAATCAAAAAATTATCATCAGTATTTTTCCTGATCTCTCCAGCTTCTAAGCCAGAAGAAATTACACCACTAACATTACAATCTTTGGCTAATTTAGTTCTTTTAATAACCATCTCTTCCAGAGACATTTCCATGTCAAAACCCATATCATTTAGGTCTTGGGAATCCAAATTAGTTAAAATTGTTACCGCTAAAATCTTGATATGCCCTCTATTTAAAATTGCCTCCTTCATAATGTCTCTACTGGCAGAATGAATTGTCACAAAATGAATATTAGAATAGTTAGATAAATTTTTAATTGCCTTACCAACCGTAGCACTAATATCAAATAATTTTAAATCAGCAAATACCTTTTTATTTTTTATTTTAAGCCATTCTATAAAATCAAAATACCCATCACTCATTGATAATTCCAGACCAACCTTATAAAAGGTTACCTCATCTCCTAATGTTTCAACTAATTCTTTAGCTTTGGCAACATTGTCAAAATCTAAAGCAACAATTAACCGATCTTTATTAGATTCTATTTTCTTTGCCATTTTTAATACGAATTATGTTTTCCTTATGCCTAATGGCTATAATAATTAATAGGGATAAATAGAGGGCAATTTGTTCAATTGCGACTTTATCATAAACAGAGAATAAACTTACCATCAAAATAGATAGCAAGGAAGCTATGGCGGAAATTTTAGTAGCAGAAAAAATAAGCAACCACATAACCACCATAACAGTACCAAGTAATGGATTAATCACTAAAATAACAGCAATTGCAGTAGCCACGCCTTTGCCTCCTTTGAATTTTAAATAAATTGAAAAAACATGCCCTATCACAGATATAAAGGCTGTCAAAGCCAGAATATTTACTACGTGAGGTGAATTAGCAAAAATAACTCCAGCCAAAATAACCATTACAGCGCCTTTTGACGCATCCAGCATTAACGTTAAAAAACCTAATTTCTTGCCCAAAACTCTAGCAACATTAGTGGCACCAATATTCTTGGAACCATATGACCTTACATCCTTCTTCTTAAAAATTTTGGAAATAACTAAACCAAAAGGAATTGAGGCAATCAAATAGGTTGTGATAAGAAATAAAATTGGATTAATATAGGACATGATTTATTTATCTTTATCTTTGTTTTTTCTAAAATCATCTAAAGAAATCACCTTTGCCGAAGTGTCAAACTTTTTCTTTTTAGAATCATTTTGGCCAGTGGTAGCTTCCATAATAGCATCTTGAGCGTCTTCTTCATAGTCTAAAATATCATAATTATTAAATTTTAAACCAAAATTTATAGAAGGGTCAGCAAAAGAGGTTATGGAATCGTATGGAATTGTTAGTTCTTCAAATTTTCCAGAGAAACTTAGGGAAATTACAAAATGCTTTTCTTTAACCATTAAATAATTAAACTGATACTGGATAACAATGGTCATTTCTTCAGGAAACTTCTTCTTTAAAGGCTTAGGCATAGCAACACCTTCATGAGTTGTTGAAAAAGAAATTACAAAATAATGCTC
The DNA here is from genome assembly GCA_038123275.1 of Rickettsiales bacterium. Classification (GTDB taxonomy): domain Bacteria; phylum Pseudomonadota; class Alphaproteobacteria; order Rickettsiales; family UBA1997; genus CAJQHT01. The sequence continues at coordinate 89,115 of JAYORG010000004.1, read as the reverse complement.
TCCGAGCAATCCTGATTTTTCTATCTTCTTCAAAACTTGCTTGATAACTCCACGCATGGAGTCTTCAATTATCTTGTCATATCCAATTAAATCTTTCATCACTGAATTTTTATTTTTGTAAAACGAGGTTTTTCTGTTGACAGGCAAACCCCAAAGCCCCGACAATAGCTGATTTATGCTAAGCGGCTACTGCTACTTTAGCAAATTTCATATTGTCATTTGCAAAATTATCGTTTGCATTTACTTTATTTGAACGAGCACCAGAAAATTAAATTTTCTAGCCGGCGGTTCTAAGCCGAGCAAAACTGATATTTTTACTATGCGCGTCGAAGCTAAATTCACCCCCAAACTCTTCAAAAAGTTCTATTTAAATAATAAAACTCTTTAAAAAATTGGTGGAGGTGTCGGGCGCCGCCCCCGAGTCCGCAAAACACCTATTTTACACCAGGTTTATCACTATAGTAACCTAACAATAGGCTACACTTACAATTTTAACATAATAAAAAAAATTAGCAAGAAATTATGCTATAATTTATAAAAACTATACTTTTATATGTGGAACTTATGCAAGAACATCTTATTGCCGCTAGATATAGTGTGGTTCTTTGCCAGACCCTACTACATATTGCCATAAACTGCACCTTTTGCGCTAAAGCAATAATATTTTACTTGCTTAATTTTAGAATTTATAGTATTTTTATGTGTAACACACTTAATTTTTTAATAAAATTTTATATTATGATCTTGAAAAAAATAGTCACGTTACTTAGCTTGTCTTTACTGGTTTCAGCCTGTATAGTGAAGGAAAAGCCTATTAATCTTGCCTTAAAATATTCCAACGATAAGGGGCCAAATTTGGATATTAAAGATTATCTTAATGGCAATCTTAAAGGAGGAGGCTTTTTTGAAGATAGTAACGGCCTTATTACTAAAAGATTTACCACCAAAGTTAAGGGAAGTTGGGATGGAGATAAAGGTATAGTAAAAAGGCAATTTACTTTTGACAATGGCAAAAAAGACAGCAGAACCTGGTTGGTTACTCTTGATAAAGATAACTTTTCAGCAGTTGGGCATGCAGTTATTGGTACAGCTAGAGGCCAGCAGTATAAAGGTGTGGCCAAGATGGTGTATAAAATTGAAATGCCTTTTGATGGTTTAAAACAAAAAACTACCGTTACAGAAATGACTTATAATATTGATGGTAAATCAACCATTAGTATCTTGGAGTTTAAAGTTGGCAGAAAAAATAAAGGTAAAATGATCTTAAGCTTGCATAAAGTCTCTGAGAAGACTGCAAAAAAAGCCGTAAAGGTTAAATCTTTAGAGAAGAAATCTACAATAGAACAGCCAGAAAAAACCGAAGCTACACAATAGAAGGTCTAGACCCACTTTAACTAAAGTATTATTAATATAATTTTTAGGAAAATGATTAGAAAAATAACTTTATTATTAGCTTGTCTAATCACTACTTTTGCTATCTCTTGCGTTAATAACCTACCAGAACATTTTGAGCCTGTTCCTGCTGCTAGATATGAGCTTGATAAATCTCATTCTAGTATACATTTTAAAGTAAAACATCTAGGGCTATCAAACTATACGGCTAGATTTACTGATTTTACAATAAATTTAGGATTTGACATGGACAACCCTGAAGCAAGCAAGGTAATTGCAACTGTTAATCCTAACTCAATAAAAACTGACTATCCATTTCCAAATAAAAAGAATTTTGACAAATTTTTATCACAAAATGAAAATTGGTTTAATTCCAAGAAGTTCCCTAAAATTACTTTTAACTCAACAAAGATTAAAAGAACTAGCGCCCAAAAAGGAATTATGGAAGGCAACTTAACTATGCTTGGAGTTACCAAACCAGCTAAGTTTAAAGTTACTTTTAATGGATCGTATAAAAATAAACCATTTTCTAATGTTCCCGCTTTAGGTTTTTCAGCTATTGGCAAGATTAAACGAAGCGATTGGGGTTTTGATACCTTTGTTCCATCTATTGGAGATGAGGTAGAAATTATCATAGAAACAGAATTCCATAAAAAGCCTTCTAAGAAATAGATTCTTTTATTATGAAACAAAAATATGACAATGTTGCCATTTTTTTACATTGGATAATTGCCTTAGCAATAATTTTACAACTTGCATCTGGAATCTGGATGGTAGGAGCCATACAAGATGAAGAAACACAAAAAATAGCCTATAGCTTCTATCAATATCACAAATCACTAGGATTGATTATTCTCATATTTAGTATTTTTCGTTTGTTTTGGAGAATAACCCATAAGGCTCCTGCCTTGCCAGAGAGCATGACTAAGTTGGAGAAATTAGCTGCTAACACCTCACATATATTGCTATATTTATTTATAATTATTATTCCTCTAACAGGATGGGCGCTAGTTTCAACTAGCTCCTATGGCTTCCCAACCATAATCTTTGGTTTATTTGAATGGCCTCATATTTCTTTTTTGGTTGATGCCAGCAATAAGGCTCAATTACATAAGATTTCTAGCCTATCTCATAAATATATAGCCTTTTTAATGATTTTATTGTTAATTATACACATTAGCGCCGCTTTAAAACATCACTTTATTAATAAAGATAATATCTTAAAAAGAATGCTACCATGACTAGTGTAGTGTCCTAAAATTTTTTTAATAAATAAAAAAATTTTGTAAAAAAACAATTTGGGGGTATTTGTTTTTTTGTTTTTT
>JAYORG010000004.1:17093-86388 GCA_038123275.1 Rickettsiales bacterium | reverse complement strand
AAAGACTGAAACAATTACTCTTTTATGCTACAAATCTTTTAATATTAAAAAATAATTTTCGCCCACTACACTAGTTGCCGTTAATGGTTTCTAGCTTTATAAGTTAACCTGTCTTTACTTTAATTATGTCTAAGTTTTTTTGCTGTGTAACTGCTTTTATCCTTTTGGCCACGCCTTCTTTTGCTAAGAGTTGGCAAATTGATCAGAAAAATAGCGCCATAGAATTCTCTGGAACTCATATTGACGATGATTTTAATGGCAATTTTAGTGAATTTGGTGGAAAAATAGAGTTTGATCCTAAAAATTTATCAAAATCTTTTGCTAAAATTAAAATTAACTTATTGTCAGCAAAAACTAACAATAAAAGCCATGACAAAACCTTGCAACAAAGCGATTGGCTTGATTCTAAAAAAGAAAAATTTGCTACTTATGAAACAAAGAAAATTAGCAAAATACAAAATAACGAGTATCAAATTGATGGATTTTTAACCATTAAAAACATCAAAATGACTCATAACTTTAAAGCTGTAATTAAAATAGATAAAAACAAGGCCTACTTAAAAGCCATAACAGAAATAAAACGCCTTGATTTTAATATAGGCAAATCTTCTGATGCCTCTGGAGACTGGATCTCTCCTATAATTTATGTAAAAATCAAAATAAATGCTACTTTATAGCTAAAACAAGATCTGCCACCTTGGATCTGAGTTCAAAAAATTTCTTATTATCGTTAATTAGATGCTTCTTAAAAAAGAAATTAGTTAAGTTTAAGCCTAGAAATATATCATCCTTACTAACTTTTTCTTTATTGCAAAATAAAAATCTAGGCAATCTTAGTAATTTGTCCTCATAACCAACTCCTGCTTCTTTGCAAGCTGCCCGTCCAGATTTTGGTGAAACAAAATATAAATTATCTCTCTTTCCAGTTAAGGCACAGGAAGATAAGTCGATGCCATAGCCTAAAGTTTTTAGCATATTTACTTCTAATTTAATATACTCACTTAAAAAATCCTGCTCATTGGCATCAATATTGTTTAAAAACTCTAATAAGTCTTCAAATAAATCAAAATGAGGCTCCCTTTCTAAAACGTTATCTTTGATAAGGCTAAAAATAGCCGTGATACAATTTAATTTTAAATTATTAAAAATAATTTTAGCTAAATAAGATTTTGATAGTTCCATCTTGAAAAAGCCTAAATTATCCGCAGTTTTTGATTTCCATGTAAATTCAACTAGGTTTGCTATTTGATAGATTGAAACATTCTTTTTATTAGAAATTGCCCCCTTGATAAAGCCGCTACATATACCGTGTTCTTTTGACAAAACCTTTATAATCAAAGAGCTCTCGGAATATTTAATAACTGACAATATTATGCCAACATCTTTTATATTTAGACTCATAATAAGTTTAAAATAAATTTAATTGTTTCACGTGAAACATCCTTAACCTCAACATTATTCTTAAACTGGTTTCTAAACCAAGTCAACTGCCTTTTGGCATAATTTCTGGTTTTCTGAGACGACCTCCTAACCATCTCGTCCTTGTCAATATCTCCCCTTAAATAATCCCTTATTTCTGACAAGCCTATGGTTTTGGCTATCGGCAAATTATTTTCTACATTAAGGCCCAGAAAATTTTTAACCTCTTGGATAGCTCCATTTTTTAACATTAACTCAAACCTATCATTGCAATTTTTATATAAAAGATCGCGATCTAAATTTACATTAACATGAACAAATAAACTATCATCATAGTATTTTTTTATAGGCTGGTCTTGCCAATAGCAAAGTATTTTTCCTGTTTGTTTTAACACCTCTAATCGACGCATTAACCTTTGTTTATCTAAAGCCAAAACCTTATATTCCTTGTCTCCAAGGCTTAAAAGCTCTTTAATTAAACCATCTTTGCCTAATCTTAGAAAAATATCCAAACAATATTCTTTAGCCTCTTTTTTAATTTCAGGCACCTCATTAATCCCATCTATTAATTTTGACAAATAAAGACCTGTGCCACCAACTAAAATTGGCAACTTATTGTTTTTTAAGGCCTTGTCTATTTCTTTTATTGCCAAAGAAAGCCAATTATTCACTGAGGAATCTTCTTTGTGGCTTAATATCGAATAAAGCACATGCTTATTTTGTAATAAATCGTTTTTACTTGGTTGAGATGAAAGAATGGGTAGCTCCTTATATAATTGGATAGAGTCAGAGTTAATTATAACAGAATTCACTTCTTTAGCAATGCCAAGAGCTAGGCTTGATTTACCGCTCGCGGTAGGTCCTGATATTATCAATATCTTTTCTTTCATAAGGCGTAGCTGTAATTTTAAATTGTTTCACGTGAAACAATTTAGTTGACTTAATATAAAAACAAATATTTAATAAAAATATAATATTAATATACATCTCTAGTGTGAATATTAATATCATTAAAAATCTTTAATTTTGGCACGCAAAAGCGTAATAAATAATAATATAATATTAGCAATATCAACACCAAATCTCAAATAAAATGGCAAGAAAAGCAAGGATTATATCAGTAGTAAACCAAAAAGGCGGCGTTGGCAAAACAACAAGTGCCGTTAATTTATCAACAGCATTTGCCATGATTGGCAAAAAAATCCTATTGATAGATCTAGACCCACAAGGCAATGCAAGTACTGGCTTTGGAGTTACTGAAAGATCAAAAAGCATCTATGATATTCTAATAGATAGATGTCAAATTAATGAAGCCATCCTTCCTACTGAAATAGAAAATCTATCAATAATATGCTCTAATGTTGATTTATCTGCATGCGAGGTTGAGCTGGCTAATGCAGAAAACAGAGAATATATCTTAAAAGAAAAATTAGGTTATGTAGAGAATGACTATGATTATATCATTATTGACTGCCCTCCTTCTCTTGGGCTTTTAACTATAAATGCTTTAGCTGCAATTCACTCTATTTTAGTACCTATGCAATGTGAATTTTTTGCGCTTGAAGGCTTAAGTCACCTATTATCAACCCTAGAATTGGTAAAAAATAGCATTAATCCCAACTTAAGAATTAGCGGAATTATGCTTTCTATGCATGACAAAAGAAACAAACTAACCGAACAGGTAGAAAACGATGTTAGAGACTTTTTGGGAAATATTGTTTATAAAACTGTAGTTCCAAGAAACATAAAACTATCAGAGGCTCCATCTTATGGTATGCCTGCCTTAATTTATGATCCAGAATGTGCAGGGTCTTTAGCTTATATTAAGCTAGCTAAAGAAGTTCTAACAAAAGAAGAGTCTAGAAGAAGCGAGGTTAAAAAATATGCAACAAACTAACAATAAAAAACTAGGTAGAGGAATCTCTGCCCTACTTGGCAATAATTTAAGCGTTGATGTCATTAAAAGCTCTGATAGCAGAGTGCAAGACATTGTTAAGTCCATTAAAATGGATAAAATTGTTGCTGGGATTTATCAGCCTCGTACTTTTTTTGATGAAACTAAGCTAATAAATCTTAGTAAATCGATTGAGAAAAATGGCGTGATTCAACCAATAATAGTTAGAAGAGAAGATCAAACTCAAGATCTGTATGAAATTATAGCTGGAGAAAGAAGATATAGGGCCTCTAAAATGGCTGGCCTTACGGAAATACCGGCGATAATAAAAGACGTCTCTAATAGCAAAGCCTTAGAATTTGCAATAATTGAAAATATTCAACGCTCTGATCTATCAGCTATTGAAGAAGCAAAAGGATATAAGCAATTAGTTGATGAGTTTGGCTATACCCAAGAAAAAGTTGCTATTAAGCTTGGAAAAAGCCGTAGCTACGTGGCTAATATTATTAGACTATTATCTCTGCCAAAAGAAGTGCAAAAAATGGTTGAAGAAGGTTTGATTTCTTCAAGCCATGCTAGATCATTAATTGGCAAAGAAAATGCTATGGCTTTAGCAAAAGAGATAGTTAGTAAATCTCTTTCTGTACGAGATGCTGAAGAATTAAAAGAAGACTATGTGCCATCTGATAATAAAAATGTCAAAACAAAGGAAAGCTTGGAACAAAAAATATTAAAAAAGGAATATTTAAAAACTCTTGAAGGCAGCTTATCTCAAATAATGGGTGACTTAAAAGTTAGAGCCAATTATGACATTAAAAAACAAAAGGGTAGGGTAACAATATTTTATAATGACTTTGAAGAAATAGAAAGTTTAATTAATAAATTAGAAAAATGAGTACCACAAAGCTCAAAACAAAGAGCTATATTGAGTCTATAAAGCCTTACAAACAAGGTAAATCAACAGCAAATAAGGCAATAAAAGGCCCTGTGGCCAAACTTTCTTCTAACGAAAATGCCTTAAAAACAAGCCCAAAAGCAATATTAGCTTATAAAAACTGTGAAAACAAACTAAGCCTATATGCTGATGGGAGCTGTCTTGCTCTAAGAGAGGCTATCGCCAAAAAATATCAAATTAATCCAAATAAAATAGTTTGTGGAGCTGGTTCAGATGAGATAATCTCACTATTAATACAAGCTTTTGCTGCGCAAGGTGATGAAATTATTTATAGCCAATATGGCTTTTTAATGTACCCTATTTCAGCCCAGAAGTTTGGCGCCACACCAATTGCTGCACCAGAAACAAACCTAACAACTAATGTTGATAATATTATCAAACTAATTAGTGACAAAACTAAACTTATCTTTATAGCCAACCCCAATAACCCAACTGGCTCTTATATTAATAAGGCTGATTTACAAAAATTAATTGATAATACTCCAAAAAATATTATCATAGTACTGGACTTAGCTTATGCAGAATTTGTCAATTTAGACGAAAAAGAATATGCTGATGTTATAAATTTGGTTAATGCCAATGAAAATATTGTCATGACCAGAACATTCTCTAAAATTTATGGCTTAGCATCTTTAAGATTAGGATGGAGCTATTCTTGTGATTATATTGCTGATGCCTTAAATAAGAGCAGGGGCCCATTTAATGTAACCGGACCAGCTATAGAGGCTGGAATTGCAGCTATTTTGGATGATGATTTCATTGCAAAGTCGGTACGCCATAATGATAAATGGCTAAAAATTTTAAAAAACGAGCTAAATGCAATTAACATAAAAAACTATCCTTCTGTGGCTAATTTTATTTTAATTGATTTTTTAGACATAAAGAAATGTCAAAAAGTTAATAAATTATTATTAGATAATGGCGTCATATTAAGAGAAATGTCTTCTTATAAATTGCCAAGCTGCCTAAGAATGACCATTGGCACTAAAGAAGAAAATTTAAAAGTGATAGAGCTATTAAAACAAATATCATGACAAAATTTGATTCCTTTATGGATAAAGCCATAGAAGAGGCCAGAAAAGCTTTAGAAATAGACGAGGTTCCTGTTGGGGCAATTATCGTTGACTCAAAAACCAACAAAATAATTGCCAAAGCTCACAATAAAAACATTTCTAAAACTGACTCAACTGCTCATGCAGAAATTTTAGCAATTAAAGAGGCTTGCCAAGCAAAGAATAGTCATCGACTTGATGATTGCGACTTATATGTTACATTAGAGCCTTGTGCTATGTGTGCCGGGGCTATTTCTTTGGCCAGAATCAGAAGGCTATATTTTGGTTCTTTTGACAAAAAGTCTGGTGGAGTGATTGATGGGGCTAGAGTTTTTGATGGCAATTCTTGCCATCACAAGCCAGAAGTTTACGGCGAAATAAATGAAAAGGCCTGCACCAAAATACTAAAAGACTTCTTTGCCAATAAAAGATAGCAAAACTTAAAACCCTTACTAGCTTCCAGAGTCTTATTGACATAAGTAACCCTATATACTATAATGGTGCCTACCTGCAGCCAGACTCGCTTAAAAGCTGCGCCAAAAATAGAGAAGAAATATGCGCGACTCAGACTATTTATTATCAAAGAAAAAAGCTTTGAATCTCTTAAGAGATCGCAATAAATGGCTACCACAAGCTAGAGTAGATCTTAGAAGAAGGCTTGGACTAGAAGATGATGAAGAAAGTACCAAGGCCATAAAAAAAGGGCGTCCGAAGAATTTTACCCTTGGAAAACACGTGCTAAGCAAGAGTGGGAAGAGAGATCTTCTTAAAAGAATGAGCCCTTACTCAAAGAAAAATCCATATGGTTGCGGTACCAGCAATTATAAAAAGGGAAGAAATTATCCATTTTGCCATTTGAGATTTACCCATGACGTGCAAAGCAATGGAAAAGGAGTACAACAAAAAAAGAAGAAGCCTATTTAGAACATAACCCAATAGCCGTTGCCTGTATTGACTATCCAGACTATAGGGGTGAGGAACAACTTCCAAAACGTAGTCATTTAAAAAAAATATATAAACAAAAAACACTAGAAACTCTACGAACCTATAACGACTTAGGGGTTGATCACCTATTAAAAGCTGGTGATGGAATGGGTGTTTTTTTAGGAGACGGAGATGAAGATGATATAAATAATGCCAAAATTTCATATTTAGAAGGATTTTTTGAGGCACTAGGGGAGTTTTATAAAAAAAACCCAAACGCAAAATTACAAAAAATAACATTTGTAATCATAGAGCAAGACTTGTCTAATGCCTTTAAGAAACTTCTAAAAATATTTAAAAGAAAAAACCCAGAGATAAACTTACCGGAAATAACCACTGATATTTCAGATATAAAATTTAAAGCTGAGGAATGTTTAAGAAAAAACCCTAACCATAAGCTGGGCATTACAATGGCGCCAAATGGTGATCAAAAATTTTTAGGAGGAATTCTTCGTAATGGAAATGTATTAGAGGAGCAAGTATCAGCATTGTCTGACATGGCAAGTGTTGGAAATTATAGATTTAACCCTGGTATTAAACAAAAAATTGACCTACAAAATATCACAACAAAAGTCGTGCCCCCTACTCCTTTCTTAGACAAACCTTCGCCTAGCACAACCAAAGCAAAGTCTACCAAATTAGGAGGATCAAAAAAATTGGCTATGTCCACTATAAGCTCGTATATTCATTGTGGCGATACTGTTAAAACCACAGACAAAAGCAAGGCTAAAATTATTAAGGCCTATGAAAATTCTTTATTAACGCAAAAAAAACAAAATATCTCCAAAAAAAGCTTATCAAGGAGCAGGTATTAGTTGTGTGCCAATTACAAAAAAGAATGGGTCCAAAGCCATGAGAATAAAAGGGTATAGTTGCACATTCCCTCGTTTTGGGCTAATAACGATTTTTAATCACCTCTAAACCAAGTTAACTTCTGCTAGAATTTGATTTATTTTCTCTAAATTTGATTCATAATTTTTAGAAGGGTCAAAACTATATTTTCCATAAAAGTTAATATGTCTCCAAGCAATAGGGCTAATTTGTTTTAGTGCTTCAATTTGCTTTAATTGCTTTTTCCTGTTTTTATGCTGTAAAAATTTAGAAAGAATATAACTGTTATAGTAAACAATCATATTACAAACCAATCTATTACATTCTTGATAGATATTCTGGTCATCTTCTGGTTTAACCATAATTTTTCCTCCATTCTCAAATCCTACTTTTCTTCTAAGTTTATGATAAAGCTCAATACGATTAACAGCTTTTTGGATATATTGCCTGTAATTTAAATCATCAATATATTTTAGAATATGAATTGATCTGATAATTTTATCATATTCTGATAATGCTTTTCTAGTTCTGTTGCTCTTTGGAGAATTGCAGATTTTTTTGACAATAGTTGATACAGTTGCTGTTTTTAAAGCAAGAGAAGCAACAACTCTTTTGATATTCATTTCTTCTTCTACTATCAAATTCTCATTAGCAATATTATTTGGCTTCAATATAAAATTATCTGGATAAGATGTTCCCTTCTGACCATATAGAAACTGGGTTTTATGGTTTAGGTTGGCAAATCTTGGTGCAAAGCTACAACCGAAGAAATCAAAAAGGACAAAATTAATATCATTACTACCATGACTGTCGGAAGACTGATAGTCTGGCTTAATATCAGATTCATTCATCAAATATAACTCAAGATTATAATGTCCTTCATATTCATTCGCACTAATTATTCTTGATGACAACGCTTGAAAATTTGCTCCCATAGTAAGAGAAGAAACTCCTTTATCTTTACCAAAATATTTTGATGAATGACGAGCATTTATTGCATCAACTCCCATATAATATTTTTGTCCGTCAATTGCAGCAAATATTTCTTGATTATTTGCAATATTGTAATGTTCAAAAATGGGTAATTTTTTGGTTTCATTGACTAACTTTTCATTAGCTATTTTTAGAGAACTCACTCTGATAAAACTAGTTCCAACATTTCTTAATTCATTACTAGTAAATCCTGAGCTATTTGCCATTTGGTTAAGACCCACATTTGTTGCATAACCAGTAATAACAGCCTTTAATATTTTTCTATCAGCATTTTTGTTGCTAATATTTTTAGTTAAGATATGAGTAAAAGATGATAATATGTCTGCCTTGCTATCAACAAAATTGATGAGATCTGTTAGGTCAATTTTTGGTATTAAATCGAAAATATTATCATTTAGATCAAGATGATTAATATTTTTATAATCCAGATGCCATCTATCTTTATCCTTTATTTTAAAATGAGGATTTTGATTATTAAGAATTCTTTTATTTGTTTGCCAAGTAATTTCTTTTAATTCTAATAATTTGCATTTTAGGGTTTTTACAATTGGCTGATTTATATGAGGTAAAAATTCTAGAGAACCCAATATCTTCTTATGATTTTGAAGAAAATAGCTTTCATTAAGCAAATCATCGTCAATATGTTTATATTCTGATGAATCTTTGATAAAAATATCATTATTGGTAATTTTCCTTTTTAAAATTTTATAAACCAGAATCTCGTAACGACTTGCATTGATATTGATTTCATTGCTTTCTTGATTTTTTGCTAAGATAAATTTCTCTTCCTCTGGCTTGATAAATGATGTTGGAGTTTTGCCATATTTAAAATTCCTAGTTTTATTTTTGAGAAAGCCAATTGCACCAAAGAAATGATTATAAAACTTTGCTGTTGATTGATAAGAAAAATCTAGATTAAAAAATAACTGTCTAATGTTCTGATTGATAGTGCGAGATAATTTATCATAGGCTATCCATCTCAAAGCCTTCTTATCAAAATCATTTTTTATTAGCCATTCTGATAAAGAGATTATTTGATCTTTCGGTATAATATCAAAAACTTCATTTTGGAAATTCTCAAATGTTAAATCTTCTTTTACATCTTTGGTGATTAATTTTAAAATAGCTGGTATTTTTTGATAATTCTTATTTTGTTTGGATCTTATTTCTAAGATATATTTATTAATTTCCTCTCTGACATTATTTTGATATTTACCCATTAAATATAAGAATCCCTTAATCAGATTATCATTTATTTTTTGATAGTGATAATATGCAAAACACAAAATATAGAGCTGTAATTTTCTTTTATGAAATCTTTGTAACTGGAATATAGTGTAATTCTCAACTAACTTGGCAAAATAGAAAATAGTTGAATTACTAATATTAGTTTCGGCAATAATATCTTGTCCTTGCTTAAATATTTCTTCTAAATATTGCTTTTTTCTGATTTCTTTGACCATATTCTGATAATTAAATCCTGTGGCAGAACTTTTAACCAAAGTTAGCAAATATCTATTTTTATTATCCTTATTATTTTCCTTTTCTAAATTATTTGTAGCTTTTGAATTTGAAATAGCAGGAGCTAGCAATGATATTTCCTTTTCAAGAAGATTATTGATTTCTGACTCTAAATTATCATTCATTAACCTTTCTAATATTTTAAATATTCTATTTTCTTCAAAAACTAGAATTCCTGAGACAATATCTTGGCAAGTAGTATATGCAGGAAAAATGAATTGATATTTATAAGAATATTTTAGTAGCTCTGTGAAAATATATTTTGGATTGCTATCAATTCTTGCTATTTCTTTACCCTTAGAAATAAACCTATCTTTAAATCCTTCAAAATTATTAAAGGAAAATATTTCTAATATTAAACTTCTTTGTTTTAGGGTAGTATCCTTGGCACAATTGCTATTTAAATCTTTTTCCAATTGTTTGGTATTTTTATGACTAAAATAAGTCCTAATGATATAATCACAATCAAATGTGCATTCAGAAAAGCTAAAATTAAAAAAACGATAAGAATATCTAAAATATCCCAATTGTAATATAAATAACATTTTTGCTTTATATGATCTGAATTTTTCTAAATATAAAATTTCAGAATCATCAAGGGAGAAAAAATGCAATCTATCTTCTTGATCAAAATTTGGTCTTTCATAAATTTCTTTATATTCGATATTGCTTAAAATTCTTAATCTTTTTTCAGATTTATTTTTCATTAAAACTTTATTTTAAATTTATTGCTTTCTATAATCGTAAAACAGATGATTTTCGTTGCAGAGTAAAAATTGTAAATTTTAGCTAGAAAATTAGCAAATATTTATATGAAAAACATATACGGATATTAAGTTAGTACGAAAAATATAAATTGATAGTTATTCGTGTATATTTTAGAATTCAATTAAGAAGAAAAGGCAAAATTGAAGAATTACGAAATTTTAAAGATTAAGAATGTTGATTGGATATATGAGGGTCTCATCTGAAACTGATAGACAAAATACAAATCTTCAAAAAGATGCTCTTATTAAATGCGGTATAGATGAAAGACATATTTATGAAGATAATATGTCTGGCATTAGGGATGATAGACCTGGATTAAAAGAATGTCTTAACTATCTCAAAGAAGGTGATGTTTTAGCTGTTTGGAAGTTAGATAGATTAGGCAGATCACTACCCCACTTACTAAAAATAGTAACTGATTTGCAAAAAAGGAACATAGGTTTTAAGTCTCTTACTGAGAATATGGATACCTCAACAGCTCATGGAGAATTTATCTTTAATCTTTTTGGCTCTCTTGCTCAATATGAAAGGTCGCTTGCAAGAGAGAGAATAATGGCAGGGTTAGAAGCTGCTAAGAAAAGAGGAAAAGTTGGAGGAAGACCAAGAAAGATTGATAATGAAAAATTAGAAACTATTCTTGAGTTAATAAAAAATGGTACGAGTAAAGCTCAAATATGTCGGAATTTTGAGATTCCTAGATCAACATTGAATGATAGTTTGGCTAGAATTAAAATTAATAATTTATATTAAAAGATATGTCGTTTTTAAAAAAATTAGATAGCTTTCTACTTCAAGCTAAAGAAAAGAAAGTTATTAATTCTCAGATTTGTAGAGATTTGCAAGAATTTGCAACAAAAAGTAATAGTAAATCTTCTGTCAATACCTTCATCAATATTATCGGATTTATTGGTGCACTAGCAATAGTTGGGGGTATAATATTGATTATATCTCATAATTGGTGGAAAATCCCAAATATTATAAAAATATTAACTTATATATCTGTTCTAATTTTTATCCATATTGGAGGCATTCTAACTAGAGAAACATATCCAAAAATATCTTCATTATTACATTTTATAGGTGCTGGCTATGTGCTAGCAGGAATAGGTCTCGTTGCAAAAATTTACAACCTAAGTAGTACTGATGGAAGAGCTTTTTTATTATGGTTTATAATGATACTACCAATAGCTTTCATATTGAGGCATAAATGGGTTGGTGTAATGTCAATTTTTTCTTTTTATTTATGGGTAAATATCTTTTTAGAACATCATGGCTATTATAAAGAATTTATAAATGCAGTATTTTATTTTGGCATATTTGCTACTAATTTAGTTATTATTCCTAAGTTGCTAAATTCATTTAATGATTGTTTTGCTCATATAAAAGCAATAGGAGTTATTGCTATAGCTGTGATTATTTCCTTAATGGGATTTAGTCATGAGATTACTCCTAGTTATAATGATCTCGAAATATCATTTCACCCGATAGTTGCCCTCATTTTAATATTTAATTTTATAGTTCTATTTTATTTTATCATAAGAGAGCAAAGAGAAAAATCAGTTTTTGGATTTAACACAGGCTTATCATTACTGCTAATCATAACTGTTTTACTACCTCTTTTTATAGGAAAAGAAAATTTAGCAATAATATCTATTATATATTGGGCATTACATTTTTCATTTGGCAGCTTCCTTATCTATCATGGAGGATTGCAGGCAAATACAACGCATGTTAATTCTGGTGTATGGTACATTGTCATAGGGATTATTTTAAGGTTTATAGATATAGTTGGAACTATGTTATTTACAGGAACGATGTTTATTTTATTTGGTGCAATATTATTAACTATAGCCTTCCTAGCAGAAAAATTTCGAAAAAAACTTATAATAAAAATACAAGAATCCAATGTTTAACAAAAAAAGGAATATTTTATTATTGATATTAGTAGGACTACAAGCAGGATTTTTTCTTTCTTGGTCAGCTATAGAATATAGCAAGTTATCCAATCCAAAAGCACAGGATATTTTTGTTAAAACAATACCTATTGATCCAAGAGATTTTATTAGTGGAAACTACTTTATCTTACGCTATAAATTCAATAATATTTGGGACTTTAAGAAAAAGGTAGGTAATTTATATAAAAAACAGGGTGATACAATATATACAGTACTAGAAAAGGAAGGTGAATATTATGTACCTAACTACCTTAGCTATACTAAGCCACAAAAAATAAAAGAGAATCAAGCTGTAATAAAGGGTACAGTAGGAAAATATAGAAGATTAGAATATGGAATAGAGAAATATTTTATTAATGAAGGTACAAAAGAGCCTAATCCTAGAAAAGACAAGATAGAAGTGCTTCTTACAATTGGAACAGACTTCTCTCCTAGAATTAAAAAGTTATATGTTAATGATAAGGAATTTAATCAATCTGAATATCAAAAGGATTAATATTGTTACTATAAATTCGTTATTAGTCCAAAACGAGGGAATGTGCAATTAGACCCTAAAAGAACTATTTTCTCCTGAAATAAAAAGATTTTTTAAGGTTAAAAGCGGTGGCTATACAGGTAAAGAAGCCTTTTTGGAGCAAGATGACTCTCTAGGGCTGCAAGGAAAAAGCATTACAGCAATTATGATAGATGGAGCTATGGTTAGTATTGATGAAATTTTTGAAAACCATGATGATACAAAAGAAGCCTTAAAATATATGGCAGCTTTATTTCATGATAAAGGTGACATTGCGTTTGAGACAGAAGACATTAATGGCGTTAAAGAGGTTTATGGCTGCCATAGATCTAATGAAACAGTGTTTTTAAAAGAAGATAGTAAAAAAGGAAGGCAATTTAACCCTCAAAGAGACGGTCTTGATAAAATACAAGGCTTTGAAGAAAACTTAAAAAGAATACTACCTGACTATAAAGGCGGACGATAAAAAACAAAATCACTTCTAAGAAACTACCAAAACTTTAAATAACTCACCCATTTGGTCTTTGTTAATTAGGCGACTGATAGAAGAGTTTATTTCTTCTTGTTCTGGCTTGGTTTTATTTGCTAATAATTTCTGACTCCTGATTTCAATGCCCAGAGATTCTAAGAATTCTTTTTGAGTAACTACCCAGCTTTGTAAGTTTTGATTTTTAGCAATTTCTGCTATATGCCCAAAATTTACTAAAGAAGTTATATCGCTTTTGCCGATATTTTCTAATATATTGTTAAATTTATGATTTTTTACTGACTGCAAAGTGTTTTTAAGATCGTTTTTTATATAACCATAGTCAATATTAATGGCTATTCCACCGGTTTTTTTAATTGCCACACATAGACTATTCATAAACTCGTCTAGAGCTGGTGAATGCTCAAAAATGTCGTTGTTTTTTCCTAAATTGTTGGTTAGCTCTTTTATTTTATTATCTAATTTTGGATCTTTTTTAGATAGCATAAATTGTAATTTGCTGTTTTCATCTAGGCCCACTAATTTTTCTACCCAAAAATTATCTATTTTTAGATATTGATTAATAGCAAAACAATCAAGAAATTCATTTGCTATAAAGAATATTGGTTTTTTTTGATTATTGGCATAAAAATCAGCAAAACTATCCCACCATTTTACATTGAAACCTTTTAGATTTTTTTGCTGAATTTTTCTTAGTTTTGAACTTACTTCGATTATATTTATGCTGACATTTTCTAAAAAATTAGGAATTTTAGAGGCAAAATTAAGTAAATCTTTTATTAAAGTTGCATTTCCTGACCCCGCTTCAACTAAGGATATTTCTTTTGAATCATGGTTATTTTGCCATAAGCTAACTATGTAGACCCCTATTAGCTCACCAAAAACTTGGCTTATTTCTGGTGCTGTGATAAAGTCTCCTTTTCTTCCTATTGAATCTTGACTAGTATAATAGCCATGTTTTGGATTAAATAAAGCTTCGTTCATAAAGCTGCTTATAGATATTGGGCCACCTACCTTGATTAGATCTACTAAATGACTCTCCATTTTTAGCTAAAAACTCATGAAATTTTTTAATAATTGCAAGCCGGCTTCTGCACTTTTTTCGGGATGAAACTGTGTTGCCACTATATTATCTTTGGCAATGATGGCATTAATTTTATTTGTGCCATATGTTACACTGGCCACGACGTTATTTTGATCTTTAGTGTTAAATAAATAGCTATGAACAAAATAAACATGGTCATTACTTTTAATTCCTGATAATATCTTGTGGTTAGATTTGGTTTCTAAATTATTCCAACCAATATGAGGTATCTTTAGTGAATTATTATCATTGTTAATTTTTTTAACATCTCCTGATATGAGCTCTAGACCCACAGTTTTTCCATCTTCATAACCAATATCAGCCAAAAGCTGCATGCCAACACAAATTCCAAGGAATGGTTTTTTGTTTTTTATTTGATTTTTTATTTCCTCAATCATACCAGGCACTGCTTGTAAATTACTCATGCAATCTTTAAATGCACCAACTCCTGGTAAAATAATATGAGTTGCATCCTTTAGGTCACCTGGTTTGCTAGAAATTACAACTTCCTGCCCATCTTCTTTGATTGAAGAGATAGCATTAAAAACTGATCTTAAATTTCCAGAATTATAGTCAATGATGGTAATTTTGGACTTTATCATCTTGCTTAGATTTTGTTAAGACTTTTTCTTTTTGTTTAAAAACTTATAGAGCTTAACTCTTTTATAACCATTTTGATCAATAAAACCCTCTACAAATCTTAGCTTTGCTGCATTAATATTTGTTCCAAAAGTGCAGCCGGCAAATTCATATCCTTTGCCCAGTAGGTGCCTTGAATATAAATAGTTAGCGTTTATAGCCACTATTATAGAAATTCCAACTGATGTTATGAGGGAATCTAAATTGCTTGGAAGATAAAAGTTAGAAAGATATGTTAAACCTATGGATACAGCTATTACAATAATGGAAACCTTTGCCATTTTGTGGTAAATAAACCATAAAAAAGTAAAAATAAATGCCCAAAATGAGAAGCCACTTTTAACAAAGATTAAATCTTCAATGTCGCCTTTTTTATTTTTTTTTAAGTAGGAATTGTAAAGTTTCATTTTGTAAATTAAGCTTTAAAATTGACTTACCAAAAGCAAGTCACAAGAGCAAATTACTTTAATGCTGTTTTTACTTTATCAACTATCTTTTTAAATGCTTCTGGTTGAGTTATTGCAATATCAGAAAGGATTTTTCTGTCTAATTCGATATTAGCAAGCTTTAAACCATTAGTAAATTGTGAATAAACTAAACCATTTTCACGAACAGCAGCATTAATTCTTTGAATCCATAAACCTCTAAAGTCACGCTTTTTGTTTCTTCTATCACGATATGCATATTGTAATGCTTTTTCAACTCTTTGTAAAGCTATACGATAGCAATTTTTAGCTCTACCTTGGTAGCCTTTAGCTAATTTGATAATTTTTTTATGTCTGGCTTTTTTAGTTACACCTCTTTTAACTCTACTCATTTTTCTTTAACTTTATAGTTTGGATTAATTGTTGTACGGCATTAAATGCCTTAGAATGTTTTTTGAATCTGCCTCGCTAATAGTGCTAGACTTCCTCAAATTTCTAATTTGAGAATTGCTTCTTTTAACCATCCCGTGTCTTTTGCCTATCTTTTTATAAACAACTTTTTTCTTAGCAGAAACTTTAAATCTTTTTTTAGCACTGCTATTTGTTTTTAACTTTGTCATTATTTATTCAACTTTTTATACTATAAATGGTGGGACCGGTAGGACTCGAACCTACGACCAAGACGTTATGAGCATCCTGCTCTAACCAACTGAGCTACGGTCCCAGACTAAAGCCTGACAACTGTTAAGCCAAGCCACCGGTAACACCTATATCATTTTATAATTAAGGATCTAGCAATATAATAGCGCTATTTTCTTTTTGCAAGAAATTAAATCGGATTTTAAGAAATTTATTTAAAAACCTCTACCAAAGCTGGTCTAATTAGTCGATCATGCACTGAGTATCCTGCTTGTATTACCTTTTTAATAATTCCAGCCTCACCATCACCTTCAACTTGAGCTATAGCTTCATGATAATTATGATCAAATGCTTCATTAATTGGATTTATTCTTTTTATGCCATTTCTTTCAAAGATTTTGATCATTTCTTGCTGGGTCATGGTTATGCCTGTTGCAAAGTTCTTTAGTTTTTCACTTTTTTCAATTTCGTCAACTGGCATATTGTCAACCGCTAAATAAAAATTCTCTACCACTAAAACTAATTCTGAGGCAAATTTAGAAATAGCATATTTACTGGTTTTTTCTAGATCTTCGGCTGATCTTCTTCTTAAATTTTCTATTTCTGCTAGAGATCTTAGAATTTTATCATTTTGTTCGTTAACCAACTTTTTAAGGCCTTCAATTTCCTCGTTTAAAGACTGTGTTTTGCTTTTTCTTTCCTTACCTTCTTTAGGTTGACTTGTTTTTGATTTTAAGTCTTTCGGGTTCTTATCTTTTTGTGTCATTGGTTTAAGTGATTATATTTAATTAATTTAATTCATTTTGTAAATTTAAATACTATGAGTAAGAAAATCAAGATTTGTAAGAAAATATATTGCTTTATTTGTTAATTATTTTAAAAATAATAACTCTTAATTTTTTAAATCAAAAATAATTTACTTATGTCAGATACTCTGAATCACTTAATCCCAATGGTTGTTGAGCAAACTTCTAAAGGAGAAAGATCTTTTGATATTTACTCTAGACTATTAAAAGAAAGAATAATTTTTGTAAGCGGCCCAGTAAACGATGTAATGTCTACTGTTATTGTGGCCCAATTATTATTTTTAGAATCAGAAGACCCAGAAAAAGATATATTTTTATATATAAACTCTCCTGGTGGTGTTGTAACTTCTGGACTTGCTATATATGACACTATGCAATATATTAAGCCAGACATTAATACTGTTTGTATTGGTCAAGCTGCATCAATGGGATCTTTGTTATTAGCGGCTGGAACTAAGGGGAAAAGATCTTCTTTACCAAATTCTAGAATCATGATTCATCAGCCATCTGGTGGGTATCAAGGACAAGCAACAGACATTGAAATACATGCTAAAGAAACATTAGCCTTAAAAAAAAGGTTGAATGAAATATATGTTAAGCATACAGGCAATAAACTAAGTGTTATTGAGTCGTCTCTGGAAAGAGATAATTTTTTGTCTCCACAAAGTGCTAAATCATTCGGCCTAGTGGATAAAGTAATAGAAAATAGAAAAACAACAAAAAGGAAATAAATGGCTAATAAAAAAGAAACTAAAGGAGCTCCTGAAAATTTAACATGCTCTTTTTGTGGCAAAAAACAACATGAGGTTTTAAAATTGATTGCTGGCCCCATGGCTTTTTTTTGCGATTATTGCAAAAATTTTTGTGTCTACATTTAAAGATAATATAATAAAAAATCTCCACTTAATCAAGATGGGACTAAAACGACCCCTAAGGATATATTAAAAATATTAAACGACTATGTAATAGGGCAAGATTTAGCTAAAAAAGTTTTATCTGTTGCTGTGTATAACCATTATAAAAGAATTGAAGCCGCTAAAAATACTAATACAGATATTGAACTAAATAAATCAAATATATTGTTAATTGGCCCAACTGGTTGTGGAAAGACTTTATTAGCTCAAACTTTAGCTAGAATATTAGACGTACCTTTCACAATGGCCGATGCAACCTCCTTAACCGAGGCTGGGTATGTTGGTGACGATGTTGAAAACATAATTTCTAGACTACTTCAAGCAGCGGATTATGACGTTGAAAAAGCACAAAAAGGTATCGTTTATATTGATGAAATTGATAAGATAACCAAAAAATCTGCATCTCCTTCAGCTAGTAGAGATATATCAGGAGAAGGTGTGCAGCAAGGTTTATTAAAAATTATTGAAGGAACTGTAGCCTCCGTTCCTCCTCAACCAGGAAAAAGAAATATCCAACAAGAATATATCCAGATAGATACCAAAAATATTCTTTTCATTTGTGCGGGTGCCTTTTCTGGTTTAGATAAAATAATTTCTTCTAGAGGTAAAGGTTCGGCAATTGGATTTGGGGCTGATATTAAAGAAAACAAAGATAAAGCTAAAAGTAATTTAATTAAAAAAGTAGAGCCAGAAGATGTTATTAAATTTGGCCTAATTCCAGAATTAGTCGGAAGATTACCAGTTGTTGCTACCCTTGATGAGTTGTTGGAAAAAGATTTAGTTAGAATTTTAACTGAACCAAAAAACTCTATTACTAAACAGTATAAAAAATTATTTGAATTAGATAATACAGAGTTAGATATTGAAGAAGGAGCTTTGCAAGAAATAGCAAAAAGAGCCATAACTAGAAAAACTGGAGCCAGGGGACTTAGAGCTATTGTAGAAAAAATACTATTAGAAACAATGTTTGAAATACCATCTAAGAATGACTCTAAGCATGTAGTAATAACTAAAGACATTGTTAAAAATAGTAAAAATCCAGAAATAAAAACTGTGGTTAAGAAAAAGGAAACCAAGAAAAAGCACCTAGAGATGCTGGATGTTAAAAAAGTAGACACCAAAAAAAAGGTAGCTAGCTAGTATTTATCTGATTATCTTTATTGATAAAGCATGAAGTCCTTCTTTATTAAACTCATCTCTTAGGGCGTCGTTAATCATTTTATGCGACTCAATTAAGGTTTTTCCTTTAAAGTTATCGGACTTCACCTCTACTCTAAAATGAGTATCACTTCCACCGCCTTCTCTATGGCCAGCATGAAGATGTGATTCATTTATTACTTCTATAAAATCTACCTTTATTTTATCTTTTATTTTTTTTAAGATTCTATCCTTCATAAGCTATATTTATTGTTTAATAAAAATGTTAATATATATGTTAATAAATAACCATTTGTTAACAAAGTTAAAGTTTTACTTTTTTATCATTATTAATAATATACTTATTAACATTTTTATTAATAGTTAATAAAAAATAATATTAAAATTTAACATGTTAATAAATATTTAATTAACATTAGTTTTAAAATAAATAACATAAAATAGCTTTATTTAGAAGTGTTTAGTAATGTTATTAACATTTTTATTAACAATTATATTTTTAAAAAGAAAGTTGATAAATTTGTTAAAAAAATACATAAACTTAAAAAAGTTCATTAAATATAACTATTAAAATAAATGAAAAAATTATTAGAAACTTTAAAAGGTAAAAAATTTAACTCTCCTCCTATATGGCTTATGAGACAAGCTGGTAGATATTTACCAGAGTACCAAAAGATAAGGTCTAAAGCTGGTAATTTTTTAGACTTATGTTATAATCCTAAGTTAGCAAGTGAGATAACTTTACAGCCAATTAAGAGATTTGGTTTTGATGGAGCAATAATATTTTCAGATATTTTAGTTATTCCAGATGCTCTTGGTGTAAATGTTGATTTTGTAAAAAATGAAGGACCTAAGTTAAAAAAAATATCAAATGAAAATGATCTATTGAAATTAAAAATAGATAACATCATAAATCATCTTAATCCAGTTTTTGAAAATATTAGCTTAACTAAATCTAGGTTGGATAAAAACACTACATTAATAGGGTTTTCTGGCTCTCCTTGGACTATAGCTACTTATATGATTGAAGGTGGAACTTCAAAGAGGTTTGAAAATATAAGAGAATTAGCAATAAGAGATGATATATTTTTTCAAAAACTAATAGATATCTTAGTTGAATCAATTTCTGTATATTTAAATAAACAAATAGAAAGTGGAGTGGATGTTGTAAAGCTATTTGACTCTTGGTGTGGTATTTTACCTGAATTTGAATTTAGGAGATGGGTAATAGAACCACATAAAAAAATAATTAATAATATTAGAAATAAAAATCCACATATTCCAATAATAGTATTTACCAAAGGTGCTGGAACTTTGTATGAAGATTTTATAAAAGAAGTTGATTGCGATGCAATAGCTATTGATCAAAATGTTTCTAGAGATTGGGCAAGAGATGTTTTGCAAAAAAAACACAATAAAATAATTCAAGGAAATTTAGATAATGTTTTATTAAGTTTAGATAAAGAAAAATCCAAGGAAGAGTCTTTTGATGTATTAAATAAGTTTAATAAGTTTCCTTTTATTTTTAATTTAGGTCATGGCGTTTTACCAAATACTCCAATTGAAAATATTGAAGAAATATTAAGGGTAATAAGAGGTTAAAATAGTATTATATATGGTATATTTATTTTTCTCTTGATTATTTGTTTATATTCTTTTATTTTACCAAGTCCCTTACTTAAAGGTGGATAGTAATTATTAAATTAAAGAAGAGAGATAGAATGTCTATTAATTTTGACTTAAAAGCAAATCCAAGAGAAAAACTAGGAAGTTCTGAATCTAGAAGACTTAGAAAAGCTGGAAATATACCTGCTGTTATTTATGATAAAGGTAAAAATACTCAAGTGTCTATTCCAACAAAGGAGTTTGAGAAGGAATATTATAAAGGAGGCATTTTTACTACAGTAATTAACCTAGATATTGCTGGAAAGTTACAAAAAGTCATTGTTAATAAAATTGATTTAAACCCTGCTACTGATAGGCCTAGCCATGTTACTTTTATTAAAGCTGGGGATAAGGTCAAAGTTAAAGTTAAAGTTAGATTTTTTAATAAAGAAAGATCTCCTGGTATTAAAAAGGGTGGTTTTTTACATGTAGTAACTCGTAAAGTAGAATTAATTTGTCCTATTGATGAAATTCCAGAAGAAGTTACACATGATATTAAAAAAATGAGAGTTGGTGATAAGATTAGAAGTAGTGATTTAGAGTTAGCTTCTAATATTGCTTTTGCTAATAAAAATGATTTTGATGTAGCTAGTATTATTGGTAGAGGAGCCAAGGAAGAAGAGGGAGAATCATCTGCTGCTACCGAAGAGGGAGTTGAGGGAGAAGGGGGTTCTACTCAAGAAGGTGGTGAAAAAGATGGTAAAGACGGTGGTGATAATAAAGAAGATGCAGCTAAAAAAGATTAATTAGACAAGTTTAGTTAATCTTGGTATTATTTTTTAAAGTAGGCTTTAATTAATATTTTTATATGTTTCTAATAGTAGGATTAGGAAACCCAGGAGAAAAATATAAAATTACCAAGCATAATTTTGGCTTTCTTTGTTTAGATGACATCATAAAGAAGTATGATTTTTCCATAAAATCAAAAAAATCAAGTTACGAGTTGTTCTCTGGTGATATTAATGGTTATAAAATTTTAATTTTAAAACCATTGAAATACATGAATTTATCTGGAACTCCAATTTTAGAAGTAAAAAGTTTTTATAAAATAAAACTAGAAAACATTGTGGTAATACATGATGATTTAGATGTTGATTTTGGTAGGATAAAACTAAAATTAGGAGGCGGTAATGCTGGGCATAACGGCTTAAAAGACATAGACGATAAAATTGGTAAAAATTATTTAAGATTAAGACTTGGAATAGGAAGGCCAGAAAATGATAATTATGAAATTTCTGATTATGTTTTAAGTAAGTTCAGCAAAGATGATTTAATAAAAGTAGATGAAATTAATCAAAAGATATCAAATCTATTTCCTTTGATTTTTAAGGAAGATAAAAATGACTTTATTAATAAATTTTATTTAAAATAAATGTTTTTAGATCCTTCTCATTTTTGGTTTTTTATAGGATTAATAATTCTTTTGGTAGAGCTAATTACTCTTTCGGTTATATTGTTGTTTGTTGCTTTGTCATGCATGACAATTGGTGTTGTATTATTTTTAAATATGGTTGATCCTAGTGATACCTTAACACAATCAATAATATTTTTTGGATCAATTGTTCTATGGTATTTAGCTTTATTTGTTCCCATGAAAAAAATAAAGATGTTCAAACTTAAAAAGGGACATAAAAATATTTTAGATCAAAGAGCTGAAGTTTTAGTTGAAATAACAAGAAAAAAGCCAGGAAAAGTTAGGTGGTCTGGAACTAAGATGAATGCTGTTTTATCAAAAAACAATCTTTCTTCAGTAATAAAAAAGAAAGCTATTGTTAGAATAATTGCTATTGATGGGGATGTTTTAACTGTAACTAGCAACCCTTAAAAAGCTTCTATTTTTCTTCTTCTTGTGTTAATCTTTTAGCTTCATCGTCTGCAATTAAAGCGTCAATTGTTTCATCTAAATTTCCATCATTAACAATATTATCAATTTTGTAGAGAGTTAGATTTATTCTATGATCAGAAACTCTACCTTGTGGAAAATTGTAAGTTCTAATTCTCTCAGATCTATCTCCACTTCCAACTTGTCCTTTTCTGTTTGCTGATCTTAATGCATCTGCTTTTTCTCTTTCATATTCATAAATTCTTGACCTTAAAATTCTCATGGCTTTTTCTCTATTTTTGTGTTGAGATTTTTCATCTTGCTGAGAAACAGTAATCCCGGTTGGAATATGAACAATTCTAACAGCACTATCAGTTGTATTTACCGACTGACCACCTGGTCCTGAAGCTCTAAAAATATCAATTCTTAAGTCTTTTTCATCAATTTTAACGTCAATTTCTTCAGCTTCTGGTAAAACAGCAACAGTGGCCGCAGATGTATGAACCCTGCCCCCAGATTCAGTTTCTGGAACTCTTTGAACTCTATGAACTCCAGATTCAAATTTTAATCTAGCAAACACATTCTTTCCAGTTATTGAGGCACTAGCTTCTTTGTATCCACCAATTCCAGTTTCAGAAATAGACATAATTTCAAATTTCCAACCTTTAGTTTCAGAATATCTTTGATACATGTTAAATAAAGTAGAGGCAAATAAGGCTGCTTCTTCACCTCCTGTTCCAGCTCTAACTTCTAAAATAGCATTTTTTTCATCAGCTTCATCTTTTGGTAAAAGAGATATTTTAATTTTAGTTTCAAGATCAGGAAGATCTTTTGTTAAGGTTAGTTTTTCTTCTTCCATCATGTCTTTCATTTCTTTGTCGCAAGATGGGTCTTTTAGCATTTCGTTTATTTCATCTAGTTCTCTTGAAGATTGTTTGAATTTATTAATGTTTTCAACAATATCTTCTAAATCAGAATATTCTTTGGAAACTTTAGCAAAGTCATTTCCAAGAGCAGATGGATCCATTAATTTTTTACCAAGATCCTCATGTTTTTTTAATATTGAGTCTAATTTTTCAAGTAGTGATGACATGCAATTTCAAGTTGATTAATTAAGCGAGATAGTGAAAATACGCCATGAGTACTTTTTTTACAAGCAATTAATTAATATCAATTGATATGACAAATTCATACATTACAACGCCAATTTATTACGTAAATGATGCACCCCATATAGGGCATGCTTACACATCTGTTGTTTGTGATGTTTTGGCTCGTTTAAAAAGACTAAAAGGCAATGATGTTAAGTTTTTAACTGGAACTGATGAGCATGGTCAAAAGGTAGAAAAATCAGCAATTAAAAACGGTAAAACACCACAAGAATTTTGTGATGAGGTTTCAGTAAAATTTAGAAATTTGGCTGATTTTTTAGATATTTCTTATGATGATTTTATTAGAACAACCGAAAATAGACATAAAAAAACAGCACAAACTTTTTGGAAAAAACTAGAAGAAAATGGCTGGATTTACAAAGATGTTTATGAGGGATGGTATTGTGTTAGAGATGAGGCTTTTTACAATGAGGATGAGTTAATTGATGGTAAAGCACCAACAGGAGCAGAGGTGGAGTGGCAAAAAGAGGAGAGTTACTTTTTTAAGTTAAGTGAGTTTCAGGATATTTTGTTAGAAATTTATGAGAAATTTAATGGTTTTATTAGTCCTCAATCTAAAAAAAATGAAGTTGTTTCATTTGTTAGAGGTGGGAAAGAATATGAAAAAGGAGCTTTAAAAGATCTTTCAATCTCTAGAACTTCCTTTAAGTGGGGGATAGAAGTTCCAGGAGATAAAAATCACATAATGTATGTTTGGCTTGATGCTTTAACTAATTATTTGTCTGCTTTGGGTTATCCAGATGGAGAGAGGTATAAAAAATTTTGGCTGGATAATAGCTGTAATGATGCTGGCTATTATTCAACTGGCAAAAATGAAAAAAAGGTTGATGAAAAAAATAGAAAGATTGATGCGGAGCATGGTGGAAAAATACATATTGTTGGTAAAGATATTTTGCGTTTTCATGCTGTCTATTGGCCAGCATTTTTAATAGCCGGTAAGCTTACAAAAGACGAAGTTAATTCAAGTGATATTGGAGAGTTTGTTGATATTTTGCCAAGTAAAATATTTGCCCATGGTTGGTGGACAAATGAAGGAGAAAAGATTTCAAAATCTGTAGGAAACATTATTGATCCTTACAAGGAGATTGAATGGTTAAAATCTTTCAATATTAGCGAAGAATTGGCTATTGAATATTTTCGTTATTTTTTAACAAGGGAAATTGCCTTTGGCAATGATGGTGATTATTCTAGGGAAAGATTTATTAATAGAATAAACTCAGAATTAGCTAATAATATTGGAAATTTATGCCAAAGAAGCGCAAGTATGATTTGGAAAAATAGCGAAGGTAAATTGGTTAAAAAAGATGATATTGATGATGAAGGAAAAGATCTTTTAGGTTTTGCTGGTGAGTCTTTAAGGTTTGATTATGAGATAGAAGATTGTGATTTTGATGAGATTTTATTAAATGTTATCCTTATTGCTTCAAGAGCTAATGAGTATTTCGATAAAAAGGCTCCTTGGAATTTAAAGAAAGAAGGAAAGATAGAGGAGATGAATAATGTACTTTATGTTATCGCTGAAGCTGTTAGAAAAGTGGCAATATCTCTTTTGGCCTTTACGCCAAAAAGTGCTAATAAAATATTAGATTTGCTAAATATTGATCCAGAAAAAAGAAGTTTTTCTTATCTAGATACACCTTTAGAATTTGGCTCTAAAATTAATGAACCAACTCCAATTTTTTTAAGACTAAACACAAAATAAAATGACTCCTTCATCTTCAAGAACAAAAATAAATACCAAAAAAATATTTAATGTTGAGGTTGATTTTGACGTATTTGCTTTTAAAGAAAAAGATGATTTAGTTCCCAAAATAGATGAGCAATATGTTTTTAATCCTGATTTAACAAAGGTAATTTTAGCGGCGTTTTTTAATAATCAAAAGATGTTGATCCAAGGAATGCATGGCACAGGAAAATCAACGCATATCGAGCAAGTTGCAGCACGTTTAAATTGGCCAACTGTTAGAATTAATTTTGATTCACAAATAACGCGTTCAGATTTAGTTGGAAAAGACATTATTACTCTTAGAAATGGCAAACAAATTACACAATTTAAAGAAGGTGTAATTCCTGCCACAATAAAAAGGCCAACAATATTAATTTTAGATGAGTATGATGCTATTAGAACAGATGTTTCTTTTGTTATTCAAAGGTTGTTAGAGCAAGAGGGTAGATTTGCCCTTTTGGAAGAGAATCAAATAATAGATCCCCACGAGCATTTTCGTTTATTTGCTACTTCTAATACCCTTGGCATGGGAGATGATTATGGAATTTATCACGGTACTAATTTAATTAATCAAGGTCAGATGGATCGTTGGAATGTGGTTTATTCTCTGGGTTATTTAGATGAAAAAAATGAAGAAAAAATTCTATTAAGTAAGGCGCCTTTTTTAAAAGAAAAGCTACATGAGGGAGTTGCTACTTTAATGATTTTAATGGCCAATTTAACTCGCGAATCTTTTAGAAATGGAGATTTATCCAACCTAATTACCCTTAGAACTTTAATTTATTGGGCTCAAAATTATCAAATTTTTGGCTCAGTTAAGGAGTCTTTCAGATTGACTTTTTTTAATAAAATAATTGATGAAGAAAAATCTATTTTAAATGAGTTCTTTCAAAGAGTTTTTGGTGAAGAGTTGGTTGGGTGATTTTTATTGCAAGGCTTGTGCCTTTATTAATGGGGATAGAGGTGGTTCGGTTTTTCTAATAGTTTTCTAGCTTTTTGTATGTTTTGTTAAAAATAGTGGAAATTGAAGGTGGTTTTTGGGGTAAGAAAATAATTGTGCTCAGTGAGCACAATTATTTTTTATTAAAAAACTCAGGCATAAATCATGGATTTATGGCCGTAAAGGCTAAAAACAATTAATAATTGTTTTCTTAACGCCTTTACCTCAGTGAGCACAATTATTTTCTTAAGAATAAATGTCACTAGAAAATGGTCTTGACTGTGGTAAAGCCAAACAAATCTCTTGCAAATAAGATTAATTTTAACTTAAGATTATCTTGAGTTTTTAGATCACTAATATTTAGGCTCGTTTTACCAACAACAAGCCCAAGAATTATTAAACCCGAAGTTTGTTGTTTTTTTATTCATCACTAAAAATAAAAAATTATGAAAATAATTAAAAACTTACTAATAATTTTGTCTATTACCATGTTCTGTGAATCAGCTTTTGCTAGCAGAGGCGGTGTTAATAAGGATGGTTGTCACAAAGACAAAAAAACAGGTAAATATCATTGCCACAAAAAGAAGTAACTAATGCCAATTGCTCAAGAAAAACTAAGATCAATCATAGAAGCATCATTTCCAAATGCTCAAATTGAAATAATTGATTTGGCTGGAGATGACGATCATTACAGCGTAAAGATTGTAGATGAATCTTTTGCTGGAAAAAGTAGGATTGAGCAACATAAAATGGTAAATAAAGCTTTGTCTGGATACTTAGGAGATGTTCTTCACGCCATGGCGCTAAAGACTTCTGCTAAGTAGCCAAACAAAGATGTTTCACGTGAAACATCTTAATAAATAATTAAAATTAAATAAAAATGACTGAAATTTTTGATAAAATAAAAGAAATAATAGACGGCAATAACGTAGTTTTGTTCATGAAGGGTAGCAAAGATTTTCCTCAATGTGGGTTTTCGGCAATGACTTCTCATATTTTGTCTAGTTTAGGTGTTGAGTTTAAAGATGTTGACGTTTTGCAAGATATGGAAATTAGAGAAGGTGTTAAAAAATTTAGTGACTGGCCAACAATTCCACAGCTTTATGTCAAGGGTGAGTTTTTGGGTGGCTGCGACATTGTTAAAGAGATGCAGGAAAGCGGAGAATTGAAAGAATTATTACAAGAAAAGAAGCTTATTTCCTAGGAATATGTCTAATTTTGCAATTCAAATAAAGGATTTAAAAAAGACTTACCAAACTAAGGATGGAAAAGGAAAAGAGGCCTTAAAGTCAATTAATTTGGAAGTTAAAAAAGGATCTTTTTTTGGTTTATTGGGGCCAAATGGTGCTGGAAAGTCAACCATAATAAATATTATGGCAGGCCTTACTAATAAAAGCTCTGGTAAGGTTGCAATTTGCGGACATGATCTTGACACACATCCTAAAGAGGCTAAATATAAAATTGGCATAGTTCCCCAGGAGTTGATCATTGATCCATTTTTTAATGTTTTTGAAACATTGGAAATTTATGCTGGATATTTTGGTATTAAAAAACAAAACAGAAGAACACTAGAAATAGTTGAGGCTTTAGGTCTAAAAGATAGATTAAAAGATTTGCCAAGAAGCCTTTCAGGCGGAATGAAAAGAAGACTTTTGGTGGCAAAGGCTCTGGTTCACTCCCCGGAGCTATTGGTTCTTGACGAGCCAACAGCTGGTGTTGATGTTGAGCTTAGAACTCGTCTTTGGGAGTATGTAAAAAAATTAAATAAAGAAGATAAAACTACAATTTTACTTACTACTCATTATTTAGAAGAAGCACAAGAGTTATGTGATGAGCTGGCAATAATTAATGAAGGATTAGTTGTGGCAAGCGGTAATAAGCAAGACTTAATAAAGACCCTAGATAGTAAGCAATTAGAAATAGTCTCCAAAAATAAAATTAGCAAAATACCAGATTGTCTTAATAAGGGGTTGCATTTGGAGGCCAATTTGGTTGATCAAAATCGCCTAATAATTAATTACAAGTCAAAAGAAACAAATATTGATGATATCTTGTCAATCTTGCAAGGAAGTAAGATTAAAATTGCTGATATTTCAACTAGTCAAGCAGACTTGGAAGATGTATTTAAATTTTTAATAAAAAAATGATGAAGTATCATTTTCTTGGTAAAGATTGTATTGTTGATAGATCTCTTAATGACCAAAAAAATTTCCACAAAAAAATAAAGGAACTAGGATTTAACTATCAATATAAACCTCTTTTTGTAAATCAAATTCATGATAATAAAGTAGTTGTTATTGATGATATGTCGAAAATTTATCAAAGTCCTTTGCCTAAGGCTGATGCTCTTGTAACGAATATTAAACATTTGCCAATAGCAGTAATTACGGCGGATTGTGTGCCAATTATTTTTTGTGATAAAGATAAAGAAATAGCAGCAATTGCACATGCTGGGTGGAAAGGAGCTAAAGGTGGAATAATTGAAAATACGATAAAAGAGATGATCAATATTGGCGCACAAATACAAAATATTAATGTAAAGATTGGTCCATCAATTAGACAAAAATCTTACGAGGTTTCCAAAGGTTTTTTTGACGATTTTCTCAAGGAAGATTCTGACAATAAAAGATTTTTTATCTTATCAAAGAAAGAAAATCACTTCATGTTTGATTTGCCAAAATACTGTATTTTTAGGTTAGAAAATTTAGGAATAAAAAAAATAGAGGACAAAAAAATAGATACCTATGAGAATGAAAAAACTCTATTTAGTTATCGTAGGTCAACACATAAAAAAGAAGTAGATTGTGGTCGCAATATTTCAGTAATTATGTTGGCGTAGACTGTTTATTGATCAGAATCTGATGTTAATAACTCAGCTTCAATTAAGTCGCCATCAAGGCTAATTTTTCTTAATTTTTCGATGTTATTTTTATTGTCTGTTTCAATCCCCAGTTTATTCATATTGGTTATTCTTGGCAAGAATCTGCTATTAAAAGTGCCGGCAAATTTATTGTAGGTATTTAGAGATTTCTTTATTGAGTCACCCATTTCCGAAGATCTTTTAAATAGAGTTCCGACTGATTCCATTAATTTTCTTATTTCGATTCTAAGTTTTTCAATATTTTTTTCTTGTCTAATGTTGTCGATTAAAAATTTAACCTGATGTAATAGGTTTATTAGTCCAACAGGGCTTAATATTTGAATTCTGTCTTCCAAAGCTTTTCTTTCAAACTGAGGGTCTATACCTCTAATAATTTCTAACATTTTTTCGGTTTGCAAGAACATGATGGTGGTTATTATTGGTGCATTATTAGAGTTTGAAAAGTCTTTTAAGTCTAATTCTTGTGTTTTGGCATTGGCGTAATCTCTCTTTTTTAATTCTTCTAAATGTCGCTTCATGCTTTCTTTTAGCTTGGCTTCCACTTCTTTTTTACTTTTATTATCGCCCTCTTCTAATGATTGTTGTAGTTCTAGAAAATGTGAAGATGATTTACTGTCAATTATCAATATGTGATCTTTTGGTAAAAACACCATGGCATCAGGTCTCTTTCCGCTTTTGTCAGAATTAAAAAAATGAGACTGCATAATAAAATCCCCAGCATCATTTATTTTGTTTTTTTCCTTTAAGCCAGAGGCTTGTAGAATATTTTCTAGTGTAATTTCGGCAATTTTCCCAGCTCCACCTGGGCTAAGCAATGCATTTTTGGTAAAGTTGATATCTTCAAAGGTTTTTTTAACATCGTCATCTAGGGAACCTACTTTGTTAAGGATGTTGGTGAATTTTTCATTTAATCCAGATACGGTTTTTTCAATTATTTCTTTTTGTTTTTTACCAAAGTCGTCTTGTTGAGCATTATTCTTTTTAATTAATTCTTCTGATAGTTGAAAAAGAATGGCTTGTTTTTTACTGCTCCACTCCTCTTTTTCCTTTTGTAAATTTTCTTTTTCTTGAGCAAGCAAGCTATTGTTTTTTTCAAAATTTGAGATCTTCTCTTGAGATTGCGTTGCCTCTTTTGTACTTATATTTAATCGCGACTCTAGGTTTGAGATAGTATTTTGGGCCTCATCAAAGCGTCCTTTAAAAATTAATAATTCTAAATTTTGTTTTTCTAAAGATTCTATTTTGGCATTTTGGGCAGTTGTTTTTGTGTTAAAATTTTCACTTCTTTCCAGTAGAGCTGAGTTTTTGGAGGCTGCTTCTTGCAAACTTCTTTCACGGTTAGATAATTTTAAGAAGAGCACTATGTTTGTTGCAATTAGAATAAAAGATAGGGCAAATAAGAATATTTCCATTTATGTTAAAAATTACCTTTATAAATTTAAATTAGTCATTAAATTATAATAGTAATTATTTTATAAATTGCTAATATATTTTATTAGATGAACAACGAAACATATTTAAAAGAATCTAAAAGTTTTTATACATTGCCATTGCGTGACTTGGTTATGTTTCCAAACACAACAGCAACAATTTTAGTTGGCAGAAGGAAGTCTATTAATTCTGTTAAAAATGCACAAAAAGAAAATGTGCCAATTTTTGCAGTTACTCAAATCGATCCAGTTAAAGACAACTTTGATGGCTCTAATGTTTATCAGGTGGGCACTTTGTGTAATATAGTTGAGTCAATCAGGACAATTGATGGTAATTTGAAGCTAGTTATCCAGGGCATTAGAACCGCAAAAATTAAAAATATTTTAAATGATAAAGACTATTTCTTATGCGAAATTGACATAATAAAAGAAAGTAAAAAACCTAAGAATAAAGAGTTTAATATTTTAATTAAAGAGTGTTTAAAAGATTTTAGTGAGTATAGTAAATATAATAAAAGAATTACGCCTGAGATAGTGGCATCTGTTTCTAAGGCAACTTCCTCAAGTGAAGTGGCTAATGTAATATTGGCTTTTCTTTCGTCTGAGACAAGAATAAAGCAGGAGATCTTAGAAGAAAACGATCCTAATAAGAAGGTTTTAAAGCTTTATGAGGCTTTGCAATTTGAGTTAAATATTTTGTCTACAGAGGCTGATATTGCCAAAAACCTTCAAAAGAAAATTAGCAAAAGTCAAAAAGAGATATATCTAAATGAACAACTAAAATACATCAAAAAAGAGCTAGGCAAAGATGAGGATGATGAAGTTGGAGAGTTAAAAAAAGAGCTAAATAAGTTAAAATTACCAAAAGAAGTTGAGGAGAAGTGTGCAAAGGAAATCTCAAAATTTGAAAAGGCCAATACAATGTCGTCAGAGGCGGGGGTTATTAGAAATTATATTGATTTAATACTTTCTTTGCCATGGACAAAGGAAAGTAAAAATAATAATAATTTAGACAAAGCTTCAAAAATTTTAGACAAAGACCATTATGGTTTAGAAAAAATCAAAGAAAGAATAATAGAGCTTATTGCGGTGCAGATAAAAACTAAATCTGTGAAAGGGCCAATTATTTGTCTTGTTGGTCCTCCAGGGGTTGGAAAAACTTCTTTGGCTAAGTCAATTGCTAGTGCTTTAAATAGAAAATATGTTAAAGTTTCTCTGGGAGGAGTTAAGGACGAGTCTGAAATT
Source organism: Rickettsiales bacterium (assembly GCA_038123275.1). Lineage (GTDB taxonomy): Bacteria > Pseudomonadota > Alphaproteobacteria > Rickettsiales > UBA1997 > CAJQHT01. The sequence goes on along the minus strand of JAYORG010000004.1, from coordinate 54,469 downwards.
AGAGGACATAGAAGAACTTATATAGGATCTTTGCCAGGAAGAATAATTAGTTCTATGAAAAAAGCTAAAACCATTAATCCTTTAATGCTTTTAGATGAAATTGATAAAATGGCTCATGACATGAGAGGGGATCCATCCTCTGCTATGTTGGAGGTTTTGGATCCAGAGCAGAATTTTGCTTTTAATGATCATTATTTAGAGATAGATTACGATTTATCAAAAGTTATGTTTATTGCTACGGCAAATAATATTGCCAAGATTCCATCTCCATTAAAAGATAGGATGGAGGTCATTAAGCTTTCTGGTTATAGTGAAAATGAGAAATTACAGATTGCTAAGTTATATTTAATTCCTAAGCAAAGAAAAGAAAACGGCCTTAATGCCAGGGAACTTAAAATTAGCGATCAAGCAATATCAAATCTAATTAGAAAATATACTTTTGAGGCTGGGGTTAGAAATTTGGAGCGTGAAATAGCCAAGATTTCTAGAAAGACTGCTAGGAAGATTGTAGCCAAAGAGGCTAAGTCTATTAGTGTTACGCCAGGCAACCTAAAAGATTTTAGTGGAGTTGAAAAATTTGATCATGGTCTTGCTAAAGATAAAAACTCTATAGGAGTTTCAACGGGCCTTGCCTATACCGATTTTGGAGGAGATCTTCTTGATATTGAAGCGGCAAAATTTAATGGCAAAGGCAAAATACAGGCCACTGGCAAGCTAGGCGACGTTATGGATGAGTCTGCTAAAATTGCTTTAAGTTATGTTAGGTCTATTACCAAGAAATTGAAGATCAGCGAATCTGAATATAATCAATATGATTTTCATTTGCATTTTCCGGAAGGAGCTACGCCAAAGGACGGTCCTTCGGCTGGTGTTGCAATTTGTTTGGCTTTGGCTTCTTGTTTAACAAAAATGCCTGTTGATAAAAATGTTGCCGTTACCGGAGAAGTTACTTTAAATGGTAGAGTTTTGCCAATAGGAGGGCTAAAAGAGAAGCTTTTGGCTGCGCTTAGAGGAAAAATCACCAAGGTTTTAATTCCCGCTAAGAATAAAAAAGATTTAGCAGAAATGCCAAAAGAGATTTTAGAGAACATAACCATAAAGCCAATTTCAACAGTAAAAGAGGCATTTGAAGAAGCTTTGGTTGGTTATAAAGATTTAGATGCAAAGAAAGGGGGCAAAAAAGATGCGATAGAAAAAATAGATGATTATGATGGCAATGAAATTGTTATTGAGTCAGATGTCGTTACTTAAGAATAGGTAATATTTTAATAAATTTTTTAACAAATGCAAAATAATAGTAATATTTTATTGGCCACACTTTTGTCGGCGGTAATTTTAATAGGATGGACATGGTTTTACGAAAAGCCAAGAATGGAAGAGTTTAAAAGACAGCAAGAAGCTGCTTTGCAAACACAAAAAGAGGAAGTTCTGCAAGTAGATGTTGAGGAAATTAGAGAACCAAAGGAAGGGTCTCCTATTTTGTCAAAACCCAGTCCAAAGAGGATTCTAGTTGATAAAAGTCAGGCATTAAAAGAGAGCGTTGAGCATAGAATTGGAATAACAAGTAATAAGTTAACAGGTTCAATCAATCTAAAAGGAGCAAAGTTTGATAATTTGCATTTAAATGAGTATAAAAATTCTATAGATGAAGATTCAGACAACGTAACCTTATTTGCTCCGGTTAATAGCAAGGAAAGATATTTTGCTGATTTTGGTTGGGTTAGTTCTAATAAATCATTGCAATTGCCAGATGCAAATACTATTTGGAAAAGCAAAGACAGCAATTTAAGCCCAGAAAAAAGCGTAACATTATTTTGGAAAAGTAAGCAAAATATTTTGTTTTCCATGGATATTTCTATGGATGAAGAATATATGTTTCATATTGTAAAAAGAATTGAAAATCTATCGGGAAAAATAATAGAGGTTTCTTCATATGGCAGAGTTAACAGGTTGTTACCTGAAGATCCAAGGTCAAACTATATCTTGCATGAAGGGCCAATAGGGGTTTTTGATGGTATTCTAACAGAAATGCAGTATGGAGATTTAGAAGATGAAAATAACCAGAAATTTAAATCAAAAAAGACTTGGCTTGGTTTAACAGATAAATATTGGTTAGCTGCAATAATTCCTGACAATAATCCTGTGGATGCTATTTTTAGCAGAAGAGAAAATGATAATGGTCAAATTTATAATGTTGGGTTTGTTGGAAGCGAAATAATGATGGCAGATGGAGAGAAGTTAGAGCTAGGACATAAATTATTTGCTGGTGCTAAAGAAGTCACTTTGCTTGATAATTATGCCAAAGAATATGACATAGCTTTATTTGATCGTGCTGTTGATTTTGGTTGGTACTATTTTTTAACTAAGCCATTTTTCTTTATTTTAAAGTTTTTTAACAGTCTATTTGGTAATTATGGTTTGGCAATTTTGGCAATAACAGTCGTGGTCAAGGCAGCTATGCTACCTTTGGCTGCAAAGTCATATAGAGCTATGGCTAAGATTAAAAAACTGCATCCAAACATTGAAGAAATAAGAAAGAATAACAAAGATAATAAGATGCAGATGAATAAAGATATAATGGAGCTTTATAAAAGAGAAAAGGTAAACCCAGCTTCTGGATGCTTACCTATGTTAATTCAAATTCCAGTATTTTTCTCTCTTTATAAGGTGTTGTTTACAACAATTGACATGCGTCATCAGCCATTTTATGGTTGGATAAAAGATTTATCCGCTCCAGACCCAACCTCAATGTTTAATCTATTTGGTTTATTGCCCTTTGATATTAATGGTGGCATATTCATGATTGGAATTTGGCCAATTTTAATGGGCTTAACGATGATTTTGCAGCAAAAATTAGGGCCAAAAGTTAGCGACCCAACTCAAGCTAAAGTTATGAAAATGTTGCCATTTATACTAATCTTTATCTTTGCCGCCTTCCCAGCAGGCCTTCTTATTTACTGGACTTGGAACAATATATTGTCAATTACACAACAATATATTATCACTAAGAAAGTTGAGTCTAGTGATTAATGGATCTAAGCAGAGGATGACTTATTATAAATTGGCAAAGGCATAGTGACCGATAAGATTGAAGGGAACACAAGTTGGATAAAGGTGTCTGACCAAGAGACTTTAAGTAAAATTAATAAAAATACTATAATTCAAGCCTATAATATTAAAGAGCCAAGAAGATCTGTTGCAAAGGTTATTAAAATGGTGCAATTGGCACAGCAGCCATTGCTATAATTGCAACACAATATTTTGTTGCGGCGGTGGCAGGGATGTTTTATATAGGGGCTATGGCTTTTTCCAGTCTTATTAAAAATGAGTAGTGGAGTCTTGTCTTACGGCTTTTTTTTAATCTTCTCGGAAAGATATAAAACTCCTATTATCAAAATAGAGCCAGTAATTTGTTGATATGACATTGTTTCTCCTAAAATTATGTAGCAGAAAAATACAGTCATTACAGGACCAGAGGTATTAAGTAATGCAAATCTGGATGCTCCTATTCTCTTAATTCCCTCAGCAATTAGCAATAAAGGCATGAATGTACAAAATATTGCCATTATTACTATGATTACAAAGCCTTTATTTGAAATAATATGACTATTTTTAGGGTCAAAAACAGCAAAGAAATGAATATTTATAAATATAAAGGAAAACATTACTGCATAAGTAGTAAATAAGATACTACCAGTCTTTTTGCCAGTTTGCTGATTAATAATAATATATATAGAATAGCTAATGGCAGCGCATAGAGCCAAGGCAGCCCCTATTTTATTAGCTGATGTTAAAGATAGGTTAAATCCTCCTAAAACGAAGAATAAACCAATTTGCACTAAAATAAAAAAGAATATATCTCTAGTTTGAGGAAGTTTTCTTTCAATAATTGAATTTAATATCAAAACATAAGCAGGAAATGTATATAATATAATTCTGTTAATATTGGCATCAATTAATGTTAGAGAGTAGAAATCTGACAATGTAGCTAAATAGTAACCAAAGAAACCTGCCAATATACAGTTAACGGCAATTTTTTTGTTAATTATAGTAGTAAAAAGCTCTTTTTTCTTTTTATAAAAAGAAAAACCTAGCAATAACGGCAAGGTAAAAAGAAAGCGATAGTAAAATAAATCCATTACAGCAATTTCTTCAATATAGGCTAATTTTACCAGAATTGATCTAAATGAAAGTAGTAAAGTTGCCAAGATCACTAAGAAGGCTCCAAGCACGGAGTTATTTGATAGAAGCTTGTTACATAAGATCTTCATGCTGTTTGGATTTTTAGTTATTTCTTAATGGCAACAGCCTTGCTAAAGTTTAAGTCTCTTTGAGGAAGTGGAATAACAATTTTATGTTCTCTAAATTTCTTTAATATTTGAGACATTACTTCACTTTTTGGCCCCATTCTACCATCAGATACATTGTTGATCCAAAAATGCATAACTAGATTAATTCCATATTCTTCAAATTCAGTTATATAAACTTCTGGAGAGGGGTAAAGCAGGCACTTTGGATGTTCTTTAGCAATGCCAATCATAACCTCTTGCACCTTGTCGACATCAGAGTTGTAGGCAACCTTAACTTCTATTTCAATAAGGCCACGATTATTATTATATGTTAAATTTACTACTTTATTTATAATAAGATCTTCATTTGGAACCATAATCTCTTTGCCATCAAAAGTCTCTAGTAAGGTATATCTACCTCCAAAGTGAGTTATAGTGCCGGCAACTCCATTGTCAATTTCAACCAAGTCTCCAATTTCTACTGATTTTTCAAATAGCAAAATAATGCCGCCAATAAAGTTAGAGGCTATTTTTTGCAAACCAAGTCCGATACCAACACCGATGGCACCACCCATAACAGCAAAGGTTGTGGTGTCAACACCAAAGACTCGAAGCAATATAACAAAGACAACAAAATATATTGTCATGTCAATAATTTTGCTAAGCACCCCTTTGGTGTTGGGTTTTATATTGTCATTTTTTCTAATATAGGACTTGCTTTTTCTAGAAATTAATCCTGATAACCAGAACACTATTAATAAAATTACAGCAGCTTTAATAACTGCATAGATAGAAATTCTGATAGTTCCGATTGTAAAAGCAAAGCCATCAAGATATTTTATTGTTGGATCTAAAAAACCAAAGATGCTTAATATTACTGCCGGAACCAAGAACATTGCAGCTAAGTTGGCAATAAAATTATTGCCAAAAAACACCCTTACAAAACGTAAAAATAAAAATAGGGCAACAAGTTGAATTAGAGATGAGAATAAAATTGCCTCAATATAAAATTTAGAAAATACTGACATGCCACTAGACAATATTATGATTGTCAAGATAGGTAAAAATAATGGAGATATATATCTAACTATTATTTTATTAAGATTAGATTCTTCAAATTCTCTATCGTTTTTTACTTTTAAATATAAAAGATGTTTTATAATTTTGTAAAAGACAAAGGTTAGCAGGAAGCAGGAAGCCATGGACAGTAATTGCCAATAAAAAACAGGCTGAATTACAGTTTCTTTTGCTGCATTTAAAATGTTAGTATATCCCATATTTATACCATTTATTATTCTCCTTGGACGGCGCTATATCCAGCAATACCATCAAAGGTATGAAGATTTTCTATTTTAATAAAGTCAATTTTATTTTTAGCAAAAATGTCTAGTATGTCAATAATGTCTTGATGTAATATATTAATCTTATCATTTATTATTTCATTACTAGCTTTTCCGGTAACGTTTTTAGCAACAAATCTAAGCATTGTTTGTCCTCCTGGATAATCTGGCTTCATATATTCATCAATATGTGGCCACATAATTAACCCTTTAGAAGAGATATTCTTAATTTGTAACTTTTCATTTTGTATAGAGTTAATAAAGCTTATTAAGTCATCAAATTCTTTTTCCCAGTTAATAAATAGGTCAAAACCGATTAGTTGTTTTTTGGAATCGGTCTTTGTTTTCTTAATAGTGGTTTCTTCTTTTTCTTGTTTTTGTGCAAAGTTAGCCACAGGTAATTTTTTTGGTTTTTGGCCCAGTCTTTCTATTAGGGCATCTGTAAATTCTGTTGTTGAAGCTTTTTTAGTGCTGGTTTTTTTATTATAAATATCTCCAGTATGTATGCCGTCTTCGATGGTTTTAAATAAGGCGTTTCTAATTTTGTTAGCAGCTTCATTTTGCCCTATGTGAACTAGCATCATGATGGCAGCTTGAATTAGCCCAGTTGGATTGGCTATATTTTTTCCGGCAATATCTGGTGCTGAGCCATGAATTGCTTCAAACATAGCATATTCATTGCCAATATTAGTTGATGGCGCAAGGCCTACGGATCCAGCAATTTGTGCTGCTACATCAGAAATTATGTCTCCATATAGATTTAAAGTAACAATAACATCAAAATCTTCAGGCGTATCTGCTAACCTAGCTGTACCAATATCAATAATATGATGATCAGTTTCAATGTCTGGATAGTTTTTTGCTATTTCGTCAAAAGTTTTATGAAATAAACCATCGGTTATTTTCATAATATTATCTTTAGAAAAGCAGCTAATTTTTTTACGATTATTAGTAACAGCATATTCAAAGGCATTGTTAATTATTTTTTCACAACCATCTTTGGTGACAATTTTTAAGGCTTGATGAAATTGGTCTGTATGTTTATATTCTAGGCCTAAATATAAGCCTTCTTCATTTTCTCGAATTATTACTAAATCCATTTTGGGGTGGTTGGTTTTAACAAAAGGATGTAGCGAGGTGACAGGGCGAATGTTGGAATAAAGCCCTAGTTTTTTTCTCAAAGTTACATTTAAGCTTTTATATCCTTTTCCTTGTGGGGTTGTAATTGGGGCTTTTAGTAAAATTTTACTAGACTCTAATTCTTTCCAGGCCAAGGGAGTTATGCCACAATTAAAGCCTTTTTTATAGATTTCTTCACCAACCTCTATGGTATTAAACTGCAAATTAGCCCCGGCATTTTGTAAGATTTTTATGGTTGATTCCATTATTTCAGGACCAATTCCATCGCCATAAGCGATGGTTACGCAGGTATTATTTTTCATGGTTTGCACTAGTTATTACTTGTAAGTATAGTGATAGTACAATAACATGTTATTATTATAATGTAAATCAATTTAACCATTGAGCAATAACTAAGGCAGTTAGTGTGAAGAAAGTTTTTTAGTAAAAAGCAATATGAGAAAGTTAATTAAAACCCAATATTTTGTTTCTTTTATTTTAGGTGCAATCGCAGCCCTTACTTTTGCTCCAGTCTATTTATTTCCTTTAGCGATAGTAGGTTTTAGTGGATTATTTTTATTAATTGATAAAGAACAGAGTGAAAAAAAGACATTTTGGCTAGGTTGGAGTTTTGGGTTTGGGCATTTTGTTATTGGTTTTTATTGGATTTCTATCTCACTTTTAGTAGACATAGTTAAATTTGGTTGGTTAATTCCTTTTGCAGTTTCTTTAATTCCAGCCACAGCAGCAGTTTATATTGGTTTAGTAGCATTATTAACGAACAAGGTTGCCAATTATTTAAAATTAGAAAAGCTACAAAAGATAATAATATTTTGTATATTTTGGATCTTCTTTGAATATTTAAGATCAATTTTATTTAGTGGTTTTCCATGGAATTTGATCGGGTATTCTTTGGTGTTTTCAACCAGTATATCTCAAATTGCTTCAGTAGTTGGAATTTATGGATTAAGTCTTCTAGCAGTTCTGCTGTTTACTTTGCCTGCAATGTTAATTGAGATTTGTCAGTATAATCTAAAGTTTAGCGATAATTCTAAGAAGAACTTTTACATTATTTTTAGTCTAATTTTTGTGGTTGTTGCTGTTTCTGTTTGGGGTGGCTTTAGGATTTCTTCAACAAAATTAACTATCGCTAAAAATGGTAATGTTAGAATAGTTCAGCCAAGCATAGAACAAAAGCATAAATGGGATCCTAGTTATAAATATAAATCATTTGTTAAAAATATTCATTTATCAACGCTCAAAGACAATGAAGACATTAATTACTTAATTTGGTCAGAAAGTGCTATCCCTTATTTGATAGATGAGCATTCTGTAGATCTTCTTTCAATGATTAAAGAGGCCGTTCCTAAGAATGGTTTTTTGGTTAGTGGTGCCTTAAGGGCTAATTTTAATTTAAAAGGCAAAGTAGATGAGGTTTTTAATAGTATTTTTACCGTTAATGATAAAGGCAATATCGTTGATATTTATGATAAAAGACATTTGGTGCCTTTTGGCGAATACATCCCTTTTGGCAAATACATCCCTTTTGTTTCAAAAATAACAGATGGTTCAACAGGGTTTTCTTCTGGGGACGAATTTAAAACCATTAAGCCAAATAAAAATATTCCAAGCTTTAATCCTTTGATTTGTTATGAGGTTATTTTTTCTAATTTAATAAAAAATGATAAGGAACATCCTGATTTTTTAATTAATTTAACAAATGATGCCTGGTTTGGCAGAAGCTCTGGTCCTTATCAGCATTTGGCTATGGCAAGAGTTAGGGCGATTGAATATGGCTTGCCCTTGGTTAGAGCCGCCAATAATGGTGTGTCAGCATATATTGATCCTTATGGTAGGATAGTAAAAAAGATCCCACTGAACAAAATTGATGCTATGGATATAAAATTAGTAGAAAAATTAGAAACAACTTTATACGATGCATATGGTATAAAGATTTTATCTTTTATAATAATACTTATGTTATTACCACTAATTTTAAGTAAATATAAAAATGCTTCCAGAACCAAATCCAATAGATGTTCACCTGGCTAATAGGTTGAGATTAATTCGCGCGCAGTGCAATGTTACCCAATATGAACTTGGCGAGTTGATAGGAGTGACCTTTCAGCAAATTCAAAAATATGAATCCGCGTTAAATAAAATATCAGCCAGTAGGTTATATGAAATTTGTCGAGTTTTAAATAAGCCTATTAGTAGTTTTTTTGAGAATATTGTTATTGATAAAGATTATTATAATTTTGATTTTATTGCCGAAGAAAAGGTTGAGCATGATGACAAAAAAAGAAATAAGAAGATAATAAACTTAATTAAAGTTTTTAATAAAATTGAAGATGAAGAGCTGAGGCTAAGTATTATTAGTTTGGTTGACAGAATTGCCAAAGCAAAGTAATCCTTGCTTTTTTTGTGCATTATTTTACCTTGAAAATCTTTATAAATAGCAAATAGTTAAATATGGCTAATAAGCACAAGATATCGACCAAAAAAGTAGATTTATTTTACGGATCAAAGCAGGCATTATTTAATGTTAATCTAGGCTTTACCAAAAATAGTGTTACGGCCTTGATAGGCCCCTCAGGCTGTGGAAAATCATCCTTTTTGCGTTGCATAAATAGAATGAATGACACTATTGATGGGTGCAAAATTTCTGGAGAAATTGTTATTGATGGCAAAGATATTTATGACAAGCATTTAGATGTTGTTTTGCTTAGATCTAAAGTTGGCATGGTTTTTCAAAAGCCCAATCCTTTTCCTAAATCAATTTATGAGAATGTAGCATATGGTCCAAGAATTCATGGTCTTTTTAAAGATAAGGCAGATCTTGATGAAATAGTTGTTACAAGTTTACAAAAAGCAGGGCTATTTGATGAAGTTAAAGACAGGCTGCAAGATCCAGCAACTGGCCTTTCGGGTGGGCAGCAACAAAGATTATGCATTGCTAGAACTATTGCCATAAAGCCAGAAATTATTTTAATGGATGAGCCTTGTTCTGCTTTGGATCCTATTGCAACAGCAAAAATTGAGGAATTAATAGATGAGTTAAAAGAAAATTTCACCATAATTATTGTAACCCACTCAATGCAGCAAGCTGCTAGGGTTTCTGATATGACGGCCTTTTTTAATATGGGAAAGATTGAAGAGTACAATAAAACAAAAGTTATTTTTACTAGCCCTAAAAAACAAAAAACCCAAGATTATATAACAGGTAGGTTTGGATAATTTCAGCAAAATCTAGAAATCTATTTTAAGGAAGCATGTTTGGTATATCATTTCCAGAATTTTTAATTGTAGCTATATTGCTAGTTTCGGTTACCAACCCTAAGGATATTCCCAAGATTGCTCAATATTTAACCAAACTCTTTTATAAGGCTAAAAATATTGTAGCTCAAGCTAGAGAGGAAGTTAATAAGGCTGGCAAGGAGCTGGGTCTAGAAAAGATAAAAAGAGAAGCACAGATTGCAATTAAAAAAGAACAAGATGAGTTACAAAAAACCACAATAATTGATATTTATGGCAATGAGCATGAGGTGCATGATGTTAAAAAAATTAGGGGAGATTTAGCTAAGGAAGATTTACAAGCCGAGATTGAAAAGCATAATAAAATTAACAAGAAAGTTTCTGTTAAGAAAAAAAGGATAATTGCCAAAAAAGTTAAAAAATAAACAAGAATTTTCTTGTTTATTGAATTTGTCAATTTAACATGAAATAACAATATGTTGTATGTTTTTCTTGCTATCTCTACTACATATAGTGTTTATCCCTTTTTTTATAATTTAAAATAAAGCTAAAAATGTCCCTATTAGATGCACAAGCGGTTTACAAGCCTTTTAACTATCCTTGGGCTTATGATGCTTGGCTAAAACAACAACAAGTTCATTGGTTGCCAGAAGAAGTGCCTTTAGCAGATGATGTTAGAGATTGGAAGCATAACTTAACTCCAACAGAAAAAAATCTTTTAACACAAATATTTCGCTTTTTTACACAGGCCGACATAGAGGTTAATAACTGTTACATGAAGCATTATTCTCAGGTATTTCAACCAACCGAGGTTCAAATGATGCTTGCTGCCTTTTCTAATATGGAGACGGTTCATATTGCTGCTTATTCTCATCTTTTGGATACTATTGGTATGGATGAGACAGAGTACTCAGCCTTTTTGAAATATAAAGAGATGAAGGATAAGTACGATTATATGCAAAAATTTGGCGTTAAAACCAAGAAAGATATTGCTACAACATTGGCAGTTTTTGGTGGTTTTACCGAAGGTTTGCAGCTATTTGCTTCTTTTGCCATTCTTCTAAACTTTCAAAGATTTGGAAAAATGAAAGGTATGGGTCAAATAGTAGCTTGGTCTGTTAGAGATGAGTCTTTGCACACTGAGTCAATTATTAAGTTATTTCGAACTTTTGTAAAAGAAAATCCAGAAGTTTGGGACGAGGATTTAAGAGGCCATCTTTATGAAGCTTGTGCTACCATAGTTCATTTTGAAGATGCTTTTGTTGATCTTGCTTTTGAACTGGGAAATATTGAAGGCCTAACAGCCAGAGAAGTTAAAAGATATATTAGATATATTGCCGATAGAAGATTAAATCAATTAGGATTAAAAGATATTTACATGATTGACGACAACCCTCTTCCATGGCTTGACGAAATATTAAACGGAGTTGAGCATACTAACTTCTTTGAAAATAGAGTAACAGAATATTCCAAAGCATCAACAACAGGCTCTTGGGAAGATGTTTTTAAAGACATAGATGCTGACAAAAAAGATATGTTAAAAGTCTAAATAAACCATATCCCCCACGTCACAGATCGGGGTCAGTGTTTACTCTGACCCCTTACTGAAGAGGCAAAGCCAGAATTCAACAAAAACATTGTATATTCTATAATAATCTGCCATTGTGAGGAGGTTCTTAGCAAAAACATATTAGATGTTGGTAGTTTGCATTCGCCCTTTCGCAGGGGGTCAGAGTAAACTCTGACCCTGATCTGTGATGTGGGAACTAAATATCTAGTTTATGATTCAAGTTTTGGAGAGGTGGTCAAGGCAAAAACGTTAAAAAAACAATTAATAATTGTTTTTAGTTTTTACGGGCATAAATCTATAATTTATCCCTGAGTTACTTAGTTGATATTGAAGTAATTAGTTTGCCGTAGTTTTTTTATTAGTTTGGAGAGGTGGCCGAGTGGCTGAAGGTGCACGCTTGGAAAGCGTGTGTAGAGGTTAAACTCTACCGAGGGTTCGAATCCCTTCCTCTCCGCCAGACAATTTTTGCGAACTTTCGATACTCAGAAGTTCTAATTACTACTCACATTTACTAACAAATACTCACAAGCCTTTTCTAAAGGGCGCTCAGATATTCTATTGATTACTAATTGTTACTATGGCAGAGATAGATTTTCTATTAATTTTCTAAGGATTTCTAAATTGGAATAATGGGTCCAACTGTCTAAAGGGACTAGACCGACATCTGGTTGACATTTAACAATTGTTCAATAACATAAAGAGGTAATCACTCTCACGAGAATGGTTATTATTCAAGTTATCAATTCTTTGCTGAACAATTCCTACAGATTTTTCCTTATAACTTTTAACCAAATCCTCAGCATTGCGTAAAATTTCTTCTTTATCAAAATCACTAGCCATTAGGTAAGCAAATATTATTAATCATACACATCCTAACTATCAATTGATCTTCTCTTTTCTTCTTGGTCCTCATTTTCATCTTATAATTCATCAGGAATTTCATCATAATTGTAGTTATCATAATCATTTTCATTCTCTTTATAGATATACTTATTTTCTCCATGATCATCAGCAAAAGCGATGTAATTAAAAGAAGCAAATGAAATTAAAAAAGACAGGATAAGGGCAAGGGATTTTAACGTATTCATGACAAAACATAAATTTATTAATAAAAATAAACCAATGCTTTGCTTACTTGAGTAACCAGAATCGTCAAAGCTAATAATAAAATTATTTTAGTTTTAAAATTTAAGCAATAAAATTGTGATACTGATCAGTGATTTTTTAATATTTTATGCACATTTTTTTCAATATGCTCAATCATAAAGCCAGCAACATTTTTCTCAGTTGCTTTTTCAATACCCTCAAGCCCAGGAGAAGAATTAATTTCAAGGACTAAAGAGCCACGATTTGATCTTAAAATATCAACTCCAGCAACATCCATTCCCATTACTTTGCTTGCCTTGACTGCCATTGCTCTTTCTTCCTTGGTAATGGTTATTGGTTTTACAGTTGCTCCAAGATGGAAATTTGCTCTATATTCACCTTCATTAGCAACTCTTTCCATTGAAGCCACAACTTTATTGCCAACAACAAAACATCTAATATCTCTACCAGATGATTCTTTGATAAATTCCTGTACAATAACATTAGCGTGAAGCTGTTTAAAAGCTGAAATTACACTTTTTGCAGCACTATTTGTTTCAGCCAAAACAACACCTTCGCCTTCCGTTCCTTCAACTAATTTAATGATTAATGGAGCTCCACCAAGAGATTTGATTATCGCATCAATACTAGCTGGAGAATTGGCAATACCAGTTGATGGCATAGGAATATCATTTTTGGCTAATATTTGTAGAGATTTAAGCTTATCCCTAGCTTTTAGAACTGCAATTGAGCTATTTAAAGAATAAACGCCAAGCATCTCAAATTGCCTTAGGATAGCAGTTCCATAAAAAGTAATAGAAGGTTCTATTCTTGGAATAACGGCATCTAAATCTCTAATTGGTTTACCATTCTTGTCATAAATTGTTGGCGTATCATTAGTGATGTTAACAAAACATTCAGTAAGGTTAATAATTCTAAATTTATGACCTCTTTTTTCCGCTTCTTCTTTTAATCTTTTGTGGGAGTATAATCCTTTCTCTGATACCAATAATCCTATCTTCATTTATTTGTAAAAACTATGTTGTGTTGATAAAAATTTTAGGTAAAAAATATTCTATAAAAGTTAATTATACAAAGATTTTTTAATCAAAATATGAAAAATAAATTTAGGATTGGGATTGCTGATGATACCAACATTATGCGTTGTCGTTTGATAGTAAAATTAGTTGAAATTTGTGGTGGCGCTCCTGTTCTTATTCCAACCAATTTAAATAAGGATATCAAAAGGGATAGGCATATTAAAGATGAACAATTTAAAGGTTTATTGGAAGAGCATTTTAAAATAGTTGATGCAATTTTAGAAGGGTGTAATGCTCTTATTTTTCCAGGAAATAAACGAGATATTCATCCAAATCTCTATGGTGAAAACTATATTCACCCACAAACCAAGAGAAGATTACCTGTAAGCCCATTTAATGCCAGACAGGCAACAGAGGTTAGAATGATAGAATATGCTTTAAAAAGACAAGATATATCTGTGCTTGGAATATGTGGAGGAATGCAACTCATTAATGCAGTTTTAGGAGGTAATTTAGTTCAGCACTTACCAGATGATAGAAGAACTAATAATGGCGAGAGGGAAAATTACCATTATGACGATAATTTAAAGAATTTTTCCAAAGAAATGTTGAAAGATTATGAGGATAATTTTGAGCTTATTTTAAAAGGAGAAAAAGAGAATATTTTTAAAGGAACTCATGAGATGAAAGTAACAAAAGATTCTTTATTGGCAGAAATTTATAAAAAATCAAATCCAAATATTAATCTAGAAAATATAAAGGAACTCAGCATTCATCACCAAGGTTGCTTTGAAGAAAATCTATCAGATCAATTAAAAGTAGCTGCAATTTCACTAGACGGAGTTGTTGAGGCCGTTGAGCATAAAACTTATCCCAAAATGTTTTTATTAACCCAATTTCATCCTGAATGTGATGCTAGCGGCATAGCAACTAGTTTTATAGATAACCTGATAAATAGCATAAAACTATAATTGGAATGAAAAGAATTGGTTGTATCTTATTGAAATAGTCGAATCTGATATATTATTCCAAGGAGCAATAAACAATGAAAGTTGTATTGGTTCTTGATTATAACCATTAACCTCTAAACAAATATCATTATCTTGTATTGTGTCCTCATAAATATCTAATTTTGTAATATCAGGAATAATTTGTGATCCTATATGATTTATCTTTGTTACTCTTGAAATAGGCTCAAAAAATAAACAAGGAAGGTTTAAATTATAATAATTAACCCTACGCGTGATAAGAAATTTTTTTCACCTTCTTCCTTGGTTGCTCAAAAGATAATTTTTTAATATTATTGCAATCATTTAATTTGTAACAATGATCATTCTCCCCATCTCTTAATAAGTTAATTAAAATGAACCATCATTTCCATTAATAAAAAAATTGGCAAATTTATAAATTTTATTATTCAATGATATTAAAATATTTTTTATTCACTGCTTCTGGATAATATTATTTTTTGACCCTATACCTAATTCCTCTACCTTCACCCATTTTTTCTAACTTTTTTAAATCAAATAATTTCTTAATAATTGATTCAACAGTTCTTGGTGGAAAGCCCAGGGCTTCGATGGCATCTTTTCGTGAAAATTCTTTTTTTTCTAAAGATAAAGCCCAATTCCATAATTCTAGTTGTTTCTCTGATAGTAAATGTTCAATGGTTTCGCCTTTTAAGATGTCCAAGGCTTTGCTGGCTTGTCCATTAACTATTTTTAAGAAAAATATTAACCAAGTAGAAATATCTTCATTGTCAGTTTTCCAGGTTTTTTGAGTTTTATTTAGAGCTAAATAATAATCAGTCTTGTTGTCTTCTACTAATTTTTCGTGAGAAACTATATTAGTAAAATTATATCCAGCTTGCAAAAGCATTAAATTTGCTAATAACCGGCTAGTTCTGCCGTTTCCATCTTGAAATGGGTGAATAGCTAAATATTCAAAAATAAAATTAGCGATTAAAATTAAAGAATGTTTCTTGTCTTCTGTAATAGCAAAATTATACCATTGTATTAATTCTTGTATTTCTTTTTTAACTAAATGTGGTGGTGTTGGGTCAAAAATAATGCCTACTAAATTGCCATTATGGTCTTTTGCTTCAACCCTATTTGATCCAAATTTATAGATTCCTTTATGTCTAGAGTCTTTAACGCTATATTGAAGCATTTGATCGTGAAATGATAAGATTTGAGATTCGGTTATTTTAATATGTTGATAACTTGCTAATATTTCTTGTAAAGCTTCTAAATATCCAGCAACTTCTTGCTCGTCTCTAGTTTTAAATTTTTGTATATTAAAATTTTTATAAAGCTTTTCAACTTGATTGTCGGTGAGTTTATTGCCTTCAATTCTATTTGAAGCTCCAGTTGAGGTAATAATTAAAGAAGAGGTAAGGCGATTGATGGTTTGGGGTAGTAAATTATTAGTTAGGGAGAAACTATTTTTAATGGCGTCAATTTTTGCAATTAAGGCGTATATTTCTTCAATGGCTTCAGGTTTTAAGTTTAGCCTTTTATTTATTCTAAAATTTTCCCAATTCATGTTAATTTAATGCTAATGTGATATTACAGTATATAATGTGAGATAAATGGTTTTAAAAGTCAACATAATATTGTTTACAAAACAAAAACCCAATTAAAACTGCAAAGGGAAGAGTTATCCATAAAAATATCCAATTATATCTATTTAGTGTATAAATTTTGAAAACTATTTAAAAAATAAAATCCCAACCAAGATAACAAAGGGAAGCATTAGAATTGTATTAATCAAAATATTCTTTATCTCCGTATTTTCGCCGTGGCAGCAGGGGATTAGCCATCTAATTAGGAATATTAAAAATAAGAGAAATAGTGTTGTTAGTAGTTTTGTTGCCATTTTGCCCCGCTTTTTATTGTTTATTTTAAATAAAAAGTCGCCGGTAGAAATTACTGGCGACTGGGGGTTGGTAGACCGCTACGAGAACAGCACAATGCCTTGACAGCATTGTCCCCCAGCCATAAGAAAACTAGGAGACAAGCTTAGTTGTTAACGATCTGTGCTTATCTTAAATTACAGACCGCTCGTAAAGGGCTACCAAACCCATGAAATAGTTTTTGCTATTTCAGTAAAAAACTTAAATCTTGCTCGCTGACTTTGCAACTTTAAAGAGGTTTAATCTAATTAATTTAGTAATATTGTATTATTTTATTTAAAAATACAACCACAGGTAGAGCGCCTGAAGAGCTTGCTCTACCTGTGGTTGTAAAAGGAAAGTTTTGAGAGTAAGTATTTTTTGTTATTTTAAAATTATTAACAGATTTTTATTGAGATAGTTTTTAATATTTAGAAAATAGTTAAAGGGTCTGTCCCAAATTAAAAATCGTTCAATTTTTCCTTAATTTATGCCAAAAATAAGGAAAAAGTGAATGATTTTATTTTTCTAATTCCAAATTTTGATTTGGGATAGCCCCTTAAAGCGCGTCTTATGCAAAGGCTAGGTCAAAAATAAAATTTATTATGACAAAAATACAAACCAAGAATTATCAAGATTTTGAAATAAATATTATTCCAGCTTTTAGTGATAATTATATTTTTATAATTAAATGCTTTAAAAGTGGAAAAACTATTTGTGTTGACCCGGGGGATTTTAAAGCGGCGGATAATTTTTTAAAAGATAATGGTTTGGGATTGGATTTTATTATAATTACACATTCTCATTATGATCATGTTTCGGGTATTGAAGATTTAAAGGAAGAATATGGTTGCAAGGTTTTGGTTTTTGAAAAAGACCAGCTGTCAGTGCCAGGGGGGGATATATTTATTAAGATAGATCAGAAGTTGAGCTCTAAAAGTATCACTAGTTTAAATGTTTCACATGAAACAATTTATAATAATGATAAAATTATTAATCAGAGTCGAGATGTTTCACGCAAAACATCTAAAGTTAAGGGTGAAGATGTAATTTATGGGGATTTTAAATTAGGAGAAATATTATTTACTCCATTTACTACATTTGGGCATTGTTCTAATCATGTTTCTTATTTTATTGCTGATAAAAATATATTATTTTGTGGTGATACGCTTTTTTCTTCTGGTTGTGGTAGAGTTTTCGCTGATGGTAGCCTAGAAGAGCTGTATGAGTCTTTAAATAAAATAAAAAGCTTGCCTAAAAGTACTCATATTTATTGTGCCCATGAATATACTTTGGACAATATTGAGTTTTCTTTAACTTTGGAACCTAAAAATCAAGATTTATTACGCAAAAAAGAAGATGCTATCTTGGTAAGAAATAATAATAAGCCAACCATTCCTGCAATTTTAGAAAATGAATTAAAGATAAACCCTTTTTTAAGATCTAATTCTATAGAGCTTAGAGGTAATTTAGAGGCTAGTGATAAAGATAGTGATTTTAATATTTTTGTTGCTACTAGAAAAAGGAAAGATTCTTATTAATTATCTAAAAATAACCTCTTAAAATAGGCATTGCAAAGTGTCCTAAAATGAGACATTATGCCACTATATAATTGATTTTATAGCTGTCGCGTTTTTAATTCATGGCGCGGATCTAGTAAATCCTAAAAGCCTGATATGGTTTATGCATTGTTTGAGGTGTGTTTTTATGTCAGGGGAGGACTGTATCGCAAGATACAGTTGGCCAATTTAGGTTTGCTACTCCCCTGACGCCAGAATAAATTATCTACATTAAAATACATGTCAAATAACATAAGCTATATCTTGTTTAAAAGATCAGCACTACAATTTACAGAAGATCTTAGGGAAATGTCAAAGCAGTTAGAATCTTTGGATGAGCAAAAGATAATGGCAACTTCTTCATATATAGCAGAAATCAAGAGAGAAATTCAGTTTATTGAAGATAGATTTGTGCAAAAGGTTTAATTAAGCTTATTTTAGTAAGCCAAAATATATCATTAACGGCCTAATGCTAGCTATTAGTGCAATCATTAGATAGCTATGCCACTCAAGAGATAATATAGGTGGCCACAATTTTGCAATTGTTAAAATAATAGCAGCAACGCTTAACTTGATTAAGGATAAATCAAACCAACGAAGTTTTTTTATCATTTTGTCAGTATATTTTGAAATTCTACATATAATATTCATAATATCCTCTATATAATTAGTGGTTTTATATAAAGCATAGCATATATGGCGGTTTTTGTCAATTAAGACTCCTGTAATCCTAAAAATGGCAATAAAAACACATTAAATTTTAGTTGTGCAAAGGTTTTTAAAAGTTGATTTGAAGCAGTTTTATAATTGGATGGTAATTAGTTTCTTTTGCATAAGTTATTTAGAGGTGTTTAGTTTTTTGAGCCAATAGATATATATTTAAACCCAGCATTTTCTACTTCTTTTGGGTTTAGCATGTTTCTAAGGTCAATTATTAGTGGGGTTTTTAGGGTGTTTTTTAGTTTTTCTAGGTCTATATCTTTAAATTGATCCCATTCGGTAGCTATTATTAAGGCGTCAGCATTTTGGGCAGCATCTAGATAATTATTGTGATAAGAGATATTATTATTAGCTCCAATTTCAGATTTGCTATTTGCTATTGCTTCTGGATCAAATGCTTGAATTGTGGCCTCATATTTTAGTAGGCCTTGAACAATTGCAATGGCTGGGCTGTATCGAACATCATCAGTATTTCCTTTAAAGGCAAGGCCCAAAATAGCAATTTTCTTATTTTTAACATCATTATTACAAGATTTAATAATTTTTTGTACCATTTGCAATTTTCTGTTATTATTTGAGTCTATAACAGAATTGATCAAAGATAGGTTAATGTCGTGTTTTTTTGCAATGGCGCTTAAAGCAAGAATGTCTTTAGGAAAACAGGAGCCTCCAAAGCCAGGGCCTGGATTCAAGAATTTATTGCCAATTCTAGAGTCAGAGCCAATTCCAGAACTTAAATCTTTAATATTTCCACCAACTTTTTCACATAAATTTGCCATTTCATTAATAAAGGCCACTTTAGTTGCCAAAAAAGAATTGGCGGCATATTTAATTAATTCACTAGTAGTGATGTCTGTGTAGGTAACTAAATTTGGATTTTTGTTTAGCTCAACCAAAGGAGCATAAATTTGTTTCATGATGTTTTTAGCCTTTTCGTCTTTAAAGCCAACAACAACTCGGTCTGGATTTAAGAAGTCATCAAGAGCTTTTCCTTCGCGTAAGAATTCTGGGTTAGAGACCATGGAAAATTCTAGATCATTGTTTTCTTGTCTAATGATTTCTTGTATTTTTTGACCTGTGCCAACGGGAACTGTAGATTTGGTAACTACAACTTTATATGAATTACTATTATTTGCTATTTCCCTGGCAACATCAAATACAAATTTTAAATTGGCATCACCATTATCTTCATTTTGTGGAGTTCCAACAGCAATAAAAATTGCTTCACTGTCTTTAGCGGCCTTTTCTAAGGAAGTAGTAAAGCTAATATTTTTTGATTTAACAACATTTGTAAGTACGTTTTCTAGCCCTGGTTCGAAAATGGGAATTTGACCATTTTCTAGTTTGGTGATTTTTTCTTTATCTTTATCGACGCAAATTACTTCATGACCAATTTTTGCAAAGCAAACCCCTGATACTAGGCCAACATAACCGGTGCCAATTATTGTGATTTTCATTAAATGGGTAAATTAATTATTATTTTTAGACCGCCCATTGAGCTTTTTTGAGCTTCAACAGTGCCGCCATGAAAAGAAACAACATCTAAAACTATTGCTAAACCAAGTCCAGTTCCAATTTTGTCCAGGTTTCTTGAATTGTCAACTCGATAAAAAGGTTTAAAGATATTTTGCAGCTCTTCTTGTGCAACGCCAGGGCCATCATCTTCAACTATAATTTGCAAAAAATCATCTCTTAAGTCAGCAGCTAAAGCTGCTTTATTGCCATAGTTAAAGCTGTTATCTATCAAGTTTCTTATGGCTCTTTTTAGGGAGTTTTTTCTAATGTTTATAACAAAGTCTTTTGGTATATCTATTTCATCAATAATATTTTTGTGCAGTTTGTGGTAATATTTTATTATTTTATTTAGAAAATCTCCAATGTTAACATTTTGACTATTTTCTTTTTTCCCGCCTTTGGCAAATTCTAGATATTCGTTAATCATTTTTTCCATATCAGAAATATCAGATTTTAAATCTTTAATGGACTCATCTTCTTTCATTAATTCTAATTGTAGCTTCATTCTAGTAAGGGGGGTTCTTAGGTCATGAGAAACGCCAGAAAGCATGTCAGTTCTTTGGGATAGTTGTCTGGCAATTCTGCTTTTCATCTTAATAAAAGAAATGCCAACGGATCTTATTTCTTTGGCACCGCCTGGTCTAAAATTTGTTACATCTTGTCCTCTGCCAAATTTTTCAGCAGCTTTATTTAGGCCTTTGATGGATCTAATTTGGTTTTTAAGAAAGATGATTGAAATGATGGTGGTTAAAAAAGAGGCTGTTAAAAGCCATAAAATAAAGACAGTTTTACTAGAATTAGTAACCCTATTTTTAAATATGTTAAAAGTTAAAACCCCACCCTCTTTTAATGCTATTTTAACAATTAGTTTATTCTTATCATTTAGATCCTTATAAAGTGCAAATGGTGTTAGACCATAATTATTAAGCTCTATTTTAAATCTATTTAAAGAATCAAATATAGGAGATATATTGATTAAGTTTAATATTTTTGGTGCTTTATAGTTTTTATCAGCAATTTTAGCAACCTCTTTTAGTTGTTCGGTATTGTTAAAAGAGAATTCAATACCTACATTTTGAGTAAATAGCTCTAGGGATTTTTTATTGTAATCATTATTTATAGATTTACTGACAAAGCTCATTTCGCCAAGTAGGCTTCGTGCCATATATTTACTAATTCTGTCAATGTGAGTGTAATAAAAAACATAGACAGCAACAATTTGCACTATTATTGTAGGGGCAACAATAATAAGTAAGAATCTGCCAAATAAGGTTCTTGGAACAAGCTTTTTAAAAAACATAAATAAAAACTATAATTATATCTTTTATAATCTATGAAGTTGCCAATAAAATTGCTACAATTAATTATCTTTATAGTTTTTGTGACTAAAAGCTCTATGGTATTTGGATTTTCTTTAATTCGTGATTCACAGACGGAAGATCTTTTAAAAAAGATTACCAGGCCATTAATTAAGGCTGCAAATTTAAATCAAGATGATCTTCAAATTTATATTGTTAATGATTCTGCTATTAATGCCTTTGTTATGGCAGGGCAAAATATTTTTATTAATACTGGTCTGATTATTAAATATGAAGATCCAAATATTTTAACTGGGGTTATTGCTCATGAGGTTGGTCACATTGCTGGTGGCCATTTGGCTCGTGGTCATGAAGCTATGAAAGATGTTAATAAGGTGGCTCTTTTAAGTTATTTGGCTGGAATTGCGGCCGCTATTACAGCTAATGGTGATGCTGGTTATGCTGTTTTAATGGGAAGTAATCACATAGCTCAAAGATTAGCAGTTAAGCATACTAGAACACAAGAAGAGGCGGCTGATAAATTGGCTTTAGAATATTTAAAAGAGGTTAACGATTCTCCGGTTGGGTTGATGAAATTATTAACCTATTTTAATTCACAAGAATCTCAGTATAAAGATTTTATTGATGAATATGCTTTAACTCACCCAGTAAGTCAAAAGAGGATTAATTATATTAAGGCTAATTTGGGTCAATTTAGCGAGGCTAAAAAAGTTGATGATAATATAGCTAAAGAGATGAAATATGTTATAGCTAAAATAACAGCATTTACACAGGATAGTAATGAGAGTTTAAAATATTTTAATAGTGATAGCTCTTTTGATAAATATGCAAGATCTATAGCTTATTTTAAGAAAGGAAAGTTAAATCGTTCTCTTTTTGAGCTAAATAAGCTAATTAAAGAGCAGCCAAAAAATGGTTATTTTCATGAATTAAAAGGACAAATTTTGTTTGAAAATAATCTTATAAAAGAGTCTATTCAGTCTTATAAAAAGGCTATTAATTTATTGCCAAGTCCTGATTTGGCTAAGATTGCTCTTAGTGGGTCTATCCTTTCTTTAAAAAGCAATGATAGAGATCTTATTAATTTTGCTATAAAAAGTTTAAATGAGGCCAGTGTAAATGAAAAAGATAATGGGCAGCTTTTTAAAGAGCTAGCAAGGGCTTACCAAAAAATTGGTGAAATGGGTAAATCTTATTTGGCATTGTCAGAACTAAACCTATTAAGACAAAAGAATAAAAAGGCTAGACAATATGCTAAAATGGCTTTGGAGAATTTATCTGATGAGGATAAAAGCAGCAAGATAAAAGCGCAGGATATTTTAGCTATAATTGAAGAAGAGAAAGAAGAGAAGCTCAATTCTTTAAATGATTAATCAAGAGCAATACCCCATTTTTTTGATAGATAATTTTCTATAGATTGTCTTTCTTCATCATTTAGGAAGCGGTCATATATTATGAGCTCTCCGACAGAGAAATCCATATCTTGTTCATTGTTGTGGTTTTCTCCGATGACAAAATTTCCATTTGCCCCTTCATCATTAGATGTATTGCCAGATATTGTCTGAACCCCATTTTGATAAATGGTTAAATTATTGGCTTGGGTATTATTATTGTTTAAATTAATTATTTCTGGCTCAAATGAAGGAGCATTCCCTGTTATGGAGGATCCGCCAAGTTGTGAGCTTAGCCTTTTGTTGGTGTTTAGTTGTAGTATTTGTCTACCAGTACCAGTACCTCCTTTTTGAGATAGTAATGTAGAAAATGCTACAGATGCAGTGTCAATATTGGTAACAATAAATATTGAAAAATTATCATTTGTAGAAAAAGTACTTGATGAAAATTCAAAATTATCATTATCACCATCAAAATCAATGGCTGGAAGTTTATTCATGGTGCCTGTTGTGTAGGCTGGTTCTCCAGAGGAGATCGCATTTATTTTTGTTCCTTGGTTATTTATGTTTCTCCAGGTGGTTATTATTGGTGCGTTAGCACCTTCTCCATCAACGTTTTCTCCATCTAAGAAGCTATCTTTTGATGTGGTCTCAAGCCATAAAGCTAGGTTTTCAATTCCAAGAACTGGGGAAGAAGAGGTAATAAGTCTAGCGTTGGACATTGTTGTTGATCTAATTAAAGAACTTCCGGCTGTAATTCCAATAATTAGTAGACCAATTACTACTAATATTATCGATAGTTCAAGTATAGAGAATGCTGTTTTATTTGTTTTAGGCAATTTCATAGCTTAATTATGGGTTTAGTCATTAAAATACAGACCCCTGCAAATTAGAAGATTTTGTAGAAATTAAGTGACTTCTGATTTGCAGGGATTTTAAAATTCGATTATTATGTCTTTTGCTATACCCTTGTCAAGGTTTTATTCTGTTTAGGCATAATTACTTACTGAAAAAGACCTTTGTGCAACTAAAATTGAACGATTTTAGTTGTGTAAAGGTCTTTGAAATTAGAATTATTTAGCTTTGAGAAGCAAGAAGGATAAATACTGATATTAAATAAAAGAAGGTAATAAAGAAAAATAGCCAAATAGCTATTTTTAGGGAAAATATTAATTTTACCTCGTGAATTTCTTGTCTAGCTGAGAAATAAATTATTGCACATATGGCAATTAATAATATTGAGTAGAAAATAGTAAATAAACCTTCCTGTAAATATCTTGCAATTAAGAAAATAGAATAAAGAGTAACTACTGGGATAAGAAACTTTGTTAGACCTTCTAGTAATATATTTCTTTTCATATCACTTTAGTTAATAGAATTTTCAAGGCTCTATTTTTGAAATTTAACTTCTAATATTTCATAATCTATGTTTCCTCCTGGAGTTTTAATTTCTAGATCATCGCCCTCTTCTTTTCCAAGTAAAGCTTTGGCAACAGGAGATTGGTCTGAGATGAGGCCAAGGTCAATATTGGCCTCATATTCACTAACAATTTGATAGGAGACAATCTTGCCATTATCTAAATTTTCCAATTTTACTTTAGCGCCAAATCTAATTGTAGGACCAGAAAATGATGAAATATCAATTTCTTTAGCTCTGGCTAGTTTGTCTTCATAGTCAGAAATCAAGGCTTCTATCATTCCTTGTTTTTCTCGAGCCGCATGATATTCAGCATTTTCTTTTAGGTCTCCATGGTCTCTAGCCTCGGCAACAGCTTCAATTATTGCTGGTCTTTGAACGTTTTTAAGGTCTGATATTTCTGTTCTTAATTTTTCCAAACCTTCTTTTGTGATTAAAAAATTGGTCATAATTAAAAATCAATATTATTAGTATCTGTAATTTTCTAATTTAAAAGGCCCTTCTACTTCTACGTTAATATAGTCGGCCTGTTCTTTGGTTAGTTGAGTTAATTTAACACCTAATTTGTCTAGATGTAATCTGGCAACTTTTTCATCAAGCTCTTTTGGTAGAAGATAAACCTGGTTATCATACTTAGTATGATTTTGCCATAATTCAATTTGAGCCATAACTTGGTTGGTAAAGCTATTAGACATAACAAAAGCACTATGTCCAGTAGCGCATCCTAAATTTAATAGTCTGCCTTGGGCTAAAAGAATAATTCTTTTGCCATCAGGGAATTTAATTTGGTCAACTTGTGGCTTAATTTCCATCCATTCCATATTTTTTAAGGCTTCAACTTGAATTTCATTGTCAAAGTGACCAATATTGCCAACAACTGCTAAATCTTTCATTTTTCTCATATGCTCGATATTAATTACATCCTTATTGCCAGTAGTGGTAATAAAGATATCTCCAATATCAGCAACTTCCTCCATAGGTAAAACTTGGAATCCAGACATTGAAGCTTGAAGTGCACAAATTGGATCAATCTCGGTAACTATAACTCTAGCACCTTGAACTTTAAAGGCTTCAGCACATCCTTTTCCAACGTTGCCATATCCAGCAATGACTACGGTTTTCCCAGCTATCATAATGTCTGTGGCTCTTTTTACTCCATCAATAACACTTTCTTTACAGCCATAAAGATTGTCAAATTTTGATTTTGTTACAGAATCGTTAACATTAATTGCTGGAATTTTTAATTCACCATCTTGAGCCATTTTATAAAGCCTAGCAACACCAGTTGTGGTTTCTTCGGATGTTCCTTTAATGTTTTTAAGAAGTTCTGGATATTCTTCATGTACCATTAACGTTAAATCTCCTCCATCATCTAAGATCATATTTGCTTCCCAATTTTTGTTACCGTTAATTGTTTGTCTAATGCACCAAACATATTCTTCTTCAGTTTCACCTTTCCAGGCAAAAACAGGAATACCAGCTTTAGCAATTGCAGCAGCAGCAGCATCATTTGTTGAGAATATATTACAAGAACTCCATCTTACTTGGGCACCCAAGTGTACCAATGTTTCAATTAGAACGGCAGTTTCAACTGTCATATGTAGGCATCCTAATATTTTGGCTCCCTTTAATGGCTTGGAAGTGCCATATTCTTCTCTTAAGGACATTAATCCTGGCATTTCATTTTCAGCTAAGGTGATCTCTTTTCTGCCTAAGTCGGCTAAGTTAATGTCTTTTATTTTGTAATCTGTCATAATAGTTTTTTAGTAATTTAAAGGTGAGTAAATGAGAAGCCACACGAATGGCAAAATTAAACAAGCTCCAAGTCTGGGGCTTCTTCTTTGAGAAAATTTTCCAAATAATAAGAATATGGATAAAATTAATAAAACACAAGCTGTATAAAGTATAAATGATGCTAGAGATAAGCATACGGATGCAATAGCAATAAATTTAGCATATGCATATGCCTGTTCTTGGTTGGTTATTAAGCTATTTTTGCCGTCATCAAAGAAAATTTTATAAAAAGCTAGGGCACACATAGATCCAATTGCGCCTGAGAATATAACATTTATCATACCTCCATCAACTAAAACTCTGTTAGATAGACCTATTAACAAAATAATAAATAAAATTGCATCGGGCAGAAGATTGTTTTTAAAGTCGGTTACTAGCCCTATCATGGCAGCGGTTAAGATTAGTGAGAATATAATGAACTGGTCACTAAATTCAAATAACATGAAGTTTATTATGAATAAGGTGGCAATCGAAACTTCTAAGAATAGGTGAGATCTTGGTATTTTAAAGGCACAATTTGAACATTTTCCTCTTGTAACTAGCCAATTTATTATTGGAATTAATTCTCTTGTTCTAAGAACTTTTTTACATTTAGGACAATGTGATTTAGGGCCAAAATATCTACCAAAACAAGATTCTCCAATTGGTAAACGATGTGAAAATAAGGTAGCATATGACCCAAATATGGCTCCAAGTGCCCCGGCAATTATTATTTGAATTATTTCTAGTAACATATGTTTATTTATTAGCGTCTTTTAAATAGGCAATGATGTTAGCTCTGTCTTTATCTTTTTTTAAGCCAACAAAGGTCATTTTAGTTCCAGGAATAAAATCTTTTGGTTTTGTTAAAAATTTATTTAAGTCTGAGTAGCTCCATTTCCCGCCTTTGTTTTTTAGGCCATCTGAATACTTAAAATTAGCTACTTCCCCCTTTTCTCTGTTTACAATGCCGTAAAGATTAGGGCCAATCTTGCTTGGAGATCCTTTTTCTATGGAGTGGCAAGCGGCACATTTTTTAAAGAGTTTTTCTCCTTTTTTTAGATCAGCTATCTTTATCAATGAAATAATATCAATGTTGGATTTTTTGTCGGATGATTTATCAGATGGGGCTGATCCAATCTTTCTTATCTCTACTTTATTGGGGTTATCTTTAATTATAGTTACTTCAAAACCTCTTTTTATCACTGGTTTTTTTTGATAAAGAAGGTTTGTTAAAATTACAACAAATAGAGCAATCGCCAAGGAAAACACTACAGCCTTTCCTATATGCTTAGCATATCCAATTAAAGATTTATTATTTAGTAATTTATTTATTTGTTTTTGGATTTGTGCTTTCATTTTTTAGTTGAATAAACTAGAAACCGATCTTTCTTGGGAGATACTTCTAATTGCCTCTCCAATTAAAGAAGAAGTTTCAAGTATTTTAATATTTTTAATTCCAGATGCTTTTTCTTGTTGTTCGATGCTATCAGTAATAACTAGATTTTTTAATTTTGAATTGGCAATTTTGCTAAAGGCTTCTCCAGATAAAATGCCATGTGTGATATAAGCAGAAACTGATTGAGCCCCCTTTTCTATTAAAGCGTCAGTGGCATTGCATAAAGTGCCACCAGAATCTACCATATCATCAACGATAATACAGTTTTTGCCTTGAATGTCACCAATAATATTCATTACTTTGCTAACACCTGCTTTTGGTCTTCTTTTGTCAACAATGGCTAAATCGGCACCAATTTTTTTAGCAATAATTCTGGCTCTAACTAGGCCTCCAACATCTGGGGAAACAACAACATTGTTATTTTCTTTGAAATTTTCCTTAATATCTTTGGCAAAGATTGGGGCTGCAAACAGATTATCTAATGGAATGTCAAAAAAGCCTTGAATTTGACCAGCATGAAGATCCAAAGTTAAGACTCTGTCAGCTCCAGCACTAGTAATTATGTTGGCAACTAATTTAGCTGAGATTGGAGTTCTTGGTCCAACTTTACGATCTTGTCTAGCATAACCAAAATAAGGAATTACTGCGGTAATTCTTTTGGCAGATGCTCTGCGTAGAGTGTCGATTGTAATTAGGAGCTCCATTATGTTGTCATTGGCAGGAAAAGATGTTGATTGAACAACAAAAACATCCTCACCCCTAACATTTTCTTTTACTTCAACAAAAACTTCATTATCAGCAAAGCGTTTAATATCAGCATCAACCAAGTTAACACCTAGATAATTAGCAATATTTTTAGCTAAAGATTTATTGCTATTACAAGATATGACTTTCATGTGAGTTTGTTAAAGATTGCAAATTAAAACGTTAAACTGTTAATTAGTGTATTAACCAATTCATAAAGTAAGTTACTTTGCGAATTGGTTAACAATGTAAGACTCCCGTTAATTAATATCAACTTTTTTATGGATAAGATAGATATTTTTTTCCTGCTAAAAACCATTCATATTATTAGTGTGATATCTTGGATGGCAGGCTTACTTTATTTGCCAAGATTATTTGTTTATCATGTTGGTTTAAAGTTAAATTCTAATAGTGATAAATTATTGCAGTTGATGGAAAAGAGGTTGCTTAGAATAATTATGAATCCGGCCATGGTTGTTGTTTTTATAACAGGCATAGGACTAATTCATTTTGTTGGTTTTGATCAAGGGTGGGTTCATTTTAAGATTTTATTGGTGGTTTTTATGACGGTTTTTCATGGTTTTTTAGCAAAATGGCGTAAAGATTTTATTAATGGTAAAAATAAGAATGGTGAAAAATTTTATAGAATAGCAAATGAAGTTCCGACAATTTTAATGATTTTAATTGTAACTTTAGTAATTTTTAAACCCTTTTAATGATGAGTGATTTAGTTTTAATTGATGATAATTTTGATGTTGAGCTAGATTTAAAATATGCTTTGTCTAGTAATGTCACAAATGAAGCATTTTATAAAGAGGCTCTTTGTTATTTGCACAAAGATGCAGTTTTGTGTTTAAATAAAGCAATTACTTTAGCAAGAATTCAAGGTTATAAATTAAAAATTTTTGATGGTTTTCGCCCCCTAAGAGCGCAGCAATTTTTATTTGATAAGTTTCCAGGTGGTGATTTTGTTTCTGATCCTGAAACTGGATCAATTCCACATTGTCGAGGAATTGCTGTTGATTTAACTTTGATTGATGAAAGTGATAATGAGTTGGATATGGGAACCCAGTTTGATAATTTTACTACAAAAGCTTATCATGGCAGTGTAGAAGTTTCTAAAGAAGCGCAAGAGAATCGTTTTATTTTAATGGGAATAATGTTGAGTTCGGGTTTTGATTTTTATCAAAAGGAATGGTGGCATTATCAGCTTTTTAATCCAAGATCTTATAATGTAATTAAAGATTTTGATATTTAGCAGTTAGCTGCACTAAAGTGCACGCGTCTCGCTCCCGTAGCTCAGGGGATAGAGCATTGGTTTCCTAAACCATGAGCGCATGTTCGAATCATGCCGGGAGCGCCAAATTTTTAGTGTATTTTAATTAAGAGCGATAGATTAAAAGTTTCTATTGCTGTGACCAGGTGTTTTTAGGTGCCCTTTATTGCTATAAGCTTTATATACACTAGTAGATGGAGGGCGATGTGGCGTCATATTTCTGGTTTGGTAGGCTCTAAAAGGTTGTGATCTTGGTGCTTGATATGGTTGACCTTGATTCATTGTTAAAGAGTTGTTCGGGCCAAGAAATGTTGATGATTGTTTACTTGGTCTTGGCGCCCTTCTTCTTTCTCTGCTTGCGTATGTAATAATTTAAATTTGTTCACAGATTGTGATAGTAGAATTATGGCATCAATATTGCTTAAATTCACATTAAATTTTAGTTGTACAAAGGTCTTATAAATTTGAGATATTGTCAAATCATATTCAGCTTCACTTTTTGAGAACCAAAAAGTTGGATGTCCTAAATTATTTTATCGCTGCTTTTAGGTTTAATGTTTGTTATTTTTGCGAGCTAGAATGTTAAGATATTCTATTGTAGTGGCAAAGAATAAAGAGAAATATAGATATCCTTTAGATATTTCTAGGTGAATTCCGTCGGCTAATAATATTACTCCTATCATAAAAATGAAGGCTAAGGCCATTATTTTTAAGCTTGGATGTTTATGTAAAATTTTGCTGATATATTCAGAGGCAACTAACATTACTATCATAGCAATTACAACTGCAATAACAATAATTGGCACAACTCTAGTCATGCCAATGGCAGTAATTATTGAATCAAAAGAAAAAACAAAGTCAACCAAAGCAATTTGAATTACTGCACCAAAGAAACTGTTTTTAGCATGAGAGATAGGTTCTTTTTTTGTTTTGACTACTTCTGTCTTAGTACCAAAAGCATCATTATAAATTTCTATACCACTTTTAACTATTAAAAATAATCCCCCAACAATTAAAAGGATATTATTAACTGAAAATGGTAGGGTAAATAGAGTAAATAGAGTATTAGTCATGCCCAAAATCCAAGATAAAGCTAAAAGCATTAAAATTCTCATTATTAGGGCTAGGCCAATACCAATAAAACGAGCTTTTCTACGGTAAGTGGTTGGTAGTTTATGAATGGCAATGGCAATAAAGATGATATTGTCTATACCAAGAATTATCTCTAAAAATGTTAGAGTGATAAGGATAAAAATTGCTTCAGGAGATAATAAAAATTCCATATTTATTTATAATTCAATTAACTGATTTTGATGTAAATATTGTAAAAGTGGTTGAATTGCAATGCCAGAAATACAGCTAATGTCACCATCTATTTCACTAAATAGATGTCGACCCAGGCTTTCAATTTTGTAGCTACCAGCACATCCAACAGGGTTATCTAGATTAACATAAGATGTAATTTCTTGGTCGCTTAAGATGCGTACTTTTATTTTAGCAATTTGTATGTGAGAAAAAATTTCTTGACCATTTTGAAATAAAGTAACGGCATTATTTTGGTAGTGGATTTTTCCATTTAGTTTTTTTAGTTGTAAAATGGCTTCTTCTTTATTTTTGGGTTTAGAGATTGTTTCATTTTGTATTTGGCATATTTGGTCAGAACCAATCACTAAAGATTTTGGGTGTTTTTTGCTAATGGATAAAGCTTTTTGTTGAGCTAAGAACAATGCTTGGTTAGGGATGTCTAGATCTAGAATGTCTTTTTTAGCGCCTTCTTCATCAAAATCTGGACTAATAGTTTTAAATTTAAGCCCTAAATTTTGTAATATTTCTTTTCTAATTTTAGAAGTAGAAGCTAATATTAATTCAGATTTTTGTTTGAGAACATGTGCTCTGTCTTTTAAATTGTCAGATTTTATCATATTTTTAGTGCTTTTTTGTAAAAATTATTGATAATATCAGGACATATTTGAAATAATTTTTGCAAACAATAAGCAAAAATAGGTTGAAATATGACATTTTAAAAGATAGGGGACGTGTTCTAATCTTAGCCATTAATCTTAACTAACTAATTAATTTTAGGAATTTTTGTTCTAAAGACGCGTTATTTTTAAAGGCGCCAATTGTTGTGATTGTTGTTGTTAAGGTTCCGACTTTATGAATACCTCTGGTTGTCATGCATTGATGTTCAGCTTCAATTAATACAGCAACTCCTTTTGGCTTTAGAACGTCGTTAATAGTGTCTGCAACTTGTGAAGTTAGGGTTTCTTGAGTTTGTAATCTTTTGGCAAATACATCTAATAAACGAGCAATTTTACTAATGCCAACAACTTTTGTGTCTGGCAAGTAAGCAATATGAGCTTTACCAATAAATGGTGCCATGTGATGTTCGCAGTGTGATTCTAGTCTCATATCTTTTAGTAAAACGATATCATTATATCCTTTAACTTCTTTGAAGGTTTTTCCAAGTATCTTTTCTGGATTGGCATTGTAGCCAGAGAAAAATTCTTCATAAGCTTTAATAACTCTTTGTGGAGTTTCAAGTAGCCCTTCTCTTTCGGGGTTATCACCGGTCCATGCTAATAATGTTTTAACAGCTGCCAGAGCCTCTTCTTTTGTTGGGTGAGAATTTTTATTAGTCATTTATTTAGTAGTTCTTAAATTTGTTAAATTAATAGTGTGGACAAGAATAATAAGGCTAAAATTAAAAACAATCTAAAAAGTTCTTAATTAAATCGTGTCCATATTCAGACGCTATTGATTCTGGATGAAATTGTAGACCATGAATATTAAATTCTTTATGTTGAATACCCATTATTACCCCATCTTTAGTGGAGGCTGTAATTTTTAGGCAATTTGGCAAAGATTCCTTTTCAATTGACAATGAATGGTAACGAGTTGACTTAAAAGGGGATGGTAAATTTTGGAATATTCCCTCACTTTGATGATAAATTTCACTAACTTTGCCATGCATTGGTTGTGTTTTGATGATTTTTCCACCAAAGGCTTGGCCTATTGATTGATGTCCTAAACAAATTCCTAAAATTGGCACTGTTTTTTTAAATTCATCAATAATGTCAAGAGAGATCCCGGCTTCGTTTGGAGTGCAGGGGCCAGGAGAGATAACAATGGCTTGAGGGTTGAGCTCATTAATTTCACTTTTGGTAATTTTATCATTTCTAACCACTTTTACGTTGGCACTACCCGCTGCAATAATGTAATGATATAAATTATAGGTAAAACTGTCGTAATTATCGATCAAAAGAATCATTGTAGATTAAAGATTTGTCATTGCTATTTCTTAAATAGCTAAATAAATTAGAATATTACCACTTTATTGCAAATACTTTGTTAGATTATTGTGCGGTTACTTTCTTTTTTTCTAGTTTTATTTCTTTTTAGCAAAAACTCCTTTGCGCAGATAATGGATAGTATTCATTATTCTTGGGAGGTTTTTGAGCTTGTAGAAGAAATAGATGGCGAAGAATTTAAAAGATGTTATACTTTGTCTAGGCCAAAAAGTAGTAAAACTAACTATACTGGAGAAAGGGATTATTACTTATCTGTTAGTAGATATGAGATTGATCGTAGTGAAGAAGTAAGTATTTCTTCTGGTTTTGAATATAAAATTAATAGTAAGATTTATGCTCTTTTGGGATTGCAAGATTATGAATTATTTACCAGAGGTTCGTCAGCTTGGTTTAATAGTAGTAGAAAAGATAAGACGTTTATTCAAGCAATGTTAGAAAATGATATGGTTAGAGTTAGAGCAGATTCGGCTATTGGTTCTTACAGTATTGATGATTACTCCCTCAAAGGCTTTGCCAGAGCCTATAAGCGTATGAAAGAATTATGTCCTTAACATTTAATCCAGCTTCAACTTTGATAGAAAAACAAGAAGATTTAAAATTGCTTTGTTGCTCAATTAAAAAGGGTGACATAGTGGCAATTGATATTGAGTTTATGCGTAATAAAACTTTCTATCCAATTTTATGCTTAATTCAAATTAATATTAAGGGTAAAAACTTTGCAATCGATCCTTTATCCAAAGATATTGATCTTAAACCTTTTGCTAAAATTTTAAAAAATAAAGGAATTATAAAAATTTTACATTCTTCATTTCAGGATCTTGAAATTTTATTTCAAGAATTAAGGTTAATTCCAAAGTCTCTTTTTGATACTCAGGCAATGGCTAATTTTTTAGGTTTTAATTATAATATTAGCTATGCTAGTTTGGTTAAGGAGTTATTAGATGAGGATTTATCAAAAGAACAACAAAGAAGTGACTGGAAAAAGAGGCCTTTGACTTTTCAGCAGGTAGAATATGCTTTAAATGACGTTGAGTATTTGCCGCAAATTTATAAAATTTTAAAAGATAAATTAATTGAGCAAAATAAATTAAAATATTTTTTAGAAGAAATGAAAAATATTTTGGGTAAAAAAAGTTATGATATTAATAAGCAAGATCTTTTTAAAAAATTTCCTTTAATTAATAAAAGTCCTGAATATTGCCAAAGTGTAAAAACCCTAATTTTATGGCGTGACAAATTGGCAAAGGAAAAAGATATTCCACGTAGTTTTGTTTTAAAAGATGCAGTGTTAAATGAAATTGCCAAGAAAAATCCACGCAGTAAAGAAGAGTTGGTTAAAATCTTTGCATCACAAAATATAAGAAATACTAGATCAATAAATAAGATTTTAAATTTATTAAAAGGGCAAAAAAAGATCAAAAAAAATAAGAAAATTAAATTTGTGAATTTAAAGTTAAATGAGAGTCAAAAAGTAATTTACCAAGAAGCTCAAAATTTACTTGCAAGCAAGTCTGACGACAATAAAATTAGACCAGAAATAATAGTTAATCAAAGCGATCTAAAGCAAATAATTTTGAAAAATATTAAGTTGAAAAAAGTTTTATTTGGTTGGAGATATTTAGTATTTGGTAAATATTTAAAGAAAATAATATGAGCGTAGTTGTAGGTCTTAGTGGAACTGTTGCTAGTGGTAAAGATTTTGTTGCTCAAAGTTTTAAAAAATTAGGGGCGGTAATTTTTGATGCTGATAAAGAAGTGCATAAAATTTTTGATGAGGATAAAGAAGTTTTTGGGCAAGTTAAAGAGCATTTCCCAGAAGCAATTTTGAATCAAAAAATAGATCGCAGAAAATTGGGTGATTTAGTTTTTAATAACCAAGAAAATTTAAATATTTTAGAAGAAATAGTACATCCTGTTGTCAATAATAGGAAGGAAAATTTTATTAAGAAGGCAGATTTAGAAAAAAAGAAATTAGTTATTTTAAATATTCCACTACTTTTTGAAAAGGGTGGTTATTTAAAATGTCATAAAAATATTTTGGTGACAGCGCCTAAATCTATTCAAAGACAGCGTTTCTTGGATAGAGCAAAAAATAATAATTCAGATTTTAAGGAAGATTTACTTAGTAAAAAATTTGAAGATATTTTGCAAAATCAAATACCAAATTCTGATAAGAAAAAATTAGCTGATTTTATTATTGATAATGGTAAAGATAAAGGTTTTACTTTTGAACAAGTTAAGAAAATTTTTAATCAATTAATCGCATAACATAAAATGACAAAAAATAAAAATATTATTATTGCTAATTGGAAAATGAATCAATCATTTGACGATGTTGAGGTTTGGCTTAATTTATTTAAAAGCGAAATAAGAAAAGAAGAGAATTTGCCAGAAATTGTGCTTTGTCCACCGGCAATATTAATTGATTATGCTGACGAGCTATTGCTTAGTAATGAGCTGGATATTTTGGAGGATAAAGGTAATAATATTGATGATTTAGAAGAAAAGGAAATTAGTAAATTGGCCATGGATATTAGGAGAGTTAATATTGGCGGACAAGATTGTGGCTATGAGGAAAAAGGTGCTTTTACGGGAGATATTAGTGCTAAAATGCTGCATGATGCTGGTTGTAATTATGTTATTTTAGGACATAGTGAAAGACGTCAAAATCATTTTGAAACTAATGAAGTTGTTAATAAGAAAGTACAGGTTGCTTTAAAAAATAAGTTAATTCCTATTCTTTGCATTGGTGAGTCATTAGACTTAAGAGAGGGTGATAAATATTTAGATTTTATCAAAGAGCAAATTGCCAATTCTATCCCACAAAATATTGATATTGAAAATTTAATTATTGCTTACGAGCCAATTTGGTCAATTGGAACAGGAAAAATTCCTTCAAAAGATCAAATTAATGAGATGGCTGATTTTATTAAAAATGAAGTTGAGAAAAATAAGAAGTTTAAAATTAACAATCTAAGAATTCTTTACGGTGGTTCAACCAATAAGGATAATACGAAGGAAATTATGTCAGTAAAAAATATTTCTGGAATGTTGGTTGGTGGTGCCAGCTTAAAGGCTCAAGAGTTTGCAGCTATGTCTTTATTGGCAGCTTAGAGTCGTAAAACGCCAACTTCGTTTAAGGAATATCGTTAATTCTCCCCTATTTTAGCTTATTTTTCATGAAAATTAAGGCAAATATATCCAGATATTAGCCATAATTTTAATAAAAAAGCGCTTAAAATATGAAAAAATTAACGATATTCCTTAAACGAAGTTGGCGTTTAAAAAAACAATTGTGCTCACTGAGCACAATTGTTTTTTGAACTAATTTCCAATCTATCACGGGGCAATAATTAAATTCCAAGTAATGCTTTGGAAAAATCTTGAGCGGAAAATTCTTGTAGGTCTTCTATCCTTTCGCCAACGCCAATGGCGTAAATTGGTTTGTTGAATTCTTTAGTTAAGGCAACTAAAACTCCTCCTTTGGCTGATCCGTCTAGTTTTGTCATTATTAATCCAGAAATATTTATTATTTCATCAAAAACTTTTAATTGGTTTTTAGAATTTTGACCTATTGTTGAGTCAAGAACTAAGATGTTTTCATAAGCTTCTTCATCGTCTTCAATCTTTCTTAAAACGTTATTAATTTTTCTAAGCTCATCCATTAAATTTTGTTTATTTTGTAGTCTTCCAGCAGTGTCGATTAGTAAAATATCCGCGCCAATTTTTTTAGCCTCATCAAGAGCTTTGTAAGCAACAGAGGCTGGATCTTGACCATCTTTGTCAGCAGTAATTATTTGGCAATTAGCACGATTAGCCCATACCTTTAATTGATCAGCTGCCGCAGCTCTAAAGGTATCGCAAGCACCAATAACAACTTTTTTATTGTTGTTTGATAATGTTTTGGCAATTTTGCCTATGGTTGTGGTTTTTCCTGATCCATTAACTCCATTAAAAATCATAATTTTTGGTTTAGACTGCGATTCAAAATCAAGAGTTTTTTGACAAGGAGTTAAGATGTTTTCAATGTATTTTGCTAAGAATAATTTTATCTCATTTTCGTCAACTTGTTTAGAAAATTTCTCTTTTCTTAAATCGTTAATTATTTCAAATGTTGCATTTGTGCCAATATCACTCATTAAAAGTAAATCTTCTAATTCTTCTAATATTTTATCGTCTAATTTCTTTTTAGTAAAAATTTGACCAATTTTAGAAGTTATTGAAGTTGAGCTTTTAAATAAATTTTTCTTGATTTTAGGCTTTTCTAATTTTTTATCTTTTGGTTGGGGTTTCTCTTCTACTTTAGGTTTCTCTTCTACTTTAGGTTTCTCTTCTACTTTAGGTTTCTCTTCTACTTTAG
>JAYORG010000004.1:0-16993 GCA_038123275.1 Rickettsiales bacterium | reverse complement strand
GTTTCTTCTTGGCTAATTTTTTGTCGGTTTTTTCTTCATCTTTGGGTTTGTCTTTATGAAAAAGATGGCTAATTTTAGAAGCAAGTGACTCTGAGCTTTCAGAGAGTTTTGTCTCTACTTTTGACTTTGAGAAGATTTTAAATAAGGACATTTAATTTAAGTAAGTTTTTGGATTTACAGCTTCTCTACCTTTTCTAATTCCAAAATAAAGCTGGGAGAAGTCAACATTGCCAGTTGATCCAACTAAGGCTATTTCATCGCCTTGGCTAACTTTAGTTCCAATTTTGACATTTGTTTTCTTTAAGTGGGCGTAGGCAGAGATCCATCCACCTGAATGTTTAATGATAATTAAATTCCCATATCCTCTTAGTTCATTGCCAACGTAAGCCACTAAACCATCTTCAACGGCTTTAACGGCAGTTGACTCGTCTGCTTTTATGTTAATACCATCATTGTAAAGACCTCCTGGTTTTTGACCAAAACTAGAAATAACCTTGCCTTTAACGGGCCAAATAAATTTATTGTTTTTGTAAGGTAGTTTAGCTTTTGTTGATTTTTTAAATTTTGTGTTTGATTTTGAAGGAGCTAATTTTCTTTCTTCAACCTTTTTAGATGAGGCGGTGCTAAATGAAGGATTGGAGATTTTTAATTTTGATCCAGTAATAATGTTGTAAGGTTTTTGTAAGTTATTAATTTCAATTAATTTATTAATATTCATACCATATAATCTGGATATTTTGTAAAGATTATCTCCTTCTTGAACTCGGTGATATTTGGTGCTTGGTAAAATTAATTTTTTCCCAATTTGTAGTATGTAAGGTGGTTCTAAATTGTTGGCGTCAATTAAGTCTCTTACAGAAGAATCGTGTTCTTGCGCAATATTATAAAGGTTGTCGCCAGCTTTTATAATTGTAATGTCTTGTTTGGAATTGCTAGCATGTTTTTTAGCAGAGACGTTATTATTTTGATTGCCTTTGTGATATTTCATGTGGCCTTTTAGTAAAATTGGCGCAGCTTTTTTTTGGGTACAAGAAGTAGTAATAATTAGTAATAATAGAATACAAATTTTATTCTTTAAAATCATACAAATAATAACTTGAATAAATAAAATATTGTGCCACTGTTCATATTCTAGGGCTTAAGTTTGTTAAAGGGCAACAAATTGCCTTTAAGTTAATAGAAGTCTAAACTTTATTAATTAAATTGAAATTAGCAATAAATAATATGGAAGTAATTTATCACAATATTGGTCTAGCTTCAATGGTTTTATTTGGAATGATAGCTGGAAGTTTTATTAATATGGCAAGCTATCGTTTATCTGTAGAAAATAAAAAAGTTAAAGATCTTCTTCTCTCTCCTTCATTTTGCCCTAAATGCAATCATAAATTAAGTATTTTAAATTTGGTGCCAATATTTTCTTGGGTTTTTCAAAAGGGAAAATGTTCATTTTGTAAAAATAAAATTTCTATTCGATATCCTATTATTGAAGTAATATCAACCTTATCATTTATTGCCATTTATCTTGCTTTGGGCAGTAAGATGGATGCTAAATTGGTAATAACATTATTAATATTTATCACTCTTTTTATAATGATAATTACTGATGTGGAGAATTATTTTATATCAGATTTTAATCAAATTATTTTATTTATTTTAGCCATTTTTTACCATTTTTTGGTTACTTTTAATAATTCAGACACTCATCAGTTATTTTATTATTTTTATTCAGCATTTGGTTATTTAATTTTTGGAATAGTTTTACATCATATTTTTAAGTATTTTACTAATTGTGATGGCATTGGCGTTGATGATATCAAATTTTTTGCTATTGCTGGTTTTATGGTTGGTTTTGAAAGGTTTTCATTGTTTATGTTTTTAAGTGGTATTTTTGGTATAATTTTTGGCATTGTTTGGCAAAAAATTAAAGAAGACGACACTTTTCCCTTTGCTCCAGCTCTGGTTGCATCTTTGATAGTATCTTTGTTGGTAAATTTTGATAAGTGGCAAATAATCTATTGATTTAAAAGATTAATAATATAGATTTATTTTTACCTGTGCCTAAAGCATGATTTGTTCTTAATTTTTTGAAGAATTTTACTCATATGTTACATAGATTAATAAAATATTTTTTAATATTTTTTGCTCTGCAGGCTCTTCTCGGTTGTCGTTCGGGTTATTTAGATAATCATGCTAAGCTTACAAGGTCTGACATAGTTGATTCATTCATAGAGTCTGACAGAGGTAAAGGTAATAATAGATCTAAAATATCGCAGGTTCCTATACCTCAGATATCCAATATGCTTTCTTTTCCTAAGCCACCAGAATTCACTCAAGGTAATCAAATAATTTCATTTTCAGTAACAGACGATATTGACCTAAAAGATGTTTTAATTGAGCTTGGTCGAGTTACTGGTTTGGATGTAGATATTGACTCTAAAATATCTGGTGGAGTAATAATTAATGCCAAGAATCGTCCTTTAATAGAGATAATTGATAGAATTGCTAGTTTAGGAAATATCAGATATTCTTTTGTCAATGGTGTTTTGGTGTTTAAAAATGACTCTGCTTTTGCTAAACATCATTTGGTAGACTACCTAATTGATGGTGCTTTATGGGGTGAAGTTACGGATAATTTATCAACTATTTTATCTAGTGTTTCTTCTGAAGCGTCTAGTATTTCTCCAAATAAATCCGCTGGTATTATAACAATATTTTCTAATAATGCTGGACAAGAGGCGGCCATAAGTTATTTAGCAACTGTTAAAGAAAGTGCTTCAGCTCAAGTTTTAATAGAGGCTAAGGTTGTTGAGGTTACTTTAACGGAGGAGTATAGTGCTGGAATAGATTGGGGTTTTCTAGATGGTGGTACAACTGTTAGCAGTAAGCCGGTTCCTGCAACAGATACATCTCCTTTTAATATTTCTGCTGCTGGTACAGGGGTTTTAGGTGGTGCCGTTACAATAGATATTGCAGCTTTAGAGAAGTTTGGCACTGTAAGGGCGGTATCAAGTCCTAGGGTTAGCGCTCTTAATAATAGGCAGGCAAAATTAGATTTTCTTAATAAGTTAGTATATTTTACCCTGGAGACCGAAAGTAATACTACTAATTCAACTGTTAGTACTACAACTAATACCGTTAATGCCACAATGAATGAAGAGCCTATTGGTGTAGAATTAACCATTACCCCATCAATAGATGTGAGAGGTGGTAATATTACTCTTGATGTTAATCCTAAGCTATCAGTTTCAACGGAAACAGCATCAGATCCTTCTGTGGATGCAGATGGTAACTCTCTAGGAAATGAGGTTCCGATAGTTCAAACAAGAGAAATTGAAACTACAATGAAAATTAAAAGTGGTGACACTTTGGTAATAGGTGGTTTAATGAAGGAAGATGCCGCAAGTAGTGAGGAGGGTATACCATTTTTAAGTAAAATACCAATTCTTGGGCATTTATTTAAATATACTTCTAAGAAAACAGATATTGTTGAAACTGTCATTTTTATTAAGGCTACTATAGTTGATAGTATAGATGGAGTTACTCCATATGATAGAGAAATTAACAATAAATTTACAACTAGTAAAAGGCCTTATTTATAAATGAAATCAGTATTTAAGTATATCTTATTAACAGCCATTAGAGACCGTCTATATATTGGCTTATTAATCATTTTAACAGCCGCTTTTGGTATTTCAGCCATTTTAGGATCCACCTTCATTGTTGAAGCTGACCAAACATCAATAGTTTATATTGCTGGATCTTTTAGAATGATATTTGCCGTTGGTATGATATTATTTTCCTGCTTTTATGTTAGGAAGTCTTTTGATAATAAAGAGGTTGAATTTATATTATCTAAGTCAATTTCTAGGCATAGTTTAATTTTTGCTTATATGTTGGGCTTTGTTTTGGTAGCACTTTTTGTTTTTATTCCAATTGCCATAATTCTTTTAATTGCCAAGGCTAATTTTATTGGTTTAGTTTTTTGGCTTTTGAGTGTTTTATTCGAAATTTTTATTCTAATTTCTGTTGCTGTGTTAAGTTCTTTAATTTTAAAGAATGCTATTTCTAGTATATTTGCAACTTTAGGTTTTTATATTTTAGCCAGAATGATGGCCTTCTTTGTTCTGACAATTGATATACCAGATTCTTATGTAGATTTTAATTCTGTTCAAAGGTCTTTAAAATCATTTTTAAAATTTATATCATTTATTTTTCCTAGGCTTGATCAATTTGCTCAAAGTGAGTGGTTAATTTATGGCATAACAGATTATAAGTCGGTTATAATAACTTCTATCCAAGGGCTAATATATGTTCCTTTACTGACATTTATGTCGTTTTTTGATTTTAACAAGAAACAATTTTAATTGGTTAGCTAGTGTCTAATATATTTTTTTATTCTAATATTAAGAAAATCTTCATATCTTTTTTCTGCCTCTTCTTAATATTACAAATTATTTTTCAGTTAAAAACACAACATATAAAGCCCAATATTCATGTAGTTCCAAATGTTCCAAGCAAACATTTGGTAAGAGCACTATCCCTTGGTGATAAAGAGTTTTATTTTAGAGTTCTAGCATTAAAAATACAAAATGCCGGCGATACTTTTGGTCGTTTTACTCCTTTAAAAAATTATAATTTTGAAAAGCTTTATCGTTGGTTTACTTTGATGGATTCTTTAAATAGCGATTCAAGAGTAATACCATCTTTGGCTAGTTATTATTATGCTCAAACCCAAAATAAAGAGGACACTATTCATATTATCAAGTATCTTGATGATCATGCTAAAATTGATATTGATAAACATTGGTGGTGGCTTTATCAGGCAGTGCACATTGCTAGGCTTGCTTTAAATGATGATGAATTATCTTTAGAATTAGCTTATAAATTAAGTGAAAATAATGCAAAGGAAGCGCCTTTATGGACAAGACAATTGCCGGCATTCTTATCAGCTCAAATGGGGCGAGATTGTGAAGCATTTTTTATAATTAATCAAATGTTAAAAGATAATGAATCAGGAAAAAGACCAATAACAGCTAGAGAAATGGAATTTATGCGTCATTTTATTAGAGAAAGGCTAGATAGTTTTAAAAAGACAAAATTTGACCCAAGAGAATGCAAAAAAACAAATTAGATCAAATAATAGATTTATCATTACAAGAAGATCTTGGAAGTATTGGTGATATTACCTCAAATTTAACAATACCAGAAAAGAAAATAATCAATTTTAAAATTTCTAATCGTGAAGAGATTATATTATGTGGAGTTGATCTTGTTTTAAAAGTTTTTTTAAAAGTCTCCAAAAATATTTCTTTAAAAAAACATTTTGCTGATGGAGATTCTTTAAAGGAAAATAGTGTAATTATCTCAGGAGAAGGCAATGCCAGAGATATTTTTGCTGCTGAAAGAATTGCTTTAAATTTAATGCAGCATTTAAGTGGCATAGCTACTAAAACCAATAAATTTGTTTTAGAGCTAGAAGGAAAGGCTAAAATTTTAGATACCAGAAAAACCATTCCAGCTCTTAGAGAATTGCAAAAATATGGAGTAAAAATAGGGGGAGGTAAAAATCATCGTATGGCACTTTATGATGGTATTTTAATTAAAGATAATCATATTGCGGCAGCTGGAAGTATTAAAAATGCTGTTCTAAATGTTAAAAATAAATTAGAAACATCAATGTCAATAGAAGTTGAGTGCGATAATTTAGAGCAGGTGAAAGAATCACTAGATGTAGGTGTTGACATAATCATGCTGGATAATATGAATTTGACACAAATTAAAAAGGCTGTAAGGTTAATAGATGGTAAATCTAAAGTAGAAGTTTCAGGTAATGTAACTTTAGATAGAATCAAAGAAATATCAAAAACAGGAGTAGATTATATTTCTGTTGGCTCCATAACTCATTCTGTCAAAGCAGTTGATATTGGCTTGGATATAATTTAGTAAAGAGTACTTATGATAAATCAAGTTTTTATTTTAGCAGCAGGTCAGGGTCTAAGAATGAGGCCTTTAACCAATAACACACCAAAGCCATTAATAGAAGTTAATGGTAAATCAATGCTTGATCGTATTTTAGATAAATTAGGTAAATTAGAAGCAATTAATAAGGTTGTTATTAATGGGTTTTATTTATCTGATAATATTAAAAGGCATTTAGTTAATATTAAAAGTAATATAGGTAATATAAAATCAAATAACATAATATTTTCTGAAGAAAAAGAGAAGTTAGAAACAGGTGGTGGATTATTAAAAGCCCTACCTTTATTTGATAAAAACCAGCCAATATTAATTATTAATGGTGATATTATCTGGCAAGATATAGCTGTTTTAGAAAAAATGATTAATAGTTTTGATGAAAATAACACCGATATTCTAGTTGGCCTAAAAGATAGAGATTTATTTTTGGGTTATGATGGCAATGGGGACTTTAATTTAAATCAAGATGGTCAGCTTAGTCAAGATCAGATTAATGATTT
Organism: Rickettsiales bacterium; assembly: GCA_038123275.1. Lineage (GTDB taxonomy): Bacteria > Pseudomonadota > Alphaproteobacteria > Rickettsiales > UBA1997 > CAJQHT01. The sequence goes on along the minus strand of JAYORG010000004.1, from coordinate 10,517 downwards.
TGTTTATACTGGAATACAAATATTTCATCCGCGTATTTTACAAGGAATAACATTGCCTAAAGGGCCATTTTCTTTAAATTATTTTTTTAAAGATGTAAAAGAAAAATCAATTAGACTTAAAGGTATTAAGTTACCAGGCAAATTCCTTCACATTGGAACTGCTGATGATTTAAAAAAATACGAAAATTTAGTTGATGGCTAATAGACATGTTCCTAAATAAAGTAATAGTAAAAAGTCATTCACTTTTATCTTATTTTTGGCATAAATTAAGCCATTTTTTAAACAAATATGGGAATATGTGCCTAAAAAATGGCTTAATTTCTAAGATACTCAGGGATAAATCATAGATTTATGCCCGTAAAACCTAAAAACAGTTATTAACTGTTTTTTTAACGGTTTTACCTCAAAACTAAGAAAAAATTGAATAACTTTATTTAGGAACATGGCTATTAGAAATAAATTCACCAAAGTTAAAACTGCTAAAGGCAGAAAAAAATCTTCAACTGCTTGGTTGCAAAGGCAGCTTAATGACCCTTACGTATTAAAGGCGCAAAAGGAGGGTTATAGGTCTCGAGCTGCATATAAGCTAATTGAAATTAATGATAAATTTAAAATTTTAAAAAAAGGTCAAGTTATTATTGATCTAGGGTCTACTCCTGGTGGATGGAGTCAGTTTGCTGTAAAAATTGCTGGAGATAATAATGTTTTAGCAGTGGATATTTTGGAAATGGATCCAATATCAGGAGTTAAATTTATCTGCCAAGATTTTCTAACCCACGATGCTCATGAAATAATAATTAAAGCAATAAAAGAAGATTTAGGACGTGATCAAAAATGTGACGTAGTATTAAGCGACATGGCTGCTAATAGCAGTGGAGACAGCAGAACAGACCATTTAAGAATTATTGGTATTTTAGAGGAAACTTTAGAGTTTTCCAAAAAGATTTTATCAAAAAATGGTAATTTTGTTGGCAAAGTTTTCCAAGGTGGTGCTAGCCAAGAATTACTTAAAGTTTTTAGAGATAATTTTACAACAGTAAAACATTTTAAACCTAAATCATCTAGAAAAAAATCAGCAGAAAATTATATTATTGGTATTGGCTTTAAAAATGGTTAGCTTAGATAGTGACAACACTATCAAAAAAGCTTTAGTTTTTTTGTTGAAATCAATAAATAGCATTGATACTATCTTGCCAGCATCGTTTGTGGCTTTTGACTCATCTTTTTTGAGGGCTGGCTTTAGTAATATTAAAATTAATTAATCTAACATGAGAAAATTCAATATTTTATTAGTTGCTATTATATCTTTGATAATTACATCTTGTTCTAACATAGGAGATGGTTCTATTTCTAAAGCAACAAAAGCTCCAAGTAATTATAAGGGTTATTATAAAGTTGGCTCTCCTTATACTGTTCTTGGCAAAACTTACTATCCAAAAGAATATACATCATATAAAGAAAAAGGTTTTGCTTCTTGGTATGGAGATTATTTTCATGGTAAGAAAACTGCTAATGGAGAAATTTACAATATGAATGATTTTACGGCAGCACATAATACTCTTCCACTGCCTTCAATTGTAAAAGTAACAAATTTAGACAATAGTAAAGTAGTTATCGTTAGAGTTAATGATAGAGGTCCTTTTGTAGGAAAAGGTAGAATTATCGATCTTTCAAGAGGGGCATCACAAGCTTTAGGGTTTACTAAAAAAGGTGTAACAAAAGTAGAAGTTGAATTACTTAAAAAAGAAACAGCAGAGCTTCACAGAGCTTTGGGATTTAAATAAATTATATGACTAATTATAAAAACAAAAATATCAATTTTAAAGATGCTGCGCTAGAAACCAAATTGGTTCGTGGTGGGACAAGTCGTTCTAATTTTGGTGAAACCTCAGAGGCTATTTTTTTAAATTCTGGTTTTTGTTATAATGATGCTAATGTGGCTGAAAGTAGATTTAATGGTGAAGAGCCAGGTTTTGTTTATTCGCGCTATACTAATCCAACTTTAAAATCACTTGAAGATCGTTTAAAATTAATTGAAGGAGCAGAGGCTTGTACAGTTATGGCTAGTGGCATGGCTGCAGTTTTTGCCTCTATTATGTGTCAAATTAAGGCTGGAGATCATTTTATCGCTTCAAGAGTTTTATTTGGATCTTGTTATCATATTGCTACACAAATTTTACCTAATTATGGTATTGAAGTTACTTTGGTTGATGGTACTAATTTGGATGAATTTAAGAAGGCTTTTAAGAAAAATACCAAGGTTGCTTTTATTGAAACCCCAGCAAATCCTAATATGGAAGTTGTTGATATTAAAGCAATTGCTAATCTTTGTAAGGCAAATAAAGCTAGTTTTATAGTTGATAATATTTTTGCTTCTCCTTATGTGCAAAAGCCTTTTGAATTGGGTGCTGATATTGTGGTTTATTCCACAACCAAACATCTTGATGGCCAAGGTAGAACTCTTGGTGGTTGTGTTTTAGGTTCTCAAGAATTTATTGAGGAAACATTATTGCCTTTTCATCGTCATACTGGTCCAGCTATGAGCCCGTTTAATGCTTGGGTTATTTTAAAGTCTTTGGAAACTTTTTCTTTGAGAATTCAAAGGCATTGTGAGAATGCCTTAAAAATCGCACAATTTTTAGAATCTCATAAAAGAATAAAAAAAGTTATTTATCCTGGTTTAAAGTCTCATCCCCAATATGAACTTTGCCAAAAGCAAATGAAAAATGGCGGGGCAATGATGGCTTTTGAGGTTGATGGAAGCAAAGAGGATACTTTTAATTTTATGAATAAATTAAATATTATTGATATTTCTAATAATTTAGGAGATGCCAAAACTTTAATCACCCATCCTGCAACTACAACTCATTCTAATATTGAGGAAGAAGAAAGGTTAAAAATTGGCATTAGCGCTTCAATGTGTCGCCTTTCTGTTGGCTTGGAAAATGTTGATGATTTAATTAAAGATTTAAGTAAAGCTTTGGCTTAGACATAATTAACGAATTGTGTTTAATTCTTCAATTGTCTTCTTGCAAAATATATTTTGTAGCTTAATATTCGACCGAATAGATTTTAGATGTTCATAGGTGGGAGTAAATGTAATAATCATATTAAAGAACGGGTGTTACATTAACAAATAAAATCCAATTTTAACTTACTTAAAATACATATGATAAAAAGAAATAAAATTGCCTTGGTTGGTTCTGGAAATATTGGTGGCACCTTAGCTCACTTAGTTGGATTAAAAGATTTAGGTGATGTGGTTTTGCTAGATTTAAATGCCGGAACTGCTCAAGGAAAATCTCTCGATATTGAGCAATCTTCAGTTGTTGAAAATTTTGATTCTAACATGGTTGGAACAAGTGATTATGCTGATATTGCTGGAAGTGATGTTGTAATTGTAACAGCGGGAATTCCTAGAAAGCCTGGAATGAGTCGTGATGATTTAATTGCTACTAACACTAAAGTAATGAAAGCAGTTGGTGAAGGCATTAAAAAGAATGCTCCTAATGCTTTTGTTGTTGTTATTACCAACCCTCTTGATGCCATGGTTTATGTTATGCAAAAGGTTACTGGTTTTAAGCCAAATAAAGTTGTTGGTATGGCTGGTGTTTTAGACTCATCTCGCTTGTCATTATTTCTTGCTCGTGAATTTAATGTTTCAGTTGAAGATGTTCAAAGTTTTGTTTTAGGTGGTCATGGTGATACTATGGTTCCTTTAATTCGCTATTCTTGTGTTTCTGGTATTCCAGTTCCAGATTTAATTGAAATGGGTTGGACTTCAAAAACTAAAATTGATGAAATTGTACAAAGAACAAGAGATGGCGGTGCAGAGATTGTTAAATTACTTGGTAATGGTTCTGCTTTTTATGCTCCTGCGACTAGCGCGATTCAAATGGCTGAAAGTTACTTAAAAGATAAAAGAAAAATCTTACCAGTTGCTGCTCATTTAAGTGGTGAATATGGGGTTAATGGTCTTTACATTGGTGTTCCGGTTATTATTGGCAAAAATGGTGTAGAGAAAATTATCGAAGTTAAACTAAATTCTTCTGAAAATGTTATGTTTAAGCGTTCAGTTGAAGCAGTTCAAAAATTAATCGACGGCATTACAATATAATAAAAATAATTAATTTCTTAAAATGAATATACATGAATATCAAGCTAAGGCAGTATTAAAACAATTTGGTGTCCCAGTTCCTGAAGGCTATCCTGCATTTAATGTTAATGAGGCAGTTGAGGCGGCCCAAACATTACACAGTAATGGTCACAAAGTTTTTGTGGTTAAAGCTCAAATTCATGCTGGTGGAAGAGGAAAAGCTGGTGGTGTTAAGGTTGTTAAAACTGTTGAAGATGCTAAAGAAAAGGCTACTGAAATTTTAGGTAAAGTTTTAGTAACTCCACAAACTGGACCTGAAGGTAAGGAAGTTAAGAGACTTTATATTGAGTCTGGTTCTGATATTAAGAAAGAATATTATCTATCTGCTGTTATGGATAGAGCAACTAATTCAGTTGTATTTATGGCTTCGACTGAAGGTGGAATGGAAATTGAAGAAGTAGCTGAGGCGACTCCTGAAAAAATTGTTTCAGTTAGTGTTGATATTGCTGCTGGAATTCAAGGGTTTCATGCCAGAAGGCTGGGCTTTGCTCTTGGTTTAAAAGGTGACGTTTTAAAGAAATTTATCAAAGTAGTATTTTCTATCTACAAAGCATTTAATGCAACAGATGCTTCTCAGTTAGAAATAAATCCTTTAGTTGAAACTGCTCAAGGTGACATAATTGCTTTAGATGCTAAGTATAATTTTGACGATAATGCACTTTATCGCCATCCTGATCTTAAAGAATTAAGAGATTTAGAAGAAGAAGATCCATTAGAGATCGAAGCTTCTAATTATGATTTAAACTATGTCAAAATGGATGGTGAAATTGGCTGTATGGTAAATGGTGCTGGTCTTGCAATGGCAACTATGGATATTATCAAATTATATGGCTCATCTCCTGCTAACTTTTTAGATGTTGGTGGTGGTGCCACAACTGAGAAAGTTACAGCAGCTTTCAAAATTATTTTATCTGATCCTAATGTAAAAGGCATTTTGGTTAATATTTTTGGCGGAATTATGCGTTGTGATATCATTGCTAATGGTATTATTGAGGCAGCTAAAGAAGTTAGCTTAGGAATACCTCTTGTTGTAAGGCTAGAAGGAACTAATGTTGAGCTTGGTAAAGAGATTCTTGCTAAGTCAGGACTTACAATTATTGCTGCTGACGATTTAGGTGATGCAGCTAAGAAGATTGTGCAAGCAGTTAAATAATAAAAACATTAAAATAAAAATAATAAAGATATGTCAGTATTAGTTAATAAAAATACCAAAGTTATTTGCCAAGGTTTTACAGGAGCTCAAGGCACTTTCCACTCCGAGCAAGCTATTGCTTATGGCACTAAAATGGTTGGTGGTGTTACTCCAGGAAAAGGTGGTCAAAAACATTTAGATTTACCAGTTTTTGATACAGTTTGGGATGCTAAACAAAAAACTGATGCTAATGCTTCGGTTATTTATGTTCCTCCTCCATTTGCGGCAGATGCAATTTTAGAAGCTGTAGATGCTAAAATAGAATTGATTGTTTGTATTACAGAAGGTATCCCGGTTTTAGATATGGCTCGTGTTAAAAAAGCACTATCTGGTACTAAGTCAAGATTAATTGGCCCTAATTGCCCAGGCGTTATTACTCCAGATGAATGTAAAATTGGTATTATGCCAGGACATATTCATAAAAAGGGTTCTGTTGGTGTTGTTTCAAGATCAGGGACCTTAACTTATGAAGCCGTTCATCAAACTACCAAAGCAGGTCTTGGACAAAGTACCTGTATTGGTATTGGTGGGGATCCAATTAATGGCACTAACTTTATTGATTGCTTAGATATGTTTTTAAGTGATGATGAAACTAAATCAATGATCATGATTGGTGAAATTGGTGGAAGCGATGAAGAAGAAGCCGCACAATTTTTAAAAGACGAAGCTAAAAAAGGCCGCAGTAAGCCTTGTGTTGGCTTTATTGCTGGAAGAACAGCTCCTCCAGGAAAAAGAATGGGTCATGCTGGTGCAATTATTGCTGGTGGCAAAGGTGGTGCTGACGATAAAATTGATGCTATGAAATCAGCTGGAATTGCTGTTGCAGATAGCCCTGCTTCTTTAGGGTCTACATTAGTAGATTTATTAAAATAGCTCTTTTGATATTGTAGAATATTTTGAAAAAATTGTTATCTATTTTACCATTTTTAATAACCACTAAATAAACTATATATGACAGATAATAGAAAAAAGGCTTTAGAAGCCGCAATGGCACAAATTGATAAGCAATTTGGCAAAGGTTCAGCAATGATGCTTGGTCAAAAGCCAGCAGTTGATGTTGAGGCAATTTCAACAGGATCTTTAAATTTGGACTTAGCTCTTGGAGTTGGGGGTTATCCACGAGGTAGAATTATTGAAATTTATGGTCCAGAAAGTTCTGGTAAAACTACTTTAACAATTCATGCAATAGCTGAAGCCCAAAAGAAAGGTTTGTCTTGTGCTTTTATTGATGCTGAACATGCTTTCGATCCGCTTTATGCTAAAAATCTTGGAGTTAATGTTGATGAAATGGTAATTTCTCAGCCAGATTGTGGTGAAGCTGCTTTGGAAATTGCTGATACTTTAATTAGATCTGGAGGTGTTGATCTTTTGGTGGTTGATTCAGTTGCTGCTTTGGTTCCACAGGTTGAATTAGAAGGTGGAATGAGTGACAATCAAATGGGTTTACAGGCACGTTTAATGAGTAAAGCTCTAAGAAAATTAACAGGTTCTGTTTCTAAGACAAATTGTACTATCATTTTCATTAATCAAATTAGAATGAAAATTGGTGTGATGTTTGGATCTCCTGAAACAACAACTGGTGGTAATGCCCTAAAATTTTATTCTTCTGTTAGATTAGACATTAGAAGAGGTGCTGCTATTAAAGATAAGGATGAGGTTTTGGGTAATGAAACTAGGGTTAAAGTTGTTAAAAATAAAGTTGCTCCTCCTTTTAGAATGGCAGAATTTGAAATTGTTTACGGGGAAGGAATATCTAGAGTTGGTGAAGTTATTGATCTGGCAGTTAGTGGTGATATTATTGATAAATCTGGTTCTTGGTATGCTTATAATGGCACTAAGATTGGTCAAGGTAAAGAAAATGTTAAAAATTACTTAAATGAGAATCCCGAAATAGTAGCAGAAATAGAAGCTTTAGTTAGAGAAAAATTTTCTAAAAATTCTGTGGCAGCCGAAGAAGAATTTGCTACAGAAAAAGAAGCAGCTGCTTAATATTAACTCGGAGTTTTTTCATGAAATCTTTCATATTGCACCCGTAGCTCAACTGGATAGAGTATTTGACTACGGATCAAAAGGTTGAGGGTTCGAATCCTTCCGGGTGCGCCATTAAAAAGGGCTGTGAGTGTTAACTCACAGCCCTTTTTAATTGTGTACTTCCGTAAAGGAAGAGAGCCCTTTGGTTCGACAAAAAGACGTACAGTCTTTATTTTGTGTGTACGTCAAGAGATAAAGGATCATCAGAAAGGGAGTCATAATCTTTAGGATGAAGTGTTCCGCTTGGCTCTTCATATGAAGCATTTTTACTATCATCAATATTTTGTAGTACTGATTCATGTGGCCTGACTGAGGTTGAATTATTTTGTGCTTCCATCATATTTTTTGCTAATGCGGTAAAATATAATGTTTGTGTATCTGCAAAGCTATTGGCATAAGCCGAAAAAGTTAATAAGGTGTCTCTATTAGTTATTAGATCCTTTCCTATTTGATATACCCTTCTTCCATGCTCTGCCTCTACATCTCCCCCTTCTTCATTGTGAGCTAAATAATATTTTGTAACGATTTTTTGTTTTTGGGGTGTTAAATATAGTAAAAAAAAGATTTGTTATGTCTTCAAGTAGGTACATCATTGATTCTGCCTGGCTTTCATGCATAAATGTGTTTGCTGCTATTGGTATATATGATGTGTTAGAAGTTGTCCCATCTATTAGTTCATTTGACATAGTGATTACAGCATTTTTAAAGAGGTCCATTCTTGTCTTAACAAATTCAGCTGTTTCCTCCATGATGAGATGAGATGTCAATGCTTGGTTAATAGTTGTTGGTTCAAGACCAAAAACTTCTCCAAATGTATTAAGAGAAGCAAGCATCAGCTCAACATGAGGTTCATTTTTTTCTTCACCTGCTTCTTCATTTACAATTTGTGCAAATAAATTAGCATCATTAAATCTTTGGTTAAGATGGCTCGTAAATGTTGAAATAATAGCTCCAGGAAGTGTAAGGGCAAAAGTTCTAAATATTTGATTGTCTCTTAATATTTGAAATTGCATTTTATTCATGCCATTTATACTTAGCTCTTTTTTATAATATTGATATAAAGGATCAATAGTGTTACGACTTTTAAGTAGATTAAGTTGGTTTTCTACATATCTTGGAGTTGGAGTGTTTTCTATGTTTTTATTATTACCAAAATGTCGAGATGTTAGCACGAAAGGATAGTGTTGTACAAAAGTGGACATAGCTCTTGCATTTTGAAAATGTAGGCTAACAGTTTGTCTTTGAGTTTTATCTAATGCATTTAAGGAGCTTCCAAGTCTTCCGGTAAGGTTTCTTAATGTTCTAAGATTACTAATAGAGGGTCTCATGGTATATTGGGTTAATGGTTATAATTAAATTCTATTTACCAATATTTGCACTTTATAATGGTAAATTTATAGAATTTCCTTATTGCTAGTTTGGCTAAAATCGATTTGCAGGTTAATATTAAAATAATAAAAGAGCAAGATATAATGTTAATTTACTTTTTAAGTTTTGATAAATATTATGTATCTCTATGAGATATAAAAAGCTATTATTTTCCAGGGACTATTCAATATTTGCACTTATTACCATTTTGGTATCTATTTTATCAATATCAGTTTTGGTATTTGTTTTAAACCAGGATAGGTTAGAAAACCAAAATAGGAGTCTTAAAAAGCAGTCTAAAAATATTAGCGCTATTATTTTTGAATCATTTAGTCATACCAATAGAATTAATAGCCATTTAGGAAAACAAATAGCAGAAAATGGTGCTGATGATTTAAATTTTATTTTAGAATTATTTCAAAAAGCTGATAAAATACAACATAAAGATAAAGGTTTATTTTCTTGGACATCATTTGATTGGGTCAATTCTAAAAATCATCAAACAGTTAATAGTAGAATTGGGGTTAGGAAAAATCCTCCTAATATGTCTCATCGTCAATTTAGCTATAAATCACCCAAAAATCCTTGGACTTTGCAAGTATCTTACCCAGTTCTTGGTAATCCTAGTAAGATGTGGGTTATTCCCGCAGGCACAGGAATTACTGATAAAAATGGCAAATATTTAGGGTCTATTGTTGTTGGGTTTAATATTGTTGAGTTTACTAGCAAAGTTGAGAGTAGAATAAATAAGAATGTGAGTTTTATTGTTTTAGATGAAGACCTAAATATTATTATGCAATCTAGAGATAATGTGCTAGCTCGAAATGACAGCTTTTTTAAGAATAATGTTGATATTGCTAAGTTTAATAAAAATTTAGGAGTTTTAGATCAATCAATTATTTCTGGAGATATTCACTATTCTTATTATGAAAAGATTAAGAACCATCCATATATTATTATTACTGGTTTTAATAAAGCTTTTTTAGATCAGGAATTTAATAGTTTAATATTGCCCTATATTCTACAAATTGTTGGAATGACCATATTCTTTTTAATAATATTATATTTATTTAAAGTAAGAATAACCAATTTATTAGTAGTAGAAAGAAGATTAAGACAAGCTTTATATCGAACTAATCAAACCAAAACAAAACTTATTAGAGCTGCTACTCATGATTTAAAGAATTATGTTTTTGGCATTTCTGGATTAGCAAAACTAATATTAGATAAGAAAAGTAAGGCGCAAATCAAAAATAATGAAGATCTAGAATTTACCCAAACTATTTATAATCAATCTGAAGAATTGATGTATTTTGTGGAGGATTTACTAGATACTAATCAGTCTGATAATTCAGAGCTATCTTTGGGTAGAATAGGTCATGCTAATGTAAAAGAAATAATTAGTAGGATGATATTATTGAATAATAATTTTTCTATTAAAAATAAGGTATCAGTTTACATAGATGTTGAGGATAATATTCCAGAAATAAAATGTGACGTGAGAAGATTAAAGCAAATATTTTCTAACTTAATAATAAATGCCATTAAATATAGCAAAGAAGGTGGTATAGTTAATGTGCAGGCAAAATATCTTAAGAAGGAGGGCCTAATTTATGTACAGGTAAGTGATCAAGGCATTGGTATGGATAAAAAGGAAGTAGAAATGGCTTTATCTGGTTTTGGGGAGAAGATAGATAAATCTTATTTTTCAGAAGATCTAGTGTAGTGTCCTAAATTGATTATATATTATAATTCTTTCTTAATTTTAT
>JAYORG010000003.1:133589-162964 GCA_038123275.1 Rickettsiales bacterium | reverse complement strand
TTTAGATTAGGAATTTAGCTGTATTTGAACATACAACCCCTTTATGACCCCTTTAGAGGCTTGACCCCTTTATCTTTATTTCTTTATTATAATCCTAATATGGGCGTTGGAAGTAGTTTGATAGAAGATAGGTTTAAGGGAGTTTTTGGTGGAGTTATAGGTAATCATAAAAAGTATGATGTAATGCCTTATGAGTTATTAGGAAACACAAAAAATCATGAATATAATTCTGATCAAATTTCCAATAGAAAATATGAATTCTTCAATCCAATTATAGGAAATAAAAAATGAAACACATTAGTAAAGTCAAAGGTTTATTGAGTGCAATATTGATCATATGTTTTTTAATTTTAGACACATCCTTTTCTAACCTTGTAGTTTTATTAATTCTATCTTTCTTTGGTCTCTTGTTTTGTGTATTAGAATTAGTTATAAGTCGTAAAAAAATAAATTAATGTATTTTTGGATAATAATTAACTTATTAATTTATATTGCATTAAGTATGATTACCATTTTATCAATTCCATATACTCAATAATATAAAATAATAAAGGGGTTCTATGTTCAAATACGGCTAAATTACTAATCTATAAATAAAGGTGTCAGGTTCATTTTCCTAAGCGCTAATTAAGTAAAGGGGGTATATATATATAAATTGGTGCTATAAGGAAATAAATTCCCCAATTGACATCTACCTCTTTGAGCTATAAATTCTACCCTATGTAGTTATATTATAGTAAAGTTAAATATTTAATGCTTAAAAAAAATCTATTAATTTTAATATTACTCCTTTTTCCTATTACCTTAATTGCTAAGGATAATGCTGAGAATCCAAAATTTGATAAATGGACTGAAAAATTAAGAAAGGATGCAAAAAATGAGGGGCATGAAGAAGAATTTTTAGACTCTGTATTTAAAGAAATTTTTTATTCTGACGAATATGTAGCTCAAGATAAAAAACAATTTGATCCTCAGACGTTTAAGCAATATTATGAAAATGCTGTTAATAGATTTAGAATTAGAAAAGCCAAAAAACAAATTAAGAAGAATGAAGGAATTTTGACAAAGATAGAACAGGATTTTTTAGTTCCAAAACAATATATTGTATCTTTATGGGCAATAGAAACAGATTTTGGCCGTGTTACTGGCAATTATAATGTTTTTAATTCTTTAGCTAATTTATCTTTTGATGAGAGACGAAGAAGTTTATTTTTAAAAGAATTTCTTGCTGCTTTAGAAGTTATTAAAGTTAATCAAATACAAGCAGCAGATCTTAGTGGATCTTGGGCTGGGGCAATTGGTCAATGTCAATTTTTGCCGTCAACTTACTTAAATCATGGTTTTGACTTTAATGAAGATAACAAAATTGATATTTGGAAAGATAAAGAAGATGTTTTAGCTTCAATTGCAAATTATCTCCAATCTCTTGGTTGGAATAATCAAGTGCCTTGGGGATATGAAATTAAAAATATTAAAGGTCTATCAGAATCTTTTAATTTTAAAGAAAGTCACGCTTTGCAATATCTGGTTGGCAAATATAACATAGAAAAATTAAATGGCTCTAAATTTAGTGATTATGAGCTTTCAAGGCAGGTTAAGGCTACTATCCAAGGAAATAGATTATTTATTACTTTCAAAAATTTTGATTTAATAAAAGAATGGAATAATTCAACTTATTTTGCTCTAACAGTAGGGCTATTATCTGACAAGATTGACAAATAGCAATCAAGTCCTTACAATCCACGCTTTTTAAATAATTAACAAACTCAAAATGACTTCTAAAATTAGAAATATTGCTATTATTGCTCACGTTGATCATGGCAAAACTACTTTAATCGATGCTATGCTTAATCAAAGTGGCACCTTTCATGAACATAAGCAGGTGGATGATAGGGTTATGGATAGTAACGATCTAGAAAAAGAAAGGGGTATTACTATTTTAGCTAAGCCAACCGCAATTAGCTGGAAGGATAATAGAATTAACATTATTGATACACCAGGTCATGCTGATTTTGGCGGTGAAGTAGAAAGGGTTTTATCAATGGCTGATAGCTGTTTACTTTTAGTTGATGCAGCTGAAGGCCCAATGCCTCAAACAAAATTTGTTTTAGCCAAAGCTTTAGCTCTTGGTTTAAAACCAATTGTTGTTATTAATAAAGTGGATAGAGGTGATGCTAGGGCAGATGAAGTTTTAGATGAGATTTTTGATTTATTTGTAGCTTTAGATGCTAATGAAGAGCAATTAGATTTTCCAATTCTTTATGCTGTTGGTCGTGACGGTTGGTGTGTTGAAGATTTAGACAAAGATGAGAAGAAAAATTTATATCCCCTTTTTGATTTAATTCTTAAACATGTAGAGCCTCCTAAGTTTGATGAAAATGCACCATTTTCTATGCTTGCAACTTTATTAGAGTCAAATTCATTTTTTGGGCGCATCTTAACAGGAAGAATATATTCTGGAACTATTAAAGAATTATCAAATGCTAAAGCTATAAGCTTAAATGGAGAATTAGTAGAGAATAGTAGAATTACTAAATTACAAATTTTTAAAGGCGTTGAAAGAATAGCTGTAAAAGAAGCTAAAGCTGGAGATATTGTTTCAATTGCAGGCCTTAGCAAGGCTTCTGTTTCGGATACAATTTGTGATGCATCAATTAATGATGCTATTAAATCAACTCCTATTGACCCGCCAACAATGTCAATAACAATTGGTGTAAATGATTCTCCTTTAGCTGGGCTTGAGGGTAGTAAGGTTACCTCTAGAATGATTCGTGATCGTTTAATGGCCGAGGCTGAAACTAATGTGGCAATTACTGTGACTGAAAGTGAGAATAATGACGCTTTTGAGGTTGGTGGTAGAGGTGAATTGCAGCTTGGTGTTTTAATTGAGAATATGAGGAGAGAAGGTTTTGAGCTTTCAGTATCTCGTCCAAAAGTTTTATTCAAAGAAGATGAAAATGGAGCCTTACTGGAACCAATTGAGGAAGTTGTAGTTGATGTTGATGATGAGTTTAGTGGATCTGTTGTTGAAAAAGTTGCTATTAGAAAAGGTGAAATGACAGATATGAAGCCATCTGGAGGTGGAAAAACTAGGATCACTTTCTTGGTTCCATCTCGTGGCCTTATTGGGTATCAAAGTGAATTTTTAACTGATACAAAAGGAACAGGTATTATTAATAGAATATTTGATTCTTTTGCTCCTTATAAGGGTGAATTAAACTTTAAAAGAAATGGTGCTTTAATTTCAATAGGAAATGGTGAAGCTGTAGCATATGCAATCTTTAATTTACAAGATCGTGGCACTATGTTTGTAAAGCCAGGTCAAAAAGTTTATGATGGTATGGTTATAGGTCAAAATGCCAAAACTGGTGATTTAGAAGTTAATATCTTAAAGGGAAAACAATTAACTAATGTTAGGGCCTCTGGAACTGATGAAGCAATTCGTCTAACTCCACCAAAAGAACTTACCTTAGAAGAAATGATTACTTATATTAATGATGATGAGTTAGTAGAGGTTACACCAAAGTCTTTAAGGCTTAGAAAGAGATATTTGGATAGCAATGAAAGAAAGAGAATGAGTAGAGCATCTGTAAAAGCTTGATTTGTATTAAGATAAGTGGTACAATTATAACTTGTATAAAATTTAATGCCCCAAATTAAATTTTAGTAAGTTTTAGTAAAAATTTGATATTCTATTTATAATCAATATGTCAGAAATAAATAAAGATATAAGATATTGGACCAATAATCTTAAAAAAGCCAATAATCAAGGTGCTTTAAATGAGGTAGATCAGATTCTTTTAGAAAAGACAGGTAAGAATTTAGATGTATTTTTAAAAACAGGTTCTGCTATAGATCTAATCTTGCAGTGCATGGAATATGATTCTTCTGCTTTGGATGCAATTTTAGATAATGCAGGTGTATCTCTTGCTAATACTGTTTTGCGTGATTCTTTAATATCTAATTTACAGTTAAAAGGTGTATCTCCAGAAGAGATAGTGAAAACTCTTGGAGATATTGGTATTGATATTGACATTGATGATATACCAGTAATTGAGGAAGGAAAAATAGGAGAAGAGGTTACAGTGCAAGGAAGTCTGTTTGAAGTTCCTAATGATTTAGGTATTGGTGCTTTTATTTCTAAATTACTTGGTGTAAATAAGGATAAAGAAGTAGAAGATGAGTCATCATATTTTAAAGAGTTCTCTAGCTATGTTAGTAAAAATTTTGATGCCGTTTGCGATGCAGTAGGCAGTATGAAAAAAGGAGAAGATGAAAAAGTATACAGAAAAACAAAAGATAAAGATGGCTCTGTGGTTGGCATGACATTACATGGTGATTTAGACAAATATATATCTAACACAATATCTAGTATTCTTGCTTTTGGAGAAGAAGTAGATTTAGAATCTTTAAAAACCAAGGCTAAAGCGCTTTGTTTGAAGGGTGATAAAGTTGTTAAAGTAACAGATGATGGTGTTGAGGTAACAGCCAATGAAGATCATGACAATGAAATGATAAGTGCAGCAAGAGAAGGAAGTAAAAATTTAGTAAAGCAAATACAGGCAAATAATTTAAGAAATAATATTATTGATAATTCTCAAACAGTAGAATTTACTCAAAGAAGCAACGTTTTTGCTGCTGCTGCTGCTGCTGCCGCTGCAGAAAAAATGGAAAATAAAGATAAAGAATCCAAAGCTAACTTAGCTGGCATGCAGCAGTCAAGAAGTAATATCTTTGCTTCTGTTGCATCAGCTGCAAGAAAAACAGAAAGCAAAGGTGAAAAATCTAATGGTAGAATGAGTGCAATAGAGGCTCTAGAGGCAAGAATGGCAGAAAAAAGACAAGCTCTAACAAAAGAGGTATCCAAGTCAGATATAATAAAGCACGTAGAAGAATTAGCAAGCGAAACTAAGCAGTTAGCAAGTAAAGCAGAAATATTAGCTAAGGAGCTAGCAGGCAACTTAAGTAAGGATGAAAAACAATCTTTACAAGAATCTCCATTGGTAAAAGATGAAGTTATTGGCAAACATACTGCAGGAGTAATTAATTCAAGGTCTGATGCAAGTACAAGAGGTGATGGTGGCAGGGAATAGGACTTATGTAGTAATAGCAACTAAAAACTGTTATATCTAGTATGGTTATTCCCTAAGACCTACTAATATCTAGCTTTTAGTTCACCTTATTGCATAAGTTAAATCTAAATAAGATCTTGATTTTTTAGTCTTGATTTTCAATAATATTTCCATATTAGTTTAACCAAATTTTGCACATCAATGCTATCAAAAAAGGATAAAATTTTTACAAACTTATATGGTGAAAATCCAACAGATCTAGCCTCATCTAAAAAAAGAGGGGATTGGAAAGATACTAAGAAATTTTTGGCCAAAGGACCAGAATGGTTAATAGAGCAAGTTAAAGATTCTGGCTTACGTGGAAGAGGCGGGGCTGGTTTTCCAACTGGTTTAAAATGGTCATTTGCCCCACCAAAAGATAAAAAACCGCATTATCTAGTTGTTAACGCTGATGAATCTGAACCTGGAACCTGTAAAGATCGTGATATTCTTAGAAATGAACCTCATAAACTAATTGAAGGTTGCTTAATTGCTGCTCGTGCCATTAATGCTAATGTTTGTTATATTTATATTCGTGGTGAATATTATAATGAGGCAGTCGCTTTACAAAATGCAATTGACGAAGCTCACAAAAATAAATTAATTGGCAAAAATGCCTGTGGTAGCAAATGGGATCTAGAAATTTATATACATCGTGGTGCTGGCGCTTATATTTGCGGTGAAGAAACGGCACTTCTTGAAAGTATTGAGGGCAATAAAGGTCAACCTCGTTTAAAACCACCATTTCCAGCTTTAATTGGTCTATATGGTTGCCCAACAATTATTAATAATGTTGAATCAATTGCTGTAGTTCCTACAATTTTACGTCGCAAAGCCTCATGGTTTGCAAAATTGGGAAGAAAAAATAATGCAGGTACCAAGATTTTTTGTATTTCAGGTCATGTTAATAAACCATGCAATGTTGAAGAAGAAATGGGGATACCATTAAAAGAGTTAATAGAAAAACATGCTGGAGGTGTTAGAGGTGGATGGGACAATTTACTTGCAGTTATACCGGGAGGTTCTTCTGTGCCATTAATTCCAAAATCAGTTTGTGATGATATTACTATGGATTTTGATGCTTTAAAAGAAGCTGGAACTGGTCTTGGTACAGCTGGAGTTATTGTTATGGATAAGTCTACTGATATTGTAGCAGCTATAGCTAGATTATCTTATTTTTATAAGCATGAGTCTTGTGGGCAATGTACACCTTGTAGAGAAGGAACTGGATGGATTTATCGTATTATGAAAAGAATGGTTAAAGGTGATGCTTTAAAAGAAGAAGTTGATAAGTTATATGACCTAACTAAACAAATTGAAGGGCATACTATTTGTGCTTTAGGTGATGCTGCTGCATGGCCAGTACAAGGTTTAATTAGGCATTTTAAAGATGAAATGTTGCTTCGAATAGAAAAACATCAAAGCTCTTATGTTACTACTGCTTAAAAGGAGGGTATTATGAATAAAATAGTTGCACTAATTACGGCCAGCGGGCGAGGTTCTCGTTTTAGTCTTGGTGGAGAAGGTATTCCAAAGCAATATATGCCTTTAGCCGGAGTACCAATGTTGCGTCATACCATATTATCATTTTTAAATCATCCAAAAATTGATGATGTAATGTGTACCATTCATCCAGATGATGTAAAATTATATGAAGAAGCTACGATTGGTTTAGATTTATTAAATCCAGTTTTTGGTGGTCAAACTAGACAAATATCAGTTCACAATGGATTAGAGGCTTTAAGAGAACATAATCCTCAGAAGATACTTATTCATGATGGTGCTAGACCATTTACCACCAAGAGAGTTATTAATGGTATTTTAGAAAAATTAGAAACTCATCCAGCAGTTATTCCAGCAATTGCCATTGAAGATACTATTAAAAAATATCGTGGTGGAAAAATAGAATGGACTTTAGAACGTGAAAATCTATGGAGAGCCCAAACTCCACAAGGTTTTATATATAAAGATATTTTAAATGCTCACAAAACTCTAAAGCATATGAATTTTACAGATGATGCCGCTTTGGATGAATATTGTGGTATTCCAGTTGCTATTGTTCCTGGTTCTCAAAATAATTTTAAAATTACCACTGAAGAAGATTACGAAAGAGCCAAGAGAATAATCACCATGCGTATTGAAGATGTAAAAGAAGAAGTAAGATGTGGTATTGGTTACGATGTGCATGCTTTTAGAGATAGGAAAGAAGGTGAGGATAGCTTTATTAAAATTGCTGGTTGTGAAGTTAAATTTGATAAACAGCTAGAAGCTCATAGTGATGGTGATGCTGCAATACATGCTATTATTGATGCTTTGCTTGGATCAATAGGTGAGGGTGATATTGGAGAACATTTTTCTGATCAGGATGCTAAATGGGAAAATTGCGATTCAAAAGAGATGCTTAGAATTACCAATCATTTACTTAGAAAAAGAGGGGCTAGAATTTTAAATATTGATCTAACTGTTATTTGTGAAGCCCCAAAAATTTCTAAATATAAGAAGCAAATGGAGGAGACTATAGCTAGTACTCTTAACATAAAGCCTCAAAGAGTAAATTTAAAAGCTACAACTACAGAAAAATTAGGTTTTTTAGGTAGAAAGGAAGGGATTGCGGCTCATGCAATTTGTAGTGTCAGCATAAGTACATTAGAGGATTAATATTTATTTTTTTGTCATTAAAAAGTATCTTGAATTTTTATTTATTGAAACTAGAATTCGCCAGCCTTTTTTAAGAATAAGAATTAGGACTTACATAAAAGGTAAGGCTTACAACAATATGTATTAGGGTTTGGTGACATATTATACTATTACTTCAAAGTAACTTAGTTTAGTTGTTTTTGCACAGTTCCTAAAAATATTTTAATAGTAAAATGAATCAAATTTTATCACAAACTACCCACATATTTAGTGGAAATTATATTTTTGTTCAAGAGATTTATAAGAAGTATCTGGAGGATCCAGCTCTAGTTAGTGATGACTGGAAAAGCTATTTTGAAGAAAATAAAGATAGTATACAAGAAGTTATTAATGATAGTAAAGGGCCAAGTTGGGCAAAAAAGAATTTAAAAGTTGTTGGCAGTCAAGATTTTGACATTTCATCATTTACTAAAGCGGAAGCTAAAAAAGATAAAAAGGCAACTAAGGTTGATGATAGAGATTTACTTAAATTAAAAGTTCTAAACTTATTATTATGTTATAGAAGGTTTGGACATTTAGCCTGTAATATTGATCCTCTTTCTTTGACTCCATCTAAAGTTGTTCCGCAGCTTAATATTGCTTATCATAATATTGAAGAATCAGACCTAGAAAAAGAAATTGAGTTAAATGGTATTTTAGGCCTACAAAAGACCAAGGTTTCTCATGTTGTTGAGTTATTAAATATTTTATTTAAATCTAGCATTGGGTCTGAGTTTGAATATACTCAAAATCATGAGCATATAGATTGGTTGTCTGATAATTTAAGGGCTAGTATTTTAACTGATTTAGATAAGAAAGAAAAAGTAAAGATCTTAAAGGAAATTGTTAGAACTACTAAATTTGAGCAATTTTTACATAAAAGATTTCCCGGAGCTAAAAGGTTTTCTATTGAAGGTGGTGAGTCTGCAATAAATAGTGTTGAAAAAATTATAGATAGTAGTGCTAGGCTAGGAGTTAAGAAGATAGTTATTGGAATGGCTCATAGAGGACGACTTAACATGCTAAATGGCGTACTTGGTAAGGCTTATCACAAGACTATTTCTGAATTTAAGTATGTTCCATCTATTCCTAAGTCAATAACTGATAAAGGTGATGTAAAATATCATATGGGGCATTCTAATAATAGAGATATTGATGGTAATAAAATTGACATTTCTTTAGCTTATAACCCATCTCACTTAGAAGCTGTAAATTCTGTTGTAATGGGCAGAGTTAGAGCAAAACAGGATTTATATCAAGATCAAAACAGAGATCAGGCTTTGGCATTATTAATTCATGGTGATGCCGCTTTTGCTGGACAAGGAAGTGTAGCTGAAACATTAATGATGAGTGATATAAAAGGTTATAATACCGGTGGAGTTATTCATTTGGTAATTAATAACCAAATTGGCTTTACAGCTAATCCTAGTGATTCTAGAAGTACAACTTATGCTTCAGATTTAGCCAAAGCAATTAATGCTCCTATTTTTCATGTTAATGGTGATGATGTGGAAGCAGTTGTTAAAATTTCTGATTTAGCTACTAAGTTTAGACAGAAATTTAAGAAAGATGTAGTGATAGATTTAATTTGTTATCGTAAATATGGGCATAATGAAGGTGATGAGCCAATGTATACTCAACCAGTTATGTATACAAAAATTAAAACTCATCCTAATTTAGAAACAATTTATTCTGATAATTTAAAGAATAATGGAGTTGTCAGTGAAGAAGAATATCAAAAAATTGTCACTGATTTTAATGAGTATTTAATAAAAGAATTTGACATAGCTTTGAAATATGAGGCTAAAGAAGCTGATTGGCTTAAAAAAGATTGGGCAAAAATAAAAGATGGCAATTTAACTACACCTATAACAGGTATTGATGATAAAAAATTAAAAGGTTTATTTAATACCATAACTCATATTCCAGATAATTTTAACATTAATTCTAAGATTGCCCGTCAAATAGAAGCTAAAAAGAAAATTCTTGAAAGTGGAAAAAATATTGATTGGGGAACAGGAGAAGCTTTGGCTTTTACCTCTCTTTTAAGTGAAGGATATCCGGTAAGAATTACTGGGCAAGATGCTGGAAGAGGTACTTTTTCTCATCGTCATAGTGTTTATCATGACTCTAAAACAGGAGAAAGATTTTATCCATTTAATAGCCTATCAAAAGCTGCCAAATATGAGGTTCACGATAGTTTATTATCTGAATATGCTGTTCTTGGTTTTGAGTATGGATATTCTTTATCAACACCTAATGGTTTAACTATCTGGGAAGCTCAATTTGGTGATTTTGCCAATGGGGCCCAAGTTGTTTTTGATCAATTTATTTGTTCCAGTGAAGAAAAATGGTTAAGAAAGTCTAATTTAGTAATGTTATTACCTCATGGTTATGAAGGTCAAGGACCTGAGCATTCTTCAGCAAGATTAGAAAGATATTTGCAATCTTGTGCTAATAACAATATGTTTGTGGTTAATATTACGACTCCAGCTAATTTTTTCCATGCTTTGCGTCGACAAGTTTATCTAGCTGATCGTAAGCCTTTAATAGTTATGTCTCCAAAGTCTTTGTTGCGTAATCATCAAGCAGTTTCAAATATTGGTGATTTTGAAGGAGATAGCAAGTTTAAAGAGATTATCCCTGAAACTCAAAAATTAACTTCAGATGATAAAGTTAAGAAGGTTATTTTATGTACAGGTAAGGTTTATTACGATTTATTAACTGCAAGGCAAGAAGGAAATATAAATGATATCGCTCTTATACGTTTAGAACAGATTTATCCATTTGCAAAAGAGGCCTTGCAAAAAGAATTAAAGAAATATAAAAATGCTCAAATTGTTTGGTGTCAGGAAGAACCTAAGAATATGGGAGCATGGAGCTTTGTTAATGAATTAATTGAAGAATCATTAATAGCAATTAATCATAAAAATACTAGGGCAAAATTTGTTGGAAGAAGTGCTAGCGCTTCACCGGCAACTGGCTATAATAATTATCACGTTGAAGAACAAAAGGCTTTAATAAAAGAAGCCTTAAAATTATAATTTAAGTAAATAAATATTATTAATAAAAATTAGAAAAATGACTATTGAAATAAAAGTTCCAGCACTTGGAGAGTCGGTTAGTGAAGCTCAAATAGCAAAATTATACAAGCAAGCAGGTGATTCAGTTGTTGCTGATGAGCTTATTGTTGAGTTAGAAACAGATAAGGTAACTTTAGAGGTTAATGCGCCAGCAAGTGGCGTTATTACAGAGGTTAAGGTATCTGAAGGTGATGATGTTCAGGTTGATGATTTGGTTGCCTTAATGAAAGAGGGAGCTGTTGGTGATGTTAAAATTACTCCAGTTGACACAACTGTTGAGGCTGCTCCAATTCCAGCTTCTAATAAAGCTGCTGATGCTTTATCTCCAGCTCCAAAGAAAATTGCTGCTGAAAATAATATTGATACTTCAAAAATTGCTGGTAGTGGCAAAGATGGTAGAGTTACTAAAGGTGATGTGCTAAATAACATCTCTAATCCCGGAAATTCTTCCTTGACAAATGCTGGCGAAAAACCAGTTGAGGTTGTTAAAATGTCTAAACTTCGTCAAAAAGTTGCTCAAAGATTAAAGGAGTCACAAAATACTGCCGCTATTCTTACAACTTTTAATGAAGTTGATATGACTAATGTAATGGCCCTTAGATCTGAGTATAAAGATCAATTTTTAAAGAAACATGAAATTAAATTAGGCTTTATGTCTTTCTTTGTTAAGGCTGCAATTAATGCTTTAAAAGAAATTCCTGCGGTTAATGCTGAAATTCAAGATAATAATATAGTTTATAAAAACTATTACGATATTGGTATTGCAGTTGGATCTCCACAAGGTCTTGTTGTTCCTGTTTTAAGAGATGCAGATAAGCTAGGCTTAGCTGGTATTGAAGGCGGTATTGTTGAGCTTGGAACTAAAGCTAGAGATGGCAAATTATCTATGGCTGATTTAACTGGCGCTACTTTTACCATCTCTAATGGTGGAGTTTATGGTTCATTAATGTCAACTCCAATTATTAATCCTCCACAGTCTGGTATTCTTGGTATGCATAAAATTCAAGAAAGACCAATGGTTGTTAATGGTGAAATTAAAGTTAGACCAATGATGTATCTTGCTCTTTCTTATGACCATAGAATTATTGATGGCAAAGAAGCCGTAACTTTCTTAGTTAGATTAAAGGAATTGTTAGAAGATCCTCGTCGTCTTCTATTGGATTTGTAATATTACTTGTCATCCTGAACTTAGAGTTTCTTAAGCTCCAAAAAGGAGATTTAGAAACTCTTATGTGATGGAACTCATGTCAAGAAACTGAAGTTAATACTAACCCATGTTTCTTGATGTGAGGTCCTTCATATAAGAACTTCTAAAACATCAAAGATGCTTAAGAAGTTCTAAATTCAGGATGACAGTAATAAATGATAGTAATAAATGATAACAATAATAAATAATTAAAATGACACAAGAAAATTTTGACGTAGTAGTAATTGGTGGCGGGCCAGGTGGATATGTTGCGGCAATTAGAGCTGCACAGTTAGGTTTAAAGACTGCATGTGTAGAAAAGAGAGATACTTTAGGAGGTACTTGTCTTAATGTTGGCTGTATTCCATCAAAAGCATTACTTGAAGCTTCTCATAAATTTCATGATGCGGCTCATAATCTTGGTGACTTAGGAATATCCGTAGGGTCTCCTAAGGTTGATGTCAAAAAATTAATTGATAAAAAGAATGAAATTGTTTCTGGATTAACACAGGGTATTTCTGGCCTATTAAAGAAAAATAAGGTAGCTAATATTACCGGTACAGGGAGTTTTGTGGATAAAAATACTTTAGAAGTTACTGATAAGTCTGGTAAAAAAAGTAAAATAGGTGCCAAGAATTTTATTATTGCAACTGGTAGTGAGGTTACTGATTTGCCAGGTGTTAAAATTGATGAAAAAGTTATTGTTTCTTCAACTGGTGCTTTAGACTTAAAGGAAGTTCCTAAAAAAATTGCTGTTATTGGTGCTGGTGTTATTGGTTTAGAAATGGCCTCTGTTTGGGGTAGATTTGGCGCTCAGGTTGAAGTTATTGAATTCTTAGATAAAATTACTCCAACAATGGATAATGAAGTTTCTAAGCAATTTAAAAGAATCTTAGAAAAGCAAGGTTTTAAATTTCGTCTTTCAACCAAGGTGACATCTGTTAATAAGAAGGGTAATGGTGCTCAATTAGAAATTGAGTCAGTGAAAGATGGTAAAAAAGAAAAATTAGATGCAGATATTGTTTTGGTTGCAATTGGCAGAAGGCCAAATACAGCTAATCTAGGATTAGAAAATGTTGGTATTAAAACTAATGATAGAGGTTTTATCGAGAATAATCATCTTAAGACTAATATTGATAATATTTATGTAATTGGTGATGTTACAACTGGCCCGATGTTGGCTCATAAAGCTGAAGATGAGGGTAGCGTTGCTGCTGAATTAATTGCTGGTCAAAAACCTCATATTAATTATGATTGCATTCCAAGTGTTATTTATACTCATCCAGAAGTTGCATCTGTTGGAAAAACAGAAGAAGAGTTAAAAGCTGCCGGAGTAAAGTATAAGTCAGGCAAATTCCCAATGATGGCTAATTCAAGAGCTAGAGCAACTGGTGATGAGCAGGGTTTTGTTAAATTATTATCTTGTGCAACAACAGATCGCGTTTTAGGAGCTCATATAGTGGCGCGAGAAGCTGGTAATATGATTCATGAAGTTGTAGTGGCTATTGAGTTTGGTGGTAGCAGTGAAGATATTGCAAGAACTTGCCATGCTCATCCATCTTATAATGAGGCAGTAAAAGAAGCTGCTTTGGATGTAGATAAGAGACCAATTCATATGTAGTTAAAAGGTTTACTAATTAATAGCGACTTTTACCTCTTTGTCTACCAGCAGCTCTGGCTTCTGCTTCTACCATACTAGTCCAAAATCCTTTTTTGGTGTTGTCATTCATTAATTTAGCAGAGCTAACTAAATAGGTTAATTTTTGTCCTAATACCATAGATGTCCAGAACCCAACTGGTTTTACTATATCTACAATTTCTGGTTTTTCAAATTCAACTTCTTGTCCTTTTGATGGTATTATTTCATAGGAATCTGACTTGGCTTTTGGAAATTCTTCTTTTTTTATAAATCTTTCATCCTCTTCTTTTATAAAGTTCTTTTTTAATTTTGGTTTTTTCTTAGTAACAGCTTTTTTTAAGGCTTGATAATTTTTTACAGCAAAATAAAGCAATATTCTAACTACCAAGCGTATAAGTAGTATCAAAATAAAGATAATAGCTGATAATATACCAATTATTGGTAGGGCATTTTCTATAAAATGGCTAATTTGCTCAGGCAACTTAATATTAAGTTAATTGATAATATTGTAGACACTGTTAACATATTGATTTATATTCTTATTTTAGTATGTTTTTAGCGCTTTTTTATTAAAATTTTTTCTAATATCAGGATATATTTGACAAAATTTTCATGAAAAATAAGCAAAAATAGGCTAAAATAAGAATATAAATCAATATGTTAACAGTGTCTAACACTTTAAAATAAAAAAGCTTAAATTAGCAAGACAAATATGACTAAAAAACCAGAATTACTTTTACCAGCAGGATCTTTAAATAGATTAAAAACAGCAATTATCTATGGTGCTGATGCTATTTATTGTGGAACTCCTGATATGTCTCTTAGAACTAAATCAGAATTTTCTCTAGAAGAATTAGTTGAGGGGGTTGAGTTTGCTCACTCAAAAGGCAAGAAAGTATATCTCACATTAAATTTATTTTCTCACAATAAAGACATTCCAAAGCTTTGTGAATATATTGATACTGTTAAGAAGGTGAAGCCAGATGGTTTAATTATTTCTGATCCAGGTATTTTTGAATTTGTTAAAAAAGAGGCACCAGAGTTAGAATTGCATGTTTCAACTCAGGCTAATTTATGTTCTTGGTTAACGGTTGATTTTTGGAAAAATCAAGGTGCTGCATTGGCAGTGTTAGCACGTGAAGTTAGTTTTGAAGAGTTAGTTGAAATTAGAGAAAAATGTCCTGATATAAAATTAGAAGTTTTTGTGCATGGCTCAATGTGCATGACATATTCAGGTAGATGTTTATTGTCTAATTTTATGTCAGAAAGAGGGGCTAATCAAGGAAATTGTTCTCATAGTTGTCGTTGGGGTTATAAAGTAAAAATTAAGCTAAAAGATAATACAGAACATGAAATAGAAATTACTGATCAAAATAAAGATCTATTCGATTTTTTTTTAGAAGAGGAAATAAGGCCAGGACAATTAATGCCTTTTGAAGAAGATATGCATGGTTCTTATATTCTTAATTCTAAAGATTTATGTTTAATGCCTAAATTAAATGATTATTTAGAGGCTGGAGTAGATTCTCTTAAAGTTGAAGGAAGAAATAAAACAGAATTTTATGCCGGAAGTGTTGCTAGAGCTTATAGAATGGCAATTGATGATTATTTTGATGATAAAGCAAATTGGGATGCTGATAAATATATGGATGAATTAGAAGCTATTTCTAATCGTGGATATACTCTAGCTTTTCATGAAGGTAGATTAACTAATTTAGCTCATGATTATAATAGTTCTAGATCTTCGTCATTTTATGAGTTTGCTGGTCAAATAGTTGATCATGAACAAGATGCTATTATTGTTGAATTCAAAAATAGAGTAGTTAAGGGCGATGTCTTAGAATTTATGGTGCCAAATTCAAAAGAGATTATTCTTCTTAGAATTTATGAATTTGATTTAGTTCAAACAAGTCATGGAGATAAAAAAAGTCAATATTCAGGCAAGAAGGTAGATATATTACATGGTGGCCAAAAGCCAAAAGTTAGAATTCCTTTAAACTTATTTCATCAAGAAAATATCATTTCTATAAAAGAAAAACTTCCACTTTTGACTTTAGTAAGAAAAGAGAAGCTTTTAGAAGATTTTGAAAAAAATAGAATTGAGTTACATAATCAATCTCACAAAATGGAAACAGGAGAGGGCAAGCAAAATAGATATGAGCAAAAAAGAGATAAATATCTAACTTCAATAGAAAAAAAACTAAAAGAAGTTAGTCCTAAAACCCCAAGAATTGGTGAAGATGGTTGTTGTGGCAAGGGTTGCAATGGATGTCTTATATTTTGGCATGATGATAAGTATAAAAAAGCAAGGGAGTTATTAGCTTCTAAAAAAATTGGTGAGATGCTTTAATTGTACACACATAATTTCTTCAAATTGACATATGGTTCCTACTGCTATATAATGATAACATAAGCATTATATAGGAGTTTAATTGGTTATAAAACAACATAAACATAAAAAAATAGAGCTTTTTCTTTAATAGAAATGTCAATAGTTTTGATGGTAGTTGCTTTATTTGTGTCGCTAACTTTAGGTGGAAAAAGATTAATAGCTTCGTTTAAGTGCATAGGTAGCTCTGTGTCTTTTGAGGAAAGATCAGATAGCCTTGAAACTATGGTTATAAATGATGATACAGATGGGTTACAGGCAATTAATTATCAAGAAACTTTAAGAGATTGTATTAAAGCTGAAATGGGATTGGCAATTACCTTAAGTTCTTGCTCAAATATTTTATTAGACAACCCTTCTGCTACTTCTGGTGTTTATCTATTAGAAGGAGATAATGCAATTAATGTTTATTGTGATATGACAACAGATGGAGGGGGGTGGACCTTGGTTGCTGTGCAATATGAGGCTGACCCTGTGATCAATTGGAATGAAGGAATTCAAGGAGATTATATGGTAGATAATGGTAGTTTTGTTGCAGGAGTTTTAGATGATTATGGTCATGCTTCTGGTATTGCTGCTGGATTTGCTCTTAATACATCCCAGATTCCAGCTCATACACAAATTGCTATTGGAAAAGGAAGTAATCCTACTTTTATTGGTTGGTCTGATTATTTTTATACCACTGGTAACCTTGATGTAGAGTCATTATTTAATTATAAAACCTCAAATAACCATCATATAAATAGAAATTCAGGTTATAATTATAGTGGTCATGATCCAGAAAAATCAACTAGCAGTAGTAATTCAAATTGGTACAACACATTAACGTATATTTAATAACAGGAGATCAAATTTCTGATCTTAGTTGGTCTTTTTCTCCAAACAATTCTGAGGTAAATAAGAGAGGTTTTGCAATTAATGGAGTTAATATTGCTGCTTCATTTGAAGCATATTCTTGGACAGCTTGGGTAAGAAATCCATAACTTAAGAGATATTAAAGCTCTTTTTTTTATTAAGCTTGATATAAATAAAGCCTACTATGCTACAAATTAATAAGCAGATAATAATTAAGAAATGTAAACATTCTTTAATGAGATCTTGATTTTCTCCAATTAAAAACCCTAAATAAGCTAGAATTGTACACCAGATGAAGGCGCCAAGAGTGGTGTAGATTGAAAATTTAATTAAATTCATTCTAGCAATTCCAGCTGGCAAGGAGATATATTGACGAACTCCAGGAATTAAGCGTCCAATAAAAGTTGAAATTGAACCATGTTTGTTAAAATATTCTTCTATTTTGATAATATTATTAGGGCTCATAAAGAAATATTTACCAATTTTAAATAAAATTGATCTACCAAATGAAATTGCTAGGAAATAATTAAGTAAAGCTCCAAATAAACTTCCTCCAGTTCCTGCTAATATTGCTAAATAGATGTTCATATTGCCAGTTGCGGCCGAAACTCCGGCTGGAATCATGATTATTTCACTTGGCATTGGAAAAAAGCTGCTTTCTAAAAACATGCCAATGAAAATACCCAGATAGCCAATTTTTTCAATAAAAGCTACTAGGTAGTTTAATATTAGGTCAAAATAGCTGATTAATAATTCCATATTAATTCTCTAATAGATTGGCTACAAATGATTTGATGTCATTTTGTTTGGATCTTTTAATTCTGTGGCAATTAATAATTGATTTAACTTTTTGATAGGTTTCGTCAATATTTTCGTTAACTAGAATAAAGTCATATTCACCATAATGGCTAACTTCTGATTTAGCTTCTTGCATTCTTGCTATAACAACTTCTTCGCTATCTTGAGCTCGGCTTCTTAATCTTTCTTGTAATATTTTCATTGAAGGAGGGAGTATAAAGATTGTTAGAACATCTTCTTTCTTAAATTTTTGTAAAATTTGTCTAGCACCTTGCCAGTCAATGTCAAATAGGACATCATTGCCATTATTTAGTTCATTTATTACATTTTTTTTAGGTGTGCCATAAAAATTATTAAATATTTTGGCATGCTCTAAAAATTCTTCCTTATTGACTAGATCTTGATATTGTGATTTAGAAATAAAAAAGTAGTCTTTGCCTTCAATTTCTTTAGATCTTTTTTGTCTAGTTGTAGATGATATAGATAGTTTAGAATTTTGATCATTTTGGACAATCATCCTGCATAAAGTAGTTTTACCAGCGCCAGATGGAGAAGATATTATTACTAAAAAAGGATTATGTCCAAAATGCATCAAATAATATATTAGTCTTTTATTAGAGCAATATCAGGAGCATCAATGGCTTTCATGCCAACAACATGATAGCCAGCATCAACATGCATTGTTTCGCCAGTTACGCCATTGGAAAGATCGCTAAGTAAAAATACCGCTGAGCCTCCAGCTTCTTCTAGGGTAATATTCTTTTTAAGAGGTGAGTTATATTCATTCCATTTAAATATGTATCTAAAGTCACCAATACCACTTGCTGCTAATGTTTTAACTGGTCCAGCCGAAATACCATTAACTCTGATATTTTCTTTTCCAAGATCAACAGCTAGATATTTAACACTTGATTCTAAGGCAGCTTTAGCAACACCCATAACATTGTAATGTGGAACAACTTTTTCAGCTCCATAATAACTTAAGGTAATTATGCTGCCACCACCAGCTTTTTTCATTAAATTCTCAGCCCCTCTAGTCACTACAACTAAGGAATAAGTAGAAATATTCATAGTATTAAGAAAATTTTCTTTTGTAGTATCAACATATCTTCCTCTAAGCTCATCTTTATCAGAATAAGCAATAGCATGAACTAGAAAGTCTAGCTTTCCCCATGTTTTTTCTAAAGATTTAAAAACTTCATCAACTGAATTTTGATCTGTGACGTCACATGGTAAAACAATATCTGAATCAAGAGATTTAGCCAATGGCTCAACCCTTTTTTGTAAAGCTTCACCTTGGTAGGTAAAAGCTAAATCGGCACCATATTTTCTAGCTTCTTGTGCAATTCCCCAGGCGATTGATCTATTATTGGCAACACCCATGATTAACCCTTTTTTCCCTTTTAATATTGTCATAATTCTCCTTAAATTTTAGTTAGTTATTTATTAATATAACCAAGGTAATTCTTGTTTATCTTTTGATTCAAATTTATTGATTTGATCTTCTTTTTGTAAAGTAAGAGCAATATCATCCAAGCCTTCAATTAGACATTTCTTTCTAAAATTGTCAATTTCAAAATTAATTTTTTCTCCATTTGCTGTGATAATTTTATTATCTTGCAAATTAATAGTAAATTCTTGTGGTGTTTGAGCTTGTTTTAATAGATTATCAACTATTTTTTTATCTAGCCTTATTGGTAAAATAGCATTTTTAAAACAATTATTATAAAAAATATCAGCAAAAGATGGAGCAATAATACATCTAATGCCAAAATCTAACAGTGCCCAAGGCGCATGTTCTCTGCTTGATCCACAGCCAAAATTATCACCTGCAATTAAAATTTTAGCATTTTTATATTCTTCTTTATTAAGAACAAAATCATTAATTTTATTGCCATTTTCATCATACCTCATTTCAAAAAATAAGCTTTTTCCAAGGCCAGTTCTTTGAATAGTTTTGAGAAACTGCTTAGGAATAATCATGTCGGTGTCAATATTGATTAGATCTAGCGGTGCTCCAATAGCTGTTAATGTTGTAAATTTTTGCATTTTAAATTAGCCAGTTAGTTTCTTATTTTTTTAGTGAAGTCATGATAATAAAGGCAAAATTTGTTTATTACAAGAGGCTTTTTTATTTTCTGGCAATTTCATTATTAACCAGTTCATATTTGTAAACTGGTTAATAATCAAAAGAATACAAATTTTTTATCTAAGATAAATAGTTAATTGACAATTTTTTTAGTAAACTTACATTTGGTTTTTCAAATCATTATTCAAATTAATTATAAAATTAATCATGACAAAGAAAACTGTGTCTAATAAAAATTTATTTTCAATTATTATAACTTTTCTTTTGCTGACTGCTGTAGCTTTGGCAGTGGTTTCTCATTTAATTGGTGTTGAGTTGGAATCTCAAACTTATAAAGATTTAAAAAGTCTTTTCTTTGCACCTCTTAAGAAATGGATTTTTCCAGTAATTGGGGCTTCTATGTTTAGTGTATTTTTTAGATCTCCTAGTGGTAAAGCTTCTAAATTTTTTATTTTATTAGCTGATATTATAGTGCTTTATGTCTTATCGACATTTATAGCTAATGTTTACGCCTTTAGTATTTTTCCTTTATTTCCATTTCAGGAGACCATATCTCCATTGCTTACTGGAACTGAATCTATAGCATTTAGCAAGACGGCGCCAGATGGTATACCTTTAGTTATATGGGTTATGATTATTGGCCTTGGTGCATCTTTTGTTTTTAGATATATCTTGCATGGAGTTTTTGTTATTTTAGCTAAGAATATTTGTGCTATTTTAGTTAAGATTTTAGGTTGTAACTGTTTAGATCGCTCATCTATTATTCGTGGATTAAAAGATGAATATAAAAATGCTTCTAAAACTAAAACCAACATTGATTACTCGCTTACTTTAATTAATTTTGTTGATAGGGTTATATTTTTTGTTTTAATGGCCATTTTATTAATGGCACCTTTAGCAGTTTACAGTGCTTTCTTAGAAATATTAAATGTTAGAGGGTTCAAATTCTTTGCTGACCTAGGACAGTTTATTGGTTTTTATGCTGCTATTCTTTTTTCTTATCAGTTTTTTGTTATGCCATTGGTAAGAAAAATACTTTGTTTTGGTATTAAGGGTGAAACTTATGGCTCATTTTTAAAGAAGGCTTTGCCAGTTATGGCAACAGCTGGCACAACTGCTTCTAGTATGGCAACTTTAGCAACTAATATTAAAGCTGCTCAGTCTTTAAATGTTGATAAAGATATGAAGGATAGGGGGCATAACAGGGCTTTAATGCCAATTGGCGCTACATTTAATATGGATGGAACTAGCATTAGTTTGGTAGTTTATTTTCTTTTAGCAGCAAGCTTGTCTGGAATAGATGTTACTTTTTGGTGGGTTGTACTAACTGCCGTTGGTCTTTCGGTTGGTACAGCTGCTGTTCCAAGTGCATCATTAATAATGCTTACTAGTATGTATAGCGCCTTTTCTATCCCGGCTGCTATTACAGGAAAGTTACTTTCAATTATTATTGCTGTAGACCCAATTCATGATCGTATTAGAACTATTGTTAATACTTGGGGAGATTTAAATATGGTTTATATTGTACAGTCTAAAAGAGGATTAGTTTCTATCATTGGGAAGTTGTTTAAGAGGAAGTAATTTATATCTTAGGAGTCATTGACTCCTTATTATAATGGCAAAGCCAGAATTCAAAAAGTATCTAGTTTGTAGTTAAACTAATGCCTAAAAATATCGAAATCAAAACCTTCTAAATCAAGATCGCAGCGTGTTTGAATAAAATTAAAACATTTTTGAGCTAATTCATATCTTCCTTCTCTTTTTAGCATTTCATTTAGTTTATTTTTAATTTCATGTAGATAGAGAACATCAGAGGCGGCATATTTTATTTGTTGTTCGGTTATTTCTTTATTGCCCCAGTCAGAAGATTGTTGTTTTTTGGATAACTCAACTTTAGCTAGTTCTTCAGCCAAAACTTTTAAGCCATGATTATCAGTATAAGTTCTACATAATTTTGAAGCAATTTTAGTGCAGTAGATATTATTTATATTAACCTTTAAGGCGTGTTTTAATATTGCTACATCAAATCTGGCATAATGGAATATTTTTAAAATATTCTTATCTTGTAAAAGTTTGGTTAAAATCGGTGCATTTATTTTATCTTTTTCAAATTGAACTAAATGAGCATCACCATCTCCACTAGATAGTTGAACAATGCATAGGCGATCTCGGCTGTTTTTTAAGCCCATTGCTTCTGTGTCAATGGCGATGGATGTTCCTAAGTTTAAATCAGATGGAAGATCATTTTTATAAAGAAAATTTGTCATTTTATTAATTTTTTAATTAATTGGTCACTTATTAAAGGTAAATTTTGGTCAATTTCTAGCATTTCTTTCATATTGCCATTGCAATGCAAGACTATGTCACATCCAGCTTCAATTGTGTTTTTAGTACGAGATGCAAATGAGCCGGGTAGGGCTTTCATTGATAAATCATCGCTCATTAGAATATTTTTAAAACCAATTTTATTTCTGATTAGGTCAATTACTGTTTTAGAAATAGTTGCTGGTAGATCTTTATCAATAGAAGTATAAAGAATGTGGGCAGTCATGGCAAATTTAGCATCTCTTAATTTGCAAAAAGGAATAAAATCTGTTTGAGCTAGTTCTTCTAAGGATGTATTTACAATAGGTAAAGCTTCATGGCTATCTAGGGTAGCACGCCCATGCCCTGGAATATGTTTAATAACAGGATAAACCTCGTTAGCTAGCAACCCTTTACAAACTTCATTTGCTAAATCATAAATTTGGTCAATATCTTTGCCGTAGGCTCTGTCGCCAATAATGTCATGAGTTTTGTCCGTAAGAACATCTATTAGAGGGGCACAATTTACATTGATGCCAATTTCTTGTAGATCTTGTGCTATTTTTTGATAATTTTCAAAGCATTCTTTCTTGGCTTTTTCTTTATGACCATCTTGATATTTATCTCCAAAATAAGAGGCTGCAGGGTATTTATCCCATTCTTCATTATTGGCGTTTAAGCGTGCGACTCTTCCTCCTTCTTGGTCAATTAGGATTAGAATTTCGCCTTTCATTAAATCTCTTAAGGAATCGGTTAATTCTTTAACTTGTTGTTTATTTTTAATATTTCTAGCAAATAAAATAAAACCTATTGGGCCAGAATTTTTAAAAAATTCTTTTTCTTCTTCATTTAAAGAAAAACCGGTTAATCCGTAGATTACCGGTTTTTTAATATTTTTATTATTGGCAATTTTTGTTAATAAATCCATTAAAGAACTCCTTTGGTAGAAGATACTTGTCCAGATTTTCTTTCATCAATGCTAACAGCTATTCTAAGAGATTTAGCTAAACCTTTAAAGCAAGATTCAACAATGTGATGACTATTAATTCCGTAAAGATTTTCTACATGTAAGTTGGCACCTAAGGCATTGGCGAAAGCAAAAAACCATTCACGAAATAATTCTGTGTCCATGGACCCAACTTTTTCAATTTTCAAATCAACATTCCAGACTGGATAGGCACGTCCACATATGTCAATTACAATTCTAGTTAAAGTTTCGTCCATAGGAACATAGAAAAAAGCAAATCTATTAATACCTTTTTTATCACCTAGAGCTTTTTTAATGGCATTTCCAAGAGCAATACCGGAATCTTCAGTGACATGATGAAAATCGACATGTAAGTCACCGTCGATTTTCATGTCAATGTCAATTAAGCTATGACAAGAAATTTGTTCTATCATGTGATCTAAAAAGCCAATACCGGTATTGATGTTATGCTTGCCACTTCCATCAAGATTAACTTTAACGTCGATCTTTGTTTCTTTGGTATCTCTTTTGACTTGTGCTGTTCTCATTTAGTATTTTTAAGAATTTAAATTTTTTTCAACAAAATCCCAGTTAGCTAACTTATCTAAAAATACTCCCATATAATTTGGACGAGCATTTTGATAGTCTAGATAATAGGCATGCTCCCATACATCCATTGTAAGTAGAGGCTTTGCATTGGTAGTTAGTGGGGTATCAGCATTTGCTGTTTTGACAATTTTTAATTTATTATTTTCTAAGACCAGCCAAGCCCAACCAGAGCCAAATTGAGTAGCACCAGCATTTTTGAATTCATTGGCAAAATTTTCATAAGATCCAAAATCTGCTTGTATTTTAGCTAAAACTTTGCCACTTGGTTCTCCGCCACCATTAGGTTTCATGGAATTCCAGTAGAAAGTATGATTCCAAACTTGTGCGGCATTATTAAAGATGCCAGCTTTAGAAGAATCAGCTGCTGATATTTTAATAATTTCTTCTAGAGATTTAGAAGCAAGATCAGTGCCTTCTATTAGTTTGTTTAAGTTAACAACATAAGCGTTATGATGTTTGCCATAATGAAAGTTTAGGGTTTCTTCTGATATATGAGGCGCTAATTCGCTTCGTCCATATGGTAGTTCTGGTAATGAGATAGGCATGTTTTCTCCTTTTTTGATTAATGATTGGTTTTTTTTAAATAAAAATTTACCAGTTTTTTGATAAATCAAAGCTGACCCACCTATAACACCAGTAGTAATTACTAATTTTTTTAAAAAATTCCTTTTAGTTATTTTCATGTTTAGGCCCTATTGAAGATCCAAAATGTACAATGTTTATTTTGTCTATTTTACTTCAAGTAAATAGAGCTTAGCGCAATTTAACCAATTTATTACTTTGAAGTCAATATTGAATTTATAAATTTAGTCAGAGATTTGGCCATTGTATCATAACTGAATTTTTCTATTAAAGTTTTATGAGCATTTTTGCTAATTTCTTTTAGTGAATCTTGTTTTTGATATGAGTTCTTCATTTTTAAAAATAAAGATTTTTCACTATTTGGGTCAAATAAAAACCCGGTTTTATTATTTGCAATTATTTCTTTAGGACCTTGAATATTTGATGCTATTACAGGGCAAAAATAATTAAAAGCTTCAATGATAGAGATGCCAAATGACTCTTTAGTAGAGCTTTGAATAAAAATATCTATTTGATTGAAGAATTTCTCTTGATTATCTATCCAGCCAATAAATTTAACTTTATCTGTAATTTTTAGATTTTTAGTTAATTTTAGTAGTTTTTCTTTTTCTTCTCCTTCGCCAGCAATTATTAAATTAGAATTTTTATTAACTTTTTGTACAAAATTAGCAAAAGACTTAATGGTAATTTGAATATTTTTTTCTATTGAAAGCCTTGACATTACTCCAAAGGTAAAAATTTTATTATTTTTTTGGATTTTTTTGGATTTTACTATTTTAATGCCATTATATATGGTTTGTGTTTCTCCTTTAAAATTATGTTTTTTAATATTATTTGTAACATGATTAGCAACTCCAATTGCGTAATTAAAGTTAAGAAGTCTTTTTACTTTGCCGCCATGGCTGACTGCCAAGATTTTAGTTCTTATTTTAAATATTTTTCTTAAAAGATTTAACACTCCAAAGGCTCTGCCATTATGAGCAATTATTAGTGAAGGTTTATATTTCTTAATTAAAATGAATAATTTAATTGTTGCTAAAACATCAAAATGACCTTTTATATTGAAGTTTATCCTTTGTATTTTTTCTTTATCTAAGGTTTTATTATCGGGAAATGATTTAGAAGTAAGACATATGATTTTAAAATTAGAATTGTTAAGAATTTGTGCATAATCTACAAAAACTTTTTCCATTCCGCCTTTAACATTGCTTTGAGTAATATTAAAAATTAATGATTTCACTTCTTAAATATTTTGTTGTTGAAATATTATATTTATCAGCTTATTAATATGGCATAACATTGTAATTTTCTAGTTTAAATTAAAAAATATAATGACTGATAAGAGACCATTATCTCCACATATTCAAATTTATAAGCCACAAATAACCTCTTTAACCTCTATATTGCATCGTCTTACTGGTGTTGCACTTTATTTGGGAGTGGTATTACTTTGTATATTAATTTCTTATTATACCTATCAGGTTAATATTATTGATCAGAGCTATGAATGTGATTGTATTGTTACAAAAGTAGCAATCTATTTTGTGATGTTTCTTTGGTCTTTTGCACTTTATTATCATTTATGTAATGGAATTAGGCATTTATTTTGGGACATAGGTAAGGGCTTTGAAATTGAAACTGTTAGAAAAACTGGAGTTGTGGTATTAGCGGTATCATTATTTTTAACTTTAGCAAGTTTTGCTTTTGTTTTCTTTATTTAGAGTTGCGTATATATAAATAAATTTATAATTAGTTATGAAAATAGCCCCATCAACCAAAACAGGCTCTCATCATTGGATAATGCAAAGAATTTCGGCTATCGGATTATTACCAATAATAATTTGGTTAGTGTTATCTATATTGCAAATTGTTCAGGATCCGGTAAATTATATGCCGATATTTTTTGCTTACCCTTTAAATACTTTTATGGGAATTATTTTTATTGCCTTTTCATTATATCATGGCAGTTTGGGAATGAGGGTAATAATTGAAGATTATATTCCTAATAAGTTTCAAAGACATTTTTATATAATATTAGTTAATTTTATTTCAATAACTGCTGGAGTTGCAGCAATTATTGCCATAATAAGATTACATATGGTTGGTTAATTTTAAATGGGACTTACGAAAATTGTTTTTTTGTGTAAGCACTATGAACTTAGATTTAAAAGAATATGACTGAAAAAACATTAGGAAATTATAAGGTAACTGATCATGAATTTGATGTGCTAGTAGTTGGTGCAGGAGGAGCTGGTCTTAGAGCAACTTTTGGCATGGCTCAAAAAGGCTTGTCAACTGCTTGTATTACAAAAGTTTTTCCAACTCGTTCACATACTGTTGCAGCTCAGGGTGGTATTTCTGCTGCTCTTGGAAATATGGGTGAAGATGATTGGAGATGGCATATGTATGATACAGTAAAAGGCTCTGATTGGTTGGGTGATCAAGATGCAATTGAATATATGTGTCGCGAAGCTCCAGAGGCTATTATTGAATTAGAGCATTATGGGGTTCCATTTTCAAGAACAAAAGAAGGTAAAATTTATCAAAGACCATTTGGTGGAATGACTAAAGAGTATGGTGAAGGTGGCGCAGCGCAGAGAACTTGTGCTGCAGCTGATAGAACTGGTCATGCTATTTTGCATACACTTTATCAGCAATCTTTAAAGCATAAAGCTCAATTTTTTATTGAATATTTTGCCATTGATTTAATTATGGTGGATGGAGTTTGTAAGGGTGTTATAGCTTTATCTTTAACTGATGGAACTTTGCATAGATTTAAGGCTCATAGTGTTGTTTTGGCAACTGGCGGATATGGTAGAGCATATTTTTCTGCCACTTCAGCACATACTTGTACAGGAGATGGTAATGCTATGGTTCTTAGAGCTGGATTGCCTCTTCAAGATATGGAATTTGTACAATTTCATCCAACCGGGATTTACGGTGCTGGCTGCTTAATTACAGAAGGAGCTAGAGGTGAGGGTGGTTATTTGGTTAACTCTGAGGGTGAAAGATTTATGGAGAGATATGCGCCAAGTGCAAAAGATTTGGCTAGTAGAGATGTGGTTTCTCGTTCAATGACCATGGAAATTAATGCTGGTAGAGGAGTTGGTCCAAATAAAGATCATATTTATTTACATTTAGATCATTTGGATCCAGAGATATTAAATGCAAGGCTTCCAGGTATTTCTGAAAGTGCTAAGATTTTTGCTGGGGTTGATGTAACAAAAGAGCCTATTCCGGTTATTCCTACTGTTCATTATAATATGGGTGGTATTCCAACTAATGTTCATGGTGAAGTTGTAAATTTAAATAAAGGTAAATTAGAAGTTGTTCCTGGTTTAATGGCCATTGGTGAAGCTGCTTGTGTTTCAGTGCATGGTGCTAATAGACTTGGATCTAACTCTTTATTAGATTTGGTAGTATTTGGTCGCAGTGCTGCAATTAGAGCTGCGCAAGTTATTAAGCCAAATACGCCTCATGAATATTTTGATTCAAGTACTGGTCTTGAAGCTGTTGAAAGGTTAGATAAAGTTAGGCATTCTATCGGTAAAACTAATGTTGCTGATTTGAGGCTAGAAATGCAAAAATGTATGCAAGATCATGCTGCTGTATTTAGAGAAGAAAAGACCATGAAAAAAGGCGTTGAAGCAATGAAGAAAATTTATGATAAATTTTCTGATATCAAAATTTCAGATCGTGGTTTAGTTTGGAATAGTGATTTGGTTGAAGCTTTAGAGCTGGATAACTTAAGATCTCAAGCTTTAGTTACTATTACTTCTGCTTTAAATAGAAAAGAAAGTAGAGGTGCTCATGCTAGAGAGGATTATAAAGATAGAGATGATAAAAAATGGATGAAGCATAGTCTTACTGATTTGGATAAAAAGGGGAAAGTTAAAATTAATTATCGTGAAGTGACATTAAAGCCAAAGAGCAATGATGTTCAGGCTTTTCCTCCTAAGAAACGTGTTTATTAAATAAATTATATTAAAGCCATGGTACAATTAAGCTTACCAAAAAATTCACAAATTGATAAGAAGGCAGGTAAAAAATATAAAGCTGCCAAGGGAGCTAAAAATATAAAAACAGTTGAGGTTTATCGTTTTGATCCTGAGGATAAAGCTAAAAAGAACCCACATATTGATAGTTTTGAAATAGATCTTGATAAATGTGGCCCGATGGTTCTTGATATTTTAATTAAAATTAAAAGTGAGCAAGATAGCTCTCTTACTTTTAGAAGATCTTGTCGTGAAGGTATTTGTGGTTCTTGTTCCATGAATATTGATGGCACTAATACTTTAGCATGTACTAAGTCTGTTTCTGATTGTGGTGATGTTATTAAGATATATCCATTGCCACATATGCCTGTAGTTAAGGATTTGGTTTCTGATTTAACGCATTTTTATGAGCAATATAAGTCTGTTAAGCCTTGGTTGCAAGCTCCTGATGTTGATAATAATCAAAAAGAAAGATTACAAAGCCCTGAGGATAGAGAAAAATTGGATGGTCTTTATGAATGTATTTTATGTGCATGTTGCTCGACATCATGTCCGAGTTATTGGTGGAATGGTAATGAATATTTAGGGCCTGCTGCATTATTGCAATCTTATCGTTTTATTGCCGATTCTCGTGATGAGGAAACAGCGGCTAGATTAGATGGAATGGAAGATCCATTTAAGCTTTATCGTTGTCATACAATTATGAATTGCACCAATACATGCCCTAAAGGCCTAAACCCAGCCAAAGCCATCGGTTCTATCAAACAAATGATTGCTGATCGCAAGGGGTAAAACCGTTAAAAAAACAACCAATGGTTGTTTTTAGGTTTTACGGCCATAAATCTATGATTTATGCCTGGGAACCGTTAAAAAAACAACCAATGGTTGTTTTTAGGTTTTACGGCCATAAATCTATGATTTATGCCTGGGAACCGTTAAAAAAACAACCAATGGTTGTTTTTAGGATAAAATCGTTAAAAAAAAGCGAACAGCTTTTTTAGATTTTATGAGCATAAACCGTAAGGTTTATCTCTGGTAATCGTTAAAAAAAAGCGAACAGCTTTTTTAGATTTTATGAGCATAAACCGTAAG